>SVDB01000097.1 GCA_015058065.1 Clostridiales bacterium
ACCGCTGGATGGCCAACTCTGGCAGTACCGATGATGGTAGACAGATTCACTCAGGGTCTCTGAGGTATTCGCCTCTGAGACCCTGAGTGAATCTGTCTACCATCATCGGTACTGCCAGATAGTTGGCCATCCAGCGGTATCTGAAGAAGAATTTGATGTTGCGCGGCTTAGCTACGAATTTTCCGAGTGTGAGCATGATGCCCAGCCATCTGGAATAATCATAAAGAGTGTCTCCCACTCCGCGCCACTCACGGCGTTTTCTGACCTTGCCATGCGGTTTGTAAAGGTCGCCGTATCTTGTATCGCCCTTTATCTTTTCAGGGTTTACCATGGTCTTGAATTTTTTGACTGCCATCACTAACCCTCCTTCTGGATCTTCTTGATATCGATGCTCTCAAGGAAAGCCTGCACACGTGTGCGCATCTGTCCCGACGATCCGATAGTGTACGGTCTGTCTACCGCGAGCACCGGCCAATCATATCTGTTTCTGAGGATGTGTGAGCCCATCATTCTTTCATAAGCCCATGGATCGCAGAACTTCATCTGCTGATAGATGATGCCGTCAGCCTTGTACTCTTTCGCGAGTTCATCGACATATGAACGGCGTCCGTCCATCGTCACGGTATCCATGTAACGAGGGCACTCGCCTCTGTACATGTAAGCGCTGCAAAGCTGTGTAAGAGCGTCCTCTTCATCATTGAGGTAGATCGGATCTCTGCCAGGAAGCGAACCGTAGCAGAATCTGTCGCAGCATACGAACGCGCCGCTTTCTTCGACCAGTTTGATGAAATCGGTGTCATCGACCTCGGAACCGACGACCTCTACCCTTGCCTTGAACCAAGGCTTGGCATCAGGCTTTCTTGTCTTGAGTTCTTCGAGAGTCTCTTCGAGCTTGTCGATTATGAGGTGCTTCGGAGCAACATAGGACGCAAGGCAGAATACGCTGTATTCATAACCTGTAATAGTCGGCTCATCGAGCTTGCGGAAGTCTCCGATCGCTCTGAGCAGCTCGCAGACCTTGTTGTGTTGGTCAACAGCCTTACGGATGGCAGCATCGGATGTGTCGATACCGTAATTTTCGGCAAGCGGCTTCAGGATGTGGTTCCTGCACTGCACCACATAGAGGTTGAGGCCGTTATAGTCAGCCTTCATAGGGATCTCCATGTAGTCGAAGAAGAAGCCCTTCTTGTCCTTGCCCATAGCCTGAAGTACGTCCATGTTCTCAACGCAGCGGTTCAGCATGGTGCAGCCGTCCGGTGTGATGACCGCGTCCAGGAAGTTGTAGCCTCCTTCAAGCGCTCTCTCGAGGATCGCTCTGGAATACTCGCAAAGGAAGCTTGTCAGATAATAAGTGCCTACATCAATCGATCCCGTACGCGGAGCGCGCAGCCTTGCCGAGAAGCAGCCGGGCAGATTGAGCAGCGGTTCAGGCACGTTCTCGCACATATAGCCTATGCACTTCATGCCCTCTTTCTGGGCCTGTCCGATCAGCTCGTTATTAGCCTCCTGAAGCAGGTCCTCGAAGTAAATCAGGTGCTTTAAATCTTTCATCTCTCCCTCTCTTTGGTTAACATATACGGCCCTTGTAAGGCCGCCGGATACCCGAGAAAAGGTACCCACACTATTGATAACATTCTATCACGCGAAACTGATTTCATACAATTAGTTTCATTGATAATAGACAATATGATACACAAAAAAACATCCCTCCAAGGGGCATATCGCCGTACCGCTGTTTTACTGCCTTGCCTGTATGTATCCCGACAGCCTGTCCGGCACTTGACTTATACCCGTATGGGGTATATATTTGATTTGCAGATACCCCTATAGGGTATGATCGATCATTATAGTTAATATTAAATACGGGGTTTATATATGACAGATAAAAACGAAGTCCGCAAAGACAGCGCGGTAAAAGACTGCTGCGCGTGCAGCGAAAAGCACAAGGAACGCAGTCCCGAAGAATACAGGGATCTGATCAACAGACTCAACCGTATCGAGGGACAGGTGCGCGGCATCAAGGCAATGGTGGAGCGCGGAGCTTACTGCCCTGATATCCTGATCCAGACATCGGCGGTCAACTCGGCCCTGAACAGTTTCAGCAAAGTGCTCCTGTCCAACCACATCCGCACATGCGTCAGAAATGATATACGGGACGGCAACGATGATGTAGTGGAAGAACTTGTCGCAACTCTTCAGAAGATGATGAAATAAGCGAAAAGTCTGTGAAAGAGATCTGTGAAAGAAAATGGAACAATATATAGTTACGGGAATGAGCTGCGCCGCCTGTCAGGCGCGGGTCGAAAAGGCTGTATCCAAAGTCGATGGTGTCGACTCATGTTCAGTCAGCCTTCTTACAAATTCAATGGGAGTAGAGGGAAGCGCCTCGCCTGAAGATATCATACGCGCCGTTACCGAAGCTGGTTACGGCGCCAGGCTGAAGTCTGCCGACAACGCTCAGAACGCTGAGCGGAGCGGTTTCGCCGCTGATGAGGCAGCTCTCGAAGACAGAGAGACGCCGGTCCTCAGGAAGCGCCTTTTCACTTCCATAGGATTCCTTCTGGTCCTCATGTACTTTTCGATGGGTCACGCGATGTGGGGCTGGCCTCTCCCTGCCTTCTTCGAAGGAAATCACGTCGCGATGGGACTCGCCCAGATGATCCTCGCGGCTATAGTGATGGTAATTAATCAGAAGTTCTTTATCAACGGATTCAAAGGGCTCATACATGGCGCTCCAAATATGGACACGCTGGTCGCCATGGGCAGCGCCGCTTCGTTCTGCTGGAGCACATACGTGCTCTTCGCGATGACAGGCGCGCAGCTTTCAGGTGACAGCGAAGCAGTAATGGCATATATGCATGACTTTTACTTTGAGTCAGCAGCCATGATACTGACTCTCATCACAGTGGGCAAAATGCTCGAAGCGCGTTCCAAGGGAAAGACAACGGACGCGCTGAAAAGTCTGATGAAGTTAGCGCCACAGACAGCGGTCGTTGAGCGAGGCGGGATCGAAACTGAGATCCCTGTGTCGCAGGTTCGTGTCGGCGATGTGTTCCTGGTCAGTCCGGGCGAAAACATTCCGGTCGATGGAGTGATCTTAGAAGGAAACTCGGCTGTCAATGAAGCCGCTCTTACAGGCGAATCCATACCTGTCGATAAGAAAGCCGGCGACAGCGTATCCGCGGCCACTACCAATCAGTCCGGGTTCATTCGCTGCAGAGCCACAAGGGTCGGCGAAGATACCACCCTCGCTCAGATCATACGCATGGTGAGTGACGCGGCGGCAACGAAAGCTCCTATCGCCAAGATCGCCGACCGCGTGTCCGGAGTGTTCGTCCCGGTGGTGATAGGCATCGCGCTTATCACTCTTGTCATCTGGCTTGCGGCCGGAAAGGATATGGGATTTGCTCTCGCCAGAGCCATATCGGTACTTGTCATAAGCTGTCCGTGCGCGCTCGGGCTCGCTACACCTGTCGCCATCATGGTCGGAAGCGGCGTAGGAGCGCGAAACGGCATACTCTTCAAGACCGCTGCAGCGCTTGAGGAGACAGGCCGCGTAGAGATAGTGGCGCTCGATAAGACGGGCACGATCACAGGCGGAGATCCTAAGGTAACAGACGTATTTACCTGCCGCGGAGTCCCGAAAGATGAGCTGCTTACCGTCGCGGCCGCGGTAGAATCAAGATCCACCCACCCTCTCGCGAAAGCGGTCTCTGAATACATCGGAGGCACGACCCTCAGGATCAGCGACTATACCGAGGTGCCGGGCGGAGGTGTCAAGGCGTTCACCTGGGACGGCTCCAGGGCAGTCAGCATAGCCGGAGGCAATGCCGCGTTCATGGCCTCGAACGGTGTAGCGCAGGAAGATATTGACCGGCTTCTGAGAGAAACAGCAGAATATCCCAACGCCGGAAAAACGTCAGTGCTCTTCGAAAAAGGCGGCAGACTGCTGGGTCTTATCGCTCTGGCGGACTCTGTAAGAGAAGACAGTGTTGACGCCATAAGACAGTTCAGGGAGATGGGCATCAGGACCGTCATGCTGACCGGCGACAGAAAGAAGACCGCGGACGCCATCGCTTCTGAGGTCGGAGTCGATGAGGTGATAGCTGAAGTCCTGCCGGACGGCAAGGAAGAAGTCATCCGCGGACTTATGGAACAGGGCCGCACCGCTATGATAGGCGACGGCATCAACGACGCCCCTGCTCTTACGAGGGCGAACGTCGGAATAGCGATAGGCGCGGGCACGGATGTCGCCCTCGACGCGGCGGACGTCGTACTGGTCAACAGCAGTCTTTCAGACGCGGTAAAGGCTGTGAGGCTCGGACGCAAGACGCTCAAAAACATACATGAAAACCTGTTCTGGGCATTCTTCTATAACGCTATATGCATACCTGTCGCTGCAGGAGCATTCATAAAGCTGTTCGGCTGGGCACTTAACCCTATGCTCGGAGCAGCAGCGATGAGCCTTTCAAGCTTCTGCGTTGTCACCAACGCGCTCAGGCTCAATCTGTTCGACGCCGGCGCCGGAAAGAGCTCCGGCGCGCAAAACTCAAAACGTTCATCACAGGCCGGCTCTGCTGATACTGACGCGCCTGTCAATAATAGTAAAAATGAAAGCGAGGAAAAACTGATGCAGAAAACAATGAAGATCGAGGGAATGATGTGCCCGCACTGTGAAGCCGCTGTTAAGAAGGCTCTTGAAGCTCTTGAAGGCGTAGAGGCAGCCGAGGTCAGCCATGAGGCAGGAACCGCGGTAGTATCGATGTCGGCAGATGTAGCTGATGCCGTGCTCAAGGAAGCAGTAGAAGCCAAGGAGTACAAGGTTACCGGAATAGAATAGCGAGGCTCCAAAAAAAGAAGATAAAAAAG
>SVDB01000098.1:0-2882 GCA_015058065.1 Clostridiales bacterium
GTCGCTCAGACGATGGGCATAGACATGACGCGCAACTTCAGGAGGCCTTACTTCGGTGACAGCCTTGAGGAGTTCTGGCACAGATGGCATATCTCGCTCAGCTTCTGGACCCGCGATTACATTTTCTTCACCGTCGCGCTGTCAAAGCCGATAGGAGAACTCGGTAAAAAGGCGCGCAAGGTATTCGGCGACCGTATCGGCAAAATGGTGCCGGTGTTCATCGGCAACTATCTGGTGTTCCTGTGCATCGGTATGTGGCAGGGCGGCGAGCTGCAGAACGTGGCCTACGGACTGTACAACGCTACTGTCATCTGCCTGGCAGACATCATGGCGCCGTACTTTGTCAGCTGGAAGAAAGCTCTCCATATCAAGGACGGCAGCAAGGGCTGGCATGTCTTCGCGATGATAAGGACTTACTTCATCGTTTCGTTCGGAAGACTCTTCTCCAACGGAGCGTCGATGAAAGCGTCGCTGCACATGATAAAGTCGCTCTTCATCCCGTATAAGGGCGGATTCATGACTGCCTACAAGGGATTCGAACTGACCAAGTACGACTATCTCGTACTGGCGGTCGCTATCGCGGTCGTGTTCGTTGTGAGTCTCAAACAGGAACAGCTGTACAACGCCAAGATGGCAAAGAAGGGAGCCGGCGGCGGCATCATCGAAATGGCCGGTGATGACGAGGGCGCGGGCACTGACGCGGAGATGAGAGAGTACATAGACAAGAAGGCCATGCTGATCAGATGGGCCATCTATCTGCTTCTCTTCTCGGCAGTCCTCATCCTGGGAGTTTACGGACCGGGATACGACGCGTCGGTATTCATCTACAGAGAATTCTAGCGCGGGAATTACGCACCCGTTTAAAGCGGTAAATCAACAAGGCGGTATATACAATGACAAGAAACGTACTTGAATATCTTGAAAGAAGCGCTGAGCGGTTCCCTGACAAGACCGCGCTGCAAGACGAGCATGAGAGTCTGACTTACGCGGAATATGTGAGACAGGCGAAGACCGTCGCGACATACCTGCTCGCGAACGAAGCGGCAGGATACCGCAACAGACCGGTGGCCGTCATCATCGACAGAAACATCCGCTCGATAGTCGCTTTCATGGGCATCGTCTACAGCGGCAATTTCTATGTGCCTATCGACAACACGATGCCTGCTGAGAGAGTGAAGCTCATCTATGATACCCTCGATCCCGTGGCTGTGATCGACGGCCGCACAAATACAGAGAAAGAGGTAGAGGGGGCAGTCAGCCTCGAAAAGATCCTTTCTGACGGAAGCATAGATGAAGAGGCTTTGGCCGGGGTCAGAGCGTCAGCGATAGACACAGACCCGCTTTACGGAATATTCACCTCGGGATCCACGGGAGTCCCGAAAGGAGTCGTCGTATGCCATCGCTCGGTCATAGATCTCGTCGAGGCGTTCGCCGATACATTCGGCTTTGACTCTGAAATGGTGCATGCCAATCAGGCGCCGTTCGACTTCGACGTGTCGGTAAAGGATATATATAATGCGATGAGAAACGGAGCGTCCGTGGTGGTAGTGCCGAAGAAGCTCTTCAGTCTGCCTAAACTGCTGCTGGAGTTCCTCGTGGAATACAGGGTCAACACCCTGATCTGGGCAGTGTCGGCTCTCAGGATCGTTTCGGACTTTAAGGCACTCGGCGCTGTCGATGAGCTTCCGAAACTCAGATATATAATGTTCTCGGGAGAGGTCATGCCGATAAAGGCGCTGAACTACTGGATCGAGAATGTTCCTGAACCGATGTACGTCAATCTCTACGGCCCGACTGAGATAACCTGCAACTGCACTTACTATATAGTGGACGGCAAGCATGACGAATTGAAGGCTCTGCCTATCGGCAAACCATTCGTGAATACAAGGATATATCTGCTCGATGAGAAGAGAGAGAAGCTTGTCACAAAGCCGGGCGAGATCGGCGAACTCTGCGTTTCGGGCACGAGCCTTTCGCTCGGATACTGGAACAATAAGGAGAAGACGGATGAAGCCTTCTTCCGCAATCCGGCGATAACGGAGTACGAGAGCATGCTCTATGGCACGGGCGACATGGCCTACTATAATGAGGATGGAAATCTCGTGTTCGCGTCAAGACGCGACTTCCAGATAAAACACATGGGCCACAGGATAGAGCTGGGTGAGATCGAAGTGGCGCTCAACGCCATACCTTTCATCGACACATCGTGCTGCCTGTATGACGAGCAGCGCGGTAAGATCGTCTGCTTCTATCAGTCTGAGACCGAAGACACCAAGGCCATAGTAAAATTCCTCAGCGACAAGCTGCCGAAATACATGTGGCCGAACATATACAAAAGATATGACAAACTGCCGATGAACAAGAACAGCAAGATCGACAGAGTAAAACTCAAAGAAGAGATAGGGAGGAAATAGTAATGGAAGAACTGCTTAGGATCATGAGCGAAGTAAGGCCTGATATCGATTTTGAGACCGAGGACAAGCTGATCGACAACGAGATGCTCGACTCTCTCGACATCGTGGCCATCGTTACGGATGTGAATGATGAGTTCGACATCCAGATCAACGTGAATGACCTGCTCCCGGAGAACTTCAACTCCGCTGCGGCTCTTTACGAACTTATCCAGAAGCTGCAGTACGAATAAAGGAGCACCGGACAGAACGGATGAAGCAACGTATCTATAAGTATGACAACGTAAAGGCGCTGCTCATATTCCTTGTTGTGCTTGGTCACATGACGACCGACTATGTATCGGACTCGCATCTGGTCAGATGGACGACGCTGTGGATATACACTTTCCATATGCCGGCGTTCATCTTTATTTCGGGGCTGGTACACAAGCACTATATCACGGAAGAGAAAGCCGCGCTTGGTATCAAAGG
>SVDB01000098.1:2982-4861 GCA_015058065.1 Clostridiales bacterium
CTCAATGTATATTTCTGGCACAGACCGGTATGCTATCTGTTCCGCAACTGGGCGGTGCTTCCGAAACTGTTCGTGCTTTTCGGAGGAACATACGACGCGTCCGTGGCAGGTCAGGTAAAGGGACACGCTTTCATTGGCGGTCAGGGTCCGATGATCGCGGCGTACGCGGTATATATCGTCATAGCGATCGCGATGACGGCTTTCTTCAGCCTGAAGGTATTTGAGCATCCATGCTCTGACCTCATGAAACTTGGTGGGATACTGGCAGGGAAAGGCAAGCGTGACGCAGAAGCTAAGTAAGCTGAGATCAACAACAAATATTCACAAAAAATCCCTTGAATTATCTGCAAGGGCAAGTATATAATAGTCAAGCGCGTCAATAGGGACGCTCAACCTACTGCGCGGGGAGAGCCCGCGCCAACAAGACCACAGGAGGTGTCAACATGAGAGATTATGAACTTCTATTCGTGCTTGATCCGACCATGGACGAGGAAGCCAAGGCTGACCTGATCGAAAAGGTCAAGGCAGTCATCGGCACAGACGGCGAAGCCGGCGAAGCTGATGTTTGGGGCGAGAGAAGACTTGCTTACAGCATCAACAAGAAGAACACAGGCTACTACGTAGTTCTGCCGTTCAAGGCAAACGCTGAACTGCCGAAGGAACTCGACAGAAGGATGAGGATCAACGAAAACGTAATGAGACATATCATCGTTTGTCAGGACGAAGAGTAGTAAAGGGGGCAAGTTATGAACAGTGTAGTACTTATCGGAAGACTTGCCAGAGATCCTGAACTCAGCTACACAGCAAACACACAGACTGCAATGTGCCGCTTCACCATCGCGGTCGACAGACCAAGAAGACAGGGCGAAGACCAGGGCGCGGATTTCATCCGCATCACAGTCTGGGGCAGACAGGCTGAGACATGCGACCGTTACCTCACAAAGGGCAGACAGGTCGCTGTCATGGGAAGGATCCAGACCGGAAGCTACAAAAACAGAGAAGGTGTCACAGTCTATACGACTGACGTCGTAGCGGACAGAGTCGAGTTCCTCGGTGGAGGAAACGGCGAAGGCAGACGCGATACATTCGCAAGCCGTGATACGTATACGGGCAGAGAGCCTGTATTCGGCGACATGAAGGACACCGGCTTCAGCGCATCGTCAGAACCGCTTATGGGTTTCGACGACATGCCTGACACATTCCAGGCAGCTGAAGATGATATTCCATTCTAAGAAAGGGGAAAGCACGAATCATGGAAAGAAACAGCAGACCTAAGCGCGTCAATACTGGCATCAGAAGACGTAAAGTTTGCCAGTTCTGCGCAGATCAGGACAAGAAGATCGACTACAAGGATGCTGAGACTCTTAAGAAATACATCACAGAGAGAGGAAAGATCCTCCCTAGAAGAGTCACGGGCACATGCGCAATGCACCAGAGAGCAGTTGCGAAGGCCATCAAGAGAGCCAGAGTAGTCGCGATACTGCCATTCGACGCAGATCAGTAAAAACAAATCAGGGAGCCGGCCCGCTAAGGACCGGCTCTCACTGTAAAGGGACAAAAGAAGCATGCCGCATTTCATACGCGGAAAGAAAGTAAAAAGCATCAAAAAAAAGAAGGGGCATTCCGAGGGACGCAAAAGACGCCTCAGGCTGAAAGCTCTTGACCTGCATCCGTATAAATGGATCAGGCTCTTTTCGTATGCTTCCGTCCTGCTCATGGCGGTGTTCACTCTGGCGGCCATAATGGCGGTCAATCATTACAGACTGTATCCGGGCAGGGTCGAAAGGGACTCGATCAGCTCGCCGGGCAGAGGCTCCGACTACATAGTGATCAGCTGGGACGAGACTCAGAACACCGATGTATACAAGGTCTGGGTAAA
>SVDB01000099.1:0-2136 GCA_015058065.1 Clostridiales bacterium
TCAGGCATGTTGGCCTTAAGCAGGAGCGCGTTCGACACCACGCAGATGTCAGTGCAGAGACCGATGATCTCGATCTCGATGTCCTCTTCGGCGGCTATCGCGGCGATGTCTTTCGCCAGAGCGGTGCTTCCGAAAGTCGGTTTCTCGTAAACACGCGCACCGTCAAGCAGCTCGGCGATATCCCTTCTTACAAGCCAGCCCATGCTGCCCTTTATGCAGTGCTCCACCGGAAGGTTGCGGCCCTCCTGCGTGCTCAGGTAATCAGGAGCGTGCGTGTCCATCGTCACGAAGATGTCACCGGCAGCGTAGCCGCGGATCTTCTCCTTCACGTTCTCAACGATCGCGACCGCCTCAGGCGTGCCGAGCGCGCCGTCGATAAAGTCGTTCTGCATGTCTACTACAACAAGAAGTTTTCTCATTTCTGTCTCTCCCCGTATCAGTTCTTTCCGCAGCAGTTCTTGTATTTCTTTCCGCTGCCGCAAGGGCACGGATCGTTGCGTCCGATCTTGACGCGCTTCACCTGCGTACCGGCGATCCCGCCTTTCGCTCCGTCCGCCAGACCGGCACCGAAAGACCTGCCTGACGCTCCGCTGTTCTTCAGCGACATCAGCGCGACCATCTCGTAATAATCATGACCGCGGTTGTCCCTGATGCGGCACTCGCGGCTCATCTCCATGTAGCGCTCGATGAACTTCACCTCCACCTCATCCGAAGGGAAGCTGAAGCGCCCGGACTCGTCCGCCGCGAAAGCCTCCGCCGCGTCGTTCACTCTGGCGTGGTTGTTGACGGACTCGTAAAGCTCGTGCACCTTGAAAGCCGCGACATCCTTCTCGACGCCAAAGGTATCCGCGATGAAGTCGCGCAGCTTCGCGTGCGACTCACGGCTCACCAGACAGCCCTGCTCGTAAAGTTCCTCGACCTCTTCGCGGGTCGGGATGTAAAAATCTATGTCGCCCTGGATCGTCTCCTCGAGATACTTGTAGTAATCGTTTGTCTCGAAGCCGTTGAGCACCAGCTTGCCGTCACGCTCGGTGAACCACTGGCTGTTCGCCGGAGTGCTGTCGAAAAGCGCGCACACCTCGGCAGCATCCGTGTCCGGATACGCAAGCCTGAAGAGCCTGCCCAGCACGTCCCAGGTCATGACACCGTAAAGATACTTGCCCGCCTCGATGCACTTGTACATCCAGTTGCGCTTCTTCCATTTCAGTTCCGCCGCGTCATCCCAGCCGGACTCATACGCCTCGCGCACGTCGGGCGGGATCACCACGATGTCGCCATCCATGTACACCAGATCCGCCTCCGCCAGAAGCTTTGCCAGCATCTTATCCGTCTCTACAGTCAGAATGACTCCGGCAGGCTTGTCCAGCAGGAATCTGAACATCTGCATCTCACTCTCGCCCAGCGCGGTCAGTTTATCTTCGATCTTTTCCCATTCAATCATTTGTACGTCTGTCTCCGTGTCGTTTATATTGTTGCGGCCTTTGCGATGTTTGCAGCGCCGCTTCGCGTTATTTCGCGCCCAGTATGCCCTCGAGCACGCTTACCACATCCTCAAGGCCGGCCTTGTCTTCTTCGGTGAACCTGCCTTTCAGCGGGCTGTCGATATCGAGGACTCCGCAGATCTCTCCGCCAACGTGTATAGGCACGACTATCTCGGAATTGCTGGCGGAATCGCAGGCGATGTGCCCCGGGAACTCGTGGACATCCATGACCAGCTGTGTCCTGTCCTCGACCACAGCGGTGCCGCAGACGCCCTTGCCGAATTCGATGAGCGTGCACGCCGGCTTTCCCTGGAAAGGTCCCAGTTCAAGCCTTCCGCCGCGGACAAGATAAAAGCCCGCCCAGTTTATGTCATCGAGCGCCTCCCAGATCAGCGCGGCGGCGTTCGACAGTATCGTCACGTCCCACTCCACGCCTTCTGAAATGCTCTCGAGCTGTCTGCGCAGCAATCCGTAATCAGTCATAGTCTCAGTCCCCTTCCGCGAAAAGTTTCTCTATCACTTCAATGTCCGACGGCAGCCATTTCACCGTCCGTATATCTTCCGCGCCAAGCCATCGCGCCGCCTCGTGCTCTACCAGCTCGAAGCTGTCAGATATGAGCTCGCACAGATAACAGCGCATCACAAGGTGGAACTT
>SVDB01000099.1:2236-4790 GCA_015058065.1 Clostridiales bacterium
GGTTCGCCGATATCTTCGCCCTTTTTCAATCCCAATAATTCCCTGCAGATGATGGAACCCTCACGCGCCTCGAATTCAGCGCACATTTTCTGAATGAGAGCATAAAGTTCCTTCTTGCTCTCGTAGTCCGCAGGGTCAGAGTAGCCTTTAAGATACCCGGTGACGAGCGTCATGCCGGACACCGCTCCGCATACTTCCCTCAGTTTTCCGAAACCCGCGCCGAATGGGCTCGCGATCTTCGCGGCTTCTTCAACGGTCATGCCAAGCAGATCAGCGAACGCGGCAAACACCGACTGTCCGCAGTTGTACCCCTGTCTGAATAATTCTTCCGCTCTGTCAGCTCTGCTCATTTTGTCTCCTCTAATTCATCAAGATACGATACAAGGAACCACTCCGCCAGGCTGTCCGGACGGATATTCGCCCGCGCCCCGTCGCGCGAGAACCACGCGTAAGAGTCTACCTCGTAGTTCGGATCCAGCTCGCTCGCGTCCTTAACGAAAGCGGTGAAATTGCACATCAGCGTGTCCGACTTCTCGAAGAACTGAGTGCGGTTGAACTTCACGCGCGACACTGTCATACCGGTCTCTTCGCGGACCTCTCTTACGACCGCGTCCTCGAGCGCCTCGCCCCTGCTGACATATCCCGCGACCAGAATGTACGACGGTCTGCCGTACTGCTGTATCAGCAGGATCTCATCTTTCTCTTCGTTCACGACGATCATACTGACCGCCACGTTGTATTGCGGGAACCTGTACTGTCCGCACGAGGGGCAATACGGCACTATCCCTTCATTCTCGAGTTCGCGAGGCACCAGTTTCGCGCCGCACTCCCTGCAATAATTGCTGCTCATTCACTTACTCCAATGCTGCCAGCCACGCCCTGAGCGACTCAATGTCCGCGTCCGGAGCAAACAGCTTTGCTCCGATGATCTCTCCCGCCATGAGCGGCTGCATTTTTCCGGGAGCCTTGGAGATATCACTGCCTCCCGACGTCGCGAAGAGCGCCACTTTCTTGCCCGTGAAGTCATACGACTTTACGAAGGTCTCGATGATGTTAGGCGCGGCATAGTACCAGATAGGAAAGCCGATCAGGAAGAGATCATAATCGTCAATGTTCCGGACCCTGCTTTCAATAGGTACGTTTTTCTTGCCGATCTTCTCTCTGTTGCACCTTGCCAAAGGATTCGTCCACTTGAGATCCGCGTTGGTATACGGCTCGACCGGCTTTATCTCAAACAGGTCGGCTCCTGCCGCCTCAGCCATATTCTTAGCCAGCTCCGCGGTCATGCCGCTCGCGCTGAAATACGCTACCAAAGTCTTCATAATTATTCCCCCTTTTTCTCAAATCTGTATTTCTGCTTCACGTCCGGATACTTTTCGTGGTCGACCTCGCTCAGGAACATCTCAAGCGGGCGTACATACATGCCGCCGTCATCATAGAGCGGTCTGTACACCATCATCGGTTCGCGCGTCTCGCTGTGAGTCGCGACGCCAACGATCTCGTACAGATACTTGTTGGCAGCGCGCTCCTCGTCAGAGAGCAACTCGCGCTTGAAATGCTGAACAATGTCACCGGGGTGGAATCTATTTTCCATTTAAACTAAACCTTCCTTGTATAGTAAATCCTTAATAATAATAGCATATAGACCTGGACTTTAGGTCTATATGCTATTGATTTCATTACTTTGTCATCTCAGACAAATCACCACTGCTGCTACCAACCAAACCGTTCCTACTACAGCGCACACTTTATTTGCCAACCGGTCCGCGTAGAACAGCTTAAGGCTGAGCCCTGCTTTTGCCGGGTAGAATACGCGGACCGGTTTTTTATTGGTAATGTCGAGTATCTGGTGCGACACGAAAGCCACCACGAACGACGGTGCTGCGGCAGGGAATACGAGCCACAGCGAGACTGCTTCGAGCGCAAGCGCCAGAAGCGAGTGCGAGAAGCCGCGGTGGCTCGATACGCTCGCGAAAGCGCAGGTGAGCGCGAAGCCGACGACTCCCGCGCACCATAGGTAGGAGCCGCTCTGCGCGAGCGAGCGCCACATGCCCGCGTCGATATGATAGTCCTCGAACAGGGTCGCAGCCGCGATCAACGCCATCACTATACGCCAGTGCGAGGAATCCGACCTCTCCTTCGGGTTCTCACAGTCGAGATCGCAAATGAGGCATCCTAAGGATGCCCCCGCGGCCACCGGCAGCGCCTCCGGAACAGAGTCCGGCGCCAATATGGAGAATGCAGCAGCCATTCCGACTGTGATATGAGCCTTTGCTAACATATCCTTATTATATCATCCCTCCGAAGAAGAACGTCGCTGTGAATACCGCCAGTATGATGGCGATGTGTCTCATAAGGTTTTTTGAATTAACCATTGCGCTCACCTCCTGCAGTGAAAATACATCGAGGGTACCTGATGGTACTATTTTACAGGGCTATAAGGGTCAAATTTGGGACTTTGACCGCAATAAAGACACCCTTTAAATGAAAAACTAAATGCAGTTTTTTCTCTACAGTTACTTGCTTCAGTCTAGCGTTTAGTTTTGCAGAAGTT
>SVDB01000100.1 GCA_015058065.1 Clostridiales bacterium
GTTGATATTTGCTGCTGAAAGTAGCAAAATACTGAACGTTGCTTCTCTTTTGAAGCGGATTTTTATCAGAAAAGGAGAAATGAATGGCTTGGTACGATGAAGCTGTTTTTTACCATATTTATCCACTGGGATTGCTTGGCGCGCCGGAATTCAACGGGCATGGCGCTCCCGCGCACAGGCTCAGGGAACTGAAGGACTGGATCTTTCACATGAAGGACTGCGGTTTTAACGCGCTCTATCTCGGCCCGTGCTTTTCATCAGGTTCTCATGGCTATGATACGGAAGATTACCGCAAAGTCGACGAGAGACTGGGAGACAACGAAGATCTCAAAGAACTTGTACGAATGTGCCACGAAGAGGGGATACGCGTGATCCTCGACGGCGTGTTCAACCACACCGGACGCGGATTCTTCGCTTTTCGCGATCTGAAGGAATACAGAGAAGGCAGCCGTTTCAGAAACTGGTACTGCAACGTGAATTTCTGGGGAAACAACAGTTACGATGACGGATTCTCATACGACAACTGGGGAGGGCATGACCTTCTTCCTAAACTCAACATGTATGAGCCCGAAGTGAGAAACTATCACTTTGACACCGTGCGCTTCTGGGTGTCCGAATTTGATATCGACGGACTGAGACTTGACGCGGCGGACGTGCTCGATCAGAACTTCATGCGTGAACTGCGCGGCCTTACTGACAGCCTGAAAGAGGACTTCTGGCTGATGGGCGAGGTGATCCACGGAGAATACAACCGCTGGGTAAATGACGGCGCTCTGCACTCGGTCACGAACTACGCGCTGCATAAAGCGCTTTACAGCGGTCATAATGATCACAACTACTTTGAGATCGCTCACACTAAAAAGCGTCAGAGGGACATGGGACTGGGCGATAACGCGCGCCTTTATGATTTCGTCGACAATCATGATGTTGAACGCATCATGACAAAACTGAACGACAAAAGGCACTTCCTGCCCGTACATGTGTTATTATATACATTGCCCGGCATACCATCGGTCTATTACGGATCGGAGTTCGGATTGGAGGGCAAAAAGGAGAATGGTTCAGACGCGCCGCTAAGGCCGGCTCTGACGCTTGAGCATATCACTCCTCAAGAGAATGAATGTCTTCAGATCATCAGGACTTTGGGCAAGATATACAGAGAGCAGCCTGCTCTATGCTATGGAGGATACCGCGAGGCGGCACTTACGACCACGAAATACGCATTCACGCGCGGGGATCTGCTTGTGACAGTCACAAACAGCGACGCGGAGGAGTATTTCGACCTTGATCTGAACGGATCGTATGTCGGAGCCATTCACGGAAGAAAAGTAACTTCAGACTGGGGAAGGCTGAAGTTCACACTTGAGGGAAACAGTGCCGAGATCTGGATCCCGGCATATGAATAGAGGAGAAAACATGGCAAGTAAAACTAAAACAGATAAAACAGCAAAAGAAACAAAACCCGCAAAAACAACAAAAGCGGCAAAAACAGCAAAACCCGCAAAAGCGGCAAAGCCCGTAAAACAGGCGGAACCGGAAAAGCCGGTAAGCGAAGAGGCCGCTCTTCCGCAGCCGAGAAGGAGCATCGCTTTTATTGGCTCTGAGTGCTATCCGTTCGTAAAGACGGGTGGCCTGGGCGACGTAATGTACGCTCTGCCTAAGGCTCTCGCGGCGCTGAACTGCGACGTTAAGGTGATCATTCCGCGCTATCACTGCATACCGTGGGAATATCAGGAGAAGATGGTCTATCGCGGCTCGTTCAACATGGATCTGTGCGCGGACGGCACATCATATTACGTAGGCATCATGGAGTATGTATGGGACGGAGTAGTATATGACTTCATCGACAACGACTATTTCTTTACAAGCGGCAATCCGTACGTGAGCCTCGTTGACGACATCCCGAAATACTGCTACTTCTGCAAGGCTGCTCTGGCCGCGCTCAACTACATGAACTGGGTACCGGACATTATCCACTGCCACGACTGGCAGGCGAGCCTTGTCCCTGTACTGCTTCGCACGCAGTTCGCGAATACAGCGATCAAGGACGCCAAGACGGTTCTTACGATACACAACCTTCGCTTCCAGGGAATTTATAACATCCCTACGCTTCGCTACTGGACCAACCTGCCTGAATACATCTTCAACAAGGACGTATTCAAGACCGGCTACGAGGACGCGAACATGCTCAAGGGAGGCCTGACTTACGCGGATATCATCACGACCGTAAGCAACACTTACGCGGGAGAGATAGAAACACCGTTCTTCGGTGAGAACCTGGACGCGCACATGCGTTATCATTCGGGCAAACTCCGCGGCATCATCAACGGCATCGACACCGTGCAGTGGGATCCGGCGAATGACGACAGACTGGCAGCTAAGTACGACATCACGAACGTGCTTGAAAACAAAAGAGCAAACAAGCGCGCCCTTCAGCAGGAACTCGGGCTGGAGACCGACGACGGCAAATTCGTGATAGGACTCATCTCGCGTCTGACTGATCAGAAGGGTCTCGATCTGGTCAACGAGATACTGCCTTCGCTTATCGACGGCAATACTCAGGTGGCCGTACTCGGAACAGGAGATGTCCGCTATGAGGATTCGTTCCGCTGGTTCGAGAGTGACTTCAAGGGAAGCGTCTGCTCGTGTATCATGTATGACGAGGGCAGGGCGCACAGGATCTATGCCGGAGCTGACGCGCTGCTGGTTCCTTCGCTGTTTGAACCATGCGGACTTACGCAGCTGATCGCCATGCGTTACGGAACGATCCCTGTAGTGCGTGAGACAGGCGGACTGAAAGATACGGTCGAGCCATACAATCAGTTCACTCATGAAGGAAACGGCTTTACCTTTGACAGATATGAAGCCGGACTGCTCTATGACGCTGTGAACCGCGCGAAGACAGTGTTCTTCACAGACCGCTGGCACTGGGATGAAATGGTACAGAGAGACATGGCGAAGGACGTTTCGTGGGAAGCTTCGGCTAAGCAGTACAGAGCTCTGTATCTTCAGCTGAAACCGTGAGTTTTGACCTGCTGACCGTGATAAAGTGATATAAAACTCTGAAAGAGGAGGGGAATAATGAGCGACAGGATCCTTATTGTAGACTTCGGGGGACAGTACAACCAGCTGATCGCCCGCCGCGTCAGGGAATGCGGGGTCTATTCAGAGATACATAATTTTGATGAGGTTGACGCGGCATACGCGCGTGAGTTCTCCCCGAAAGGGATCATATTCACCGGAGGGCCGCAGAGCGCTTACGGAGAAGGCGCGCCTTCGATCGATGACGGGATCTTCTCGCTCGGCATACCAATACTCGGTATCTGCTACGGAGCGCAGCTGATGGCATACCGTCTCGGCGGAAACATAGATTCCGCTCCGACCAGCGAGTATGGCCGTACTGAAGTCATCATAGACGACAAGGGCGGGATACTGGCGTCCGCTGACGATGTCAACACCTGCTGGATGAGCCATACCGACTATATCAGCTGCCCGCCGGAAGGCTTTGTGATCACTGCGCATACGGGTGACTGTCCTGTCGCCGGCATGGAGGACAGGGCAAGGGGCTTCTATGCCGTGCAGTTCCATCCGGAAGTCAACCATACTGTTCATGGAGCTGAGTTCATAAGGGCCTTTGTGCTCGATGTCTGCGGCTGCAATCAGGACTGGCAGATGGATTCTTTCGCGGAGACGCAGATAAAGGCAGTCAGAGAAAAGGTCGGTGACGGAAAAGTCCTTCTCGGTCTGTCCGGAGGCGTGGATTCTTCAGTGGTTGCCGCGCTGCTGGCAAAAGCTGTCGGACCACAGCTCACATGCGTCTTCGTTGATCACGGCCTGCTCCGCAAGAATGAGGCAGAAGAAGTATCAGAGGTATTCGGGAGCGGCAAGCTCTTCGACCTCAACTTCATCAAGGTGGACGCGGCCGACAGGTTCTACGCGAAACTCGCGGGAGTAACGGAGCCTGAGAGCAAGCGCAAGATCATCGGTGAAGAGTTCATAAGGGTCTTCGAAGAGACTGCCAAAAAGATAGGAAAAGTCGATTACCTGGCGCAGGGAACGATATATCCGGATATCATCGAAAGCGGGCTCGGCAAATCTGCCGTGATAAAATCGCATCATAATGTCGGAGGCCTTCCGGACTATGTCGACTTCAGAGAGATAATCGAGCCGCTCAGGATGCTCTTCAAGGATGAGGTCAGGCAGCTCGGCAGGGAACTCGGTCTCCCTGAATATCTGGTAAGCAGACAGCCGTTCCCGGGACCTGGACTCGGCATACGCATAATAGGCGAGGTAACAGCTGAGAAGGTGCGTATCGTACAGGACGCTGACGCGATATACCGCGAAGAGATCGCAAAAGCGGGACTCAGCGGCTCGATAAGTCAGTACTACGCTGCGCTCACCAATATGCAGACCGTGGGAGTCATGGGCGACTTCAGGACTTATGATCACGCTGTCGCTCTCAGGGCTGTGATAACCTCGGATTTTATGACAGCAGAAGCCGCGCGGCTGCCTTGGGAAGTGCTCGAACGCGTGATGACACGTATCGTGAATGAGGTCGATCACGTCAACAGGGTGTTTTACGATCTGACCAGCAAACCGCCGGGGACGGTCGAAATGGAATAGTCTCAAAAACGGATCCGCAGTCTTATGTCCGGCTGACGACATAAGACCGCGGATCCGTTTTATAGTATTGGAAGTATGAAGAAAAAACTCTAGTCTATTTTGATATGGACATTTACGTCCGAAGGTTTTGCGGGTACCGGTATCAGA
>SVDB01000022.1 GCA_015058065.1 Clostridiales bacterium
ATCTGTCAAAACCGGTGAAGCCCGACGAACTGTTCGACACGCTCGGAAAACTCATAAGAGCGGATAGTACGGACCAATAATACAAGAGAATAATTTTGATATGCTGATAAAACAGGATTTTTATTTCAATTCAATAGGCGCGAACAGAAAACTTCATATCCGTCTGCCGGACAGAGGAGAGCCTCCTTTTCCGGTCATGTATTTTTTCGACGGGCACAATCTCTTCAGGGATGAGGATGCCACATTCGGCAAATCCTGGGGCCTTGACGAATACTGCAGAGACTGGGACAAGCAGATCATCATCGTCGGCATAGAATGCGCTCATGAGGGCAACAAAAGGATGTCGGAATACCTGCCTTACGGAATGAAGACCGGATGGCTGAAAGGAATAGAACCTTTGGGTGAGAAAACCATGCAAGGCATCATTTACGAACTGAAGCCATACATAGACTCAGCTTTTCCGACGATACCTTTCCGCGAATGCACAGCCATTGGCGGCTCAAGTATGGGCGGTCTCATGGCGGCATACGGCGCGGCAAAATATAACAACTACATATCCAAGGCGGCATGCGTTTCACCTTCGATAGGGAGCGTGAGGAACGCGCTTTGGCACGATATGGACAGCGCTGGGCTGAGTCCGGATACAAGGGTATACCTGTCATGGGGGACCATGGAGGGATACGGCCTGATAAAAGACCCGGGCGCTGAGGACAGGTCGAGCCATATTTACAGGACCTGCAGGGCTACGGCAAACAGAGTGATATTCGCAGGAGGAGCGGCAAAGCTATACTGCCAGATAGGCGGACGTCACTGCGAGGCTGACTGGGAGAAACAGCTGGGCATATTCATGCCATTCCTTTGGGAAAATGATGGAACTATCTAATACAAAAGGGGGTATTATGTTTGATCTCAATGAAGTGATAATGGGACGAAAGAGTGTGAGAACATATGATGGCAGAGATCTTACACCGGAAGATAAAAAAAGAATAATGGAATTCGCCGCGACCATCAGCAACCCGTTTGATGTCGATGTTGAATTCAGATTCCTGCAGGCTGATGAGCACGGGCTCTCAAGTCCGGTTCTGTCAGGCGAGAAGATGTATGTAGCCGGAATCACCGGAAAAACGCCATATGCTGACGTCGCTTTCGGCTATTCGTTCGAAAAGCTGGTGCTGTACGCGTGGTCGCTGGGGATCGGAACAGTCTGGATCGGCGGCACCATGAACAGGAAACTTTTCGAAAAGGCGGCAGGTCTTACGGAGGGAAAACGCATGCCTTGCATCAGCCCTCTGGGATATCCGGCGGCTAAGAGAGCGGTCAGAGAATCGCTTATGAGAAAGGGCGTCAGGGCGGATTCAAGGAAGCCTTTCGAAGAACTCTTCTTTGACGGGGACTTTTCCACGCCGCTTGCGGCTGATGATGAGACGCGCGGGATACTCGAACTTGTCAGATGGGCGCCTTCCGCTGTAAATAAGCAGCCGTGGAGGATCGTTCGCAGGGACGGCAAATATCATTTCTACAAAAAAGGTGATAAGGGCTATGTGAGCGAAGAAGTCGGAGATATGCAAAGGATAGACCTGGGGATCGCGCTGTGCCATTTCGTGATGGCTGTTGAAGAAAGCGGAAGGAAGGTTTCTGTGGTCATAGAGGATCCCGCGATAGAAACTCAACCCGCGACCGAATATATCGCTTCAGTAATAATCGGGTAAGAGATCATAAAAAAGGGGACAACATGGACTTGAGGACACTGCAGTACTTTGTCACTGTAGCTGAGGAACTTAATATAACACGTGCCGCTGAGAAACTGCATATGAGCCAGCCTCCGCTGAGCGTCTCGATAAAGAGCCTGGAAGAGGAGCTCGATACTGTACTTTTTATCAGGGGCAATAGACGCCTCAAACTTACTGAATCGGGGCAGCTGCTGTACAGAAGAGCTAAGGAGATACTCAAGCTTGCAGATAAGACAAAATCAGAAGTTTTATCATTGGGGGAAGGCATGCGCGGTACTATTTCCATCGGGCTGGTCGAGGGTATGGCTCCTGACATCGCCGCGGAATGGTTCGCGGGATTCAGGACCATTCATCCGAATGTAAGATTCAGGATCCTCGATGGAAGCACGGATGATCTGCTTGAAAAACTGAGGACAGGGCTGATCAGTCTGGCTGTGATCACATCACCATGCGACAACTCGCTTTTGCATAGTTTTCAGGTAGGAGAGGAGAAAATGGCTGCTCTGATGAGCAGAGATCATCCGCTTGCGCAGGATAACGGCCGTAAGATACGGGTGGCGGATCTTGTGGGAGAGAATCTGATAGTTCCGAGCAGAAAAGCTCTTATTGAGACCATTTACAGATGGTTCAGAGAAGTAGGTTCCGAGCCTCAGATCGTTTGCGAGATGGACAGCTATCTGGACGCGGCTGCTCTGGCGGGAAGACAGGTGGGTATAAGCATTTATCCGAGGACCGCGTATATACCGAATGATTCTCTCGTTTTCAAAGAAATAGCGGGGAATGATAAGAAGATGGAATACCTCTTCGTGTGGCGCAAAGGTCATCCGCTTCCTACCATTGAGGAGAGATTCATAGATTTCGTCAAGGCAAGCGTTGCCGTAGATCGATAAAAAACGAGACATGATCATGCATGAAAGGACCCGGTGATCCGGGTCTCTTTTCATACGCAAAAAATATGATAAGCCCAATGATATACATATTTCAGTTTAAAAAATGATGGGTTTATGTTTAGAGTAATTATTTTTATTCTGCTCAGCAAGCTTTATATAAAAAGCCCGGATCCGGAAAGGGGGTAAAACATGAGTACTGTATCTGATTATTTTGGTTCAATGGTATTCGATGACAAAATCATGAGATCGATGTTATCAGCTGATATCTATCGTTCACTTCGCAGAACGATAAACCAGGGCAACCCTCTCAATCCGGATGTAGCGAACGCTGTCGCGCAGGCAATGAAGAACTGGGCGGTTTCCAAAGGCGCGACGCATTTTACACATTGGTTCCAGCCTCTGAACGGAGTGACCGCTGAAAAGCATGACAGCTTCATCCAGGCATCTCCGGACGGCGGAGTGATAATGGATTTCTCGGGAAAAGAATTAATAAAAGGCGAGCCTGACGCGTCATCTTTTCCATCAGGAGGGCTAAGGGCAACGTTCGAGGCAAGAGGCTATACGGCATGGGACCCGACGTCATTCGCTTTCATAAAAGGCAAGACACTCTGCATACCGACGGCATTCTGTTCATACAGTGGTGAAGCGATGGATGAGAAGACATCGTTATTGAGATCGATGGACGCTCTCAACAGGCAGGCGATCAGAGTCCTCAGGATCCTGGGTAATGACTCTGTCAGGAGAGTGCACGCTGTCGTAGGAGTTGAACAGGAATATTTCCTGGTTCCTTATGATTTATATGAACAGAGACCTGACCTGAGGTTCACAGGGAGGACGCTGTTCGGGATCATGCCTCCGAAGGGGCAGGAACTTGACGATCACTATTTCGGCCCTATCAAGCCGGAGATATCAAGGTTCATGGAAGAACTGGATGATGAGCTGTGGAGACTCGGAGTGCTCGCAAAGACCGAACATAATGAAGTAGCACCATCGCAGCACGAACTTGCTTGTATTTATACCAAGGTGAATGTCACGACTGATCAGAACCAGTTGGTAATGGAGATGATCAAAAAGGTCGCTGAACGGCACGGCTTCGCCGCGCTTCTTCATGAGAAGCCTTTCGAGGGTGTGAACGGCAGCGGGAAGCACAATAACTGGTCACTTGCAACGGATATGGGCGTCAATCTGATGTCTCCGGGAGACACTCCTCATGACAACGCTCAGTTCCTGCTGTTCCTTTGCGCTGTCATAAGAGCGGTAGATAAGTATCAGGATCTGCTGAGGATATCCGTAGCTTCCGCAAGCAATGATCACAGACTGGGAGCTAATGAGGCGCCGCCTGCCGTGATCTCCATCTTTCTGGGAGACGAACTCACCGCGGTCCTGAAATCCATAGAGGAGGACTCTCCTTATGAAAAGAGCGGTGATGTGCTGATGAAGCTCGGGACGGTAGTGCTGCCGGGATTCAGCAGGGACAATACAGACCGCAACCGCACATCGCCGTTTGCCTTTACGGGCAACAAGTTTGAATTCAGGATGCCTGGATCGATGAGCAGCATAGCCTTCCCGAATGTGATAATAAACAGCTCTGTCGCGGATTCGCTCGAATATTTCGCTGACAGGCTCGAAGGTTCGGAAGATGTTACCCGCGATATATATTCTCTCGTAAGAGAGACATTAAGGGAGCACGGCAGGATCGTGTTCAACGGCGACGGATACAAAGAGGAGTGGGTAAGAGAGGCAGAAAAGCGCGGATTGTCAAACTACAGGACGACCGCTGACTGCGTGCCTCATCTGTTGGATGAAAAGAATGTGGAAATGCTTCTGCATCAGGAGGTGTTCTCAAGATCAGAGCTTGAGTCGAGATGCGAGATAATGCTTGAAACATATTGTAAGACGATATGCATTGAGGCGAGGACCATGAGGTCAATGGCTGTAAAGAGGATCGCTCCGGCGGTCGAGAGATATACGGCCGAACTTGCCCGGAATACTTTAGATAAGAAAAAAGCTTTCCCGGATCTCAGCTGCAGATTTGAAGAAAAAACTGCCGTTCTTCTGTCTCAGCAGACTGACAGGATATATGAAGATGTGGCCGCCATGCAGGGGATCCTGGATGAACTGAGTGGTTCGGATCACTGTTCAGACTCAAAGATCATCAGGGACAAGCTGCTGCCTGCGATGGAACAGCTGAGGCATGACAGTGATGCAGCTGAAGCCGCGACATCGAAATCTTTCTGGCCTCTTCCGAACTACGGGCTCCTGCTGTTCGGAGAGAAGTAAGGAGGTAGGGAGTATGTGCACGATAATGACTACTACCGGCGGACTCACTTCCGTATCCGGATTCGAAAAAGCTTTTTCTCTTACAAAATACAGAGGCCCTGATGACACAAGGATCATCGATCTCGAACAGATGTCAGCTGTGACAGGCAGATTCAGTGAGACGGATATACCTTCTACCTGCAGAAAGGGTCTGATGGGGTTCCACCGCCTGTCCATCATGGGACTGACTCCCGAAGGCATGCAGCCCTTCATCAGGAAAGGATGTGCCGCTGTATGCAACGGAGAACTGTATGGTTTTGAGAAAATGAAAAAAGAACTGGAGAGCAAGGGATATGCCTTCAGATCCGGTTCTGACTGTGAATTGCTTCTGCCGCTTTACTTTGAATACTGCACCGGAATGTTTGCCATGCTGGACGCCGAATTCGCCTGTGTCATATATGATGGCAGAACGGATGAATTCATAGCGGCAAGAGATCCGATCGGTATCAGACCTCTTTACTACGGTTATGATGGAGAGGGCTGCATCGCCTTCGCGAGCGAACCTAAAAGCCTCCTCGGCATCTGTGCTAAAGTGATGCCGTTCCCTCCGGGATGTTACTGGCGCGGAGGAAAGTTCACAAGGTATTGTGAGATCACGGAACCCGCTGAGTATGTGAGCGGTGAACTTGATGATATATGCGGCAATATAAAAACGCTGCTGACGGAAGGTGTCCGTAAACGTCTTGTGGCTGACGCAAAGGTAGGCTTCCTTCTTTCCGGAGGACTCGACTCTTCTTTGGTGTGCGCGATCGCCGCTAAGGAATCAGATGAGCCGATAAAGACCTTCGCAATAGGCATGGATACGGACGCCATCGATCTCAAGTACGCGAAAAAGGTCGCGGAACATATAGGGAGCGATCACTGTGAGGTCATCATTAACAGACAGGATGTGCTGGACGCGCTGGAAGATGTGATCTATCTGCTCGGTACATATGACATTACGACAATAAGGGCGTCTATAGGCATGTATCTTGTATGCAAGGCGATCCATGAGCAGACGGATATTCGCGTCATCCTTACCGGGGAGATATCCGATGAACTGTTCGGATACAAGTATACGGATTTTGCTCCATCGGCTGACGCTTTCCAGGAGGAGGCACGTAAGCGTGTGAAAGAACTTCATATGTATGATGTCCTGCGCGCGGACCGCTGCATTTCAGGAAACAGTCTTGAGGGAAGGGTTCCTTTCGGCGACCTGGATTTCGCGCGTTATGTCATGTCCATAGATCCTGAAATGAAACTGAACAGATACGGCAAAGGCAAATATCTGCTCAGGAAAGCGTTTGAGGGAGACATCCTTCCTGATGAGATTCTCTGGAGAGAAAAAGCTGCCTTTTCGGATGCGGTAGGTCACTCAATGGTAGACGACCTGAAGGAATACGCTGATGAGCAATACTCGGATGAGGAGTTCGAGAAAGGCCGCGGGCGGTATACGCACGCGAGGCCTTTCACCAAGGAGTCGCTTCTGTACAGGGATATATTTGAAAAATACTATCCCGGACAGGCGGAGATGATCACTGACTTCTGGATGCCTAACAGGGCATGGGAAGGCTGTGATGTGGATGATCCTTCGGCAAGAGTACTGTCAAACTATGGTGACAGCGGAAAATAGCAATTCATCGCGCGTAAAGAGAGGTGTATCAGATGAACAAGAAGTACATTTTTGTTACCGGAGGTGTCGTTTCGGGGCTCGGTAAGGGTATAACGGCTGCTTCCCTTGGCAGGCTTCTCAAGGCAAGAGGACTTAAAGTCGCTGCCCAGAAACTTGATCCGTACATCAACGTCGATCCCGGGACGATGAGCCCGTTCCAGCATGGCGAGGTATATGTCACCGAGGACGGCGCCGAAACGGATCTGGATCTCGGTCATTATGAGAGATTTATTGATGAGGATCTAAATAAGTTCTCTAACCTTACTACGGGAAAGGTCTATTGGAATGTTCTGAACAAGGAGCGCCGCGGTGAATATCTCGGCAGCACCGTCCAGGTGATCCCGCACATAACCGATGAGATCAAAAAGTTTATATACAGTGTCGGCCGGGAAGGAGACAGCGACGTCATCATAACGGAGATCGGAGGTACTGTGGGAGACATAGAGGGACAGCCGTTCCTTGAGGCTGCCAGACAGGTCTGCATAGAGCAGGGAAAAGCGAACTGCCTGTTCATACACGTCACACTGGTGCCGTATATTAGCGGTTCAGGCGAGCATAAGTCCAAACCTACGCAGCACTCAGTCAGAGAACTTCAGAACATGGGCATTTCACCTGACATCATAATCATGAGATCCGACCGTCACATCGACGAGGATATATATGACAAGATATCACTCTTCTGCAATGTCAAAAGGGACTGCGTCATAGAAAACATCACTCTCCCGGTGCTTTATGAGGCGCCATTGATGCTCGAGGAGGCGCGTTTCTCGTGGATCGTCTGCCGAGAGCTGGGCATTGACGCAGGACCCTGTGACATTGAAGAATGGAAGAACATGGTCAGCAGGATCAAAGCCGGAGGCAAACATGTTACAATAGCGATGGTAGGGAAGTACATGAAGCTGCATGACGCTTATCTTTCCGTAGCTGAAGCGCTGAGACACGGCGGATATGAGACCGGATGTACTGTTGATATAAAGTGGATCGAAGCCGAAGACATCACGTCTGAAACCGAAGATGACATTCTGGCTGAAGCAGATGGTATACTTGTACCGGGAGGTTTTGGTGACAGGGGGATCGAAGGAATGATCCGCGCCGCGGGATACGCCAGAAAGAACGGCATTCCGTATCTGGGAATATGTCTGGGGATGCAGATCGCGGTCATAGAGTTTGGCAGGAACGTGCTGGGTTTCACAGACGCGAACTCAGGTGAATTCGATGAAGGCAGCGGACATAAGGTGATCGACCTCATGCCTGATCAGTACGGAGATATCCCTAAAGGCGGGACGATGAGGCTCGGAGCGTATCCGTGTCTTGCTGCGCCTGGATCATTGCTGGAAAAGATTTACGGATGCGGTACAATAAGCGAAAGACACAGACACCGTTATGAATTCAACAATGCGTACAGAGAACAGTTTACTGAAGCGGGTATGCAGATAGCGGGCACTTCGCCCGACGGGCGGCTGGTGGAATCCGTAGCTCTGCCTGAAAACGGGTTCTTTATTGGTGTGCAGTATCATCCGGAATTCAAGAGCAGACCTAACAGGGCTCATCCGCTGTTCAGAGAATTTGTGAGGGAAGCGGGCAAAAAGGAGAAAAAAGCATGTGCGGAATAGTTGGCTTTACAGGCAGGCAGCAGGCGGCGCCGGTCCTTCTGGACGGGCTTTCGAAACTTGAATACAGAGGATATGACTCCGCGGGGATCGCGGTCAGGGACGGCAGTTCTCTTGCAGAGGTCGTCAAGGCTACCGGTAAACTCCGGAATCTTTCGGAAAAGATTGACGGAGGCAGAGCGCTTGCGGGCTCCTGCGGAATAGGTCATACCAGATGGGCGACACATGGCGAACCGTCACAGACGAACGCGCATCCTCATGTCAGCGGAAACGCCACGGGCTCGGCGTCAGGTCCTGTAGAATCTGAGGTGGTCGGAGTACATAACGGAATAATAGAGAACTACGAAGAACTCAGAGCGAAACTTATCGGAAACGGATATACGTTCTACAGCTCCACTGACACCGAAGTAGCCATAAAGCTTGTCGACTACTATTACAAGAAATATAAGATCGGACCGATCGACGCGATCAACCGCATGATGGTGCGTGTGAGAGGCTCGTACGCGCTGGCTCTGATGTTCAAGGACTATCCGGGCGAGATATACGCTGCCAGAAAGGACAGCCCTATGGTCATCGGAGTGTCGGATGGTGAGACTTTCCTCGCGTCAGACGTTCCCGCGGTACTTAAGTATACGCGTGACATATATTACATCGATAATCTCCAGTCAGTACGGCTATTGCCGGGAGAAGTACATTTCTTTGATCTGAATGGCGATGAAGTCAGCATGGAAAGCACGCATATATCCTGGGATGCCGAAGCCGCGGAGAAAGGCGGTTTCGAGCATTTCATGATCAAGGAGATCCATGAGCAGCCAAGAGCGGTCCGTGACACGCTGTCAAGTCTGATAAAAGACTCAAGGATAGACCTTTCCGCAGCCGGGCTGTCTGAAGAGGTCCTTAAGGGCATCAGCGAGATAAGGATAGCCGCATGCGGATCTGCCTGGCACGCAGGTATGATAGGTCAGTATGTGATAGAAGACCTGGCTGAGATCCCGGTAAGAGCGGAACTGGCGTCTGAATTCAGATACAAGAAAATGCTCATAGACAAGGACGCGCTGGTAATCGTGGTATCCCAGTCCGGAGAGACCGCTGATACTCTTGCCGCTTTGAGGGCAGCGAAAGAGAAGGGCATACGGACGCTGGCGATCGTGAACGTCGTCGGGTCCACCATCGCTAGGGAAGCGGATAATGTTCTCTACACATTGGCCGGCCCTGAGATCGCTGTCGCTACTACAAAGGCTTACAGCGCCCAGATCGCCGCGATGTACGCGCTTGCGGTAGCCGTAGCCGCCGCGAAGGGAAGGATCAGCGAGGCTGATTACAGATACTACGTTGAAGAACTGCAGGCTCTTCCGGATAAGATCGAACAGGTCCTTGATAACAAGGAACGCATACAGTGGTTCGCCGCGAAATACGCGAACGCCCGCGATGTATTTTTCATCGGCCGCGGGCTTGACTACGCGATAAGCCTTGAAGGCAGCCTAAAGATGAAAGAAATAAGCTATATACACAGCGAGGCTTACGCTGCCGGAGAACTCAAGCACGGGACCATCAGTCTTGTAGAGGACGGCATCCTTGTGATAGGGGTGCTTACTCAGGAAGATCTTCTGGAGAAAACGGTCAGCAACATGGCTGAATGCAAGGCGCGCGGAGCGTATCTGATGGGAGTCACGACCAACGGCAACTACAGCATCGAGGACTCCGTGAACTTCACGATCTATGTTCCCGCGGGCGATGAGCATTTTGCGGGAAGTCTGGCTGTTATCCCGCTCCAGCTTCTGGGTTACTACATCAGCGTCGCGAAAGGCCTCGATGTGGATAAGCCAAGGAATCTAGCAAAATCAGTAACCGTAGAATGATGGCACAGTGATCGTTATAAAGGGAGCAAATGACCGAAACGGACAACAGCAGCAGAGAAAAATACATACTGGTCGCCGCAGCCTGCGGCGATGAAGAAGCGGCCTGGGATTCACTTGACGAACTGGCCGATCTTCTTGATACCGCGGGCGGAAGCGCTCTCTTTCAGATTGTGCAGAACCTGGCGCATCCGGACAAAGCGACTTATATCGGCAAGGGCAAGGCTGAGGAACTGCGTGAGATGATAGAGATCCATGACGCTGACGGCATCATCTGCGATGACGAACTCACTGCGTCACAGATGCGCAATCTGTCGGAGATCACAGGCGCGAAGGTCATCGACAGGACGACTCTCATACTGGATATTTTCGCCGCTCACGCGCGGACGAGGGAAGGCAAACTGCAGGTCGAGATAGCTCAGCTGAAGTACAGATACGCGAGACTTCGCGGGATGGGCGAGGCGCTGTCGAGGCTCGGAGCCGGTATCGGAACCAGAGGTCCGGGGGAAACCAAGCTAGAGACAGACAGACGTGTCATCCAGAAGCGCATAAAGATCCTTTCGGACGATATAGAAGCGATGAAGAGGGCGAGGGATACCGCGAGAAAGAAGCGCTCCTCGGGAGCTGTCCCGACAGCGGCCATCGTTGGCTATACGAACGCAGGCAAGTCCACTCTGCTCAACAGGCTGACGGGATCGGACGTGCTTTCCGAAGACAAGCTTTTCGCTACGCTCGATCCTACTACCAGGATGGCGGACCTTCCTGACGGACAGCTGGTCCTGTTCACGGACACGGTAGGGTTCATCAACAAACTCCCGCATAATCTGGTCGACGCCTTCAGGAGCACGCTCGAGGAAGCAGGCTACGCGGATATGATCATCCATGTGATAGACGCGTCGGACCCGCAGTACGAGCTGCACCGCAAGGTCGTATATGACACTCTCAGAGATCTCGGGATAACTGACAAGCCGGTCATCACGGTGTGGAACAAGGCCGATCTGCTCGAAGAAGGAGCCTTGTTCAGGGATTTTGACGCGGACGCGTCCATAAAAATATCCGCTGCAACCGGTGAGGGTATCTCGGAGCTCTATTATGAGGTGTCTGATGTCCTTAAAAGAACAAGGGCGTTTATCGATACCGTGATCCCGTACGAAAACTCTTCAGTAGCGGCCGAGATCCGCAGATCGGGGCAGATAATAGCAGAAGAATACGAGGAAGACGGGATACATATCAAAGCGTATGTCCCGCAGGCGGTCGCGAATAAGAGAGGCCTGCAGGATCCGGACAGGTGATTTACAGACAGCAGCTCTTTTTCAAAAAGGGCTGTTTTTTTGTTTTAATGACGGATAAAATGACGAATTCTATTTACAACACAAGCACGTAATTGCTAAAATTACATAAATATTGGTTAGATGTCAGCATCTGTGCGAACGGAGGAACGAAGTGCGGAAAAAGATGAGAAGAACAGCCAAATATCTTATCATCTGCCTTTTGTTTTCCTCCCTTTTTTCGTGCCTGCCTGCATGCGGCGCCGGCGGCGCTTCCGGCGGATCGGGGGGCGGATCCTCTGACGGCGGCGGAGGCTTCGAAGTACCGGAATTCCGAGACTCGGTATTCAGTGAAGACGCTGCTGAAGGCAATTCCGAAGTGCTTGTCGATACTTCACAAAGCAATAAGGGGTATTTCGGGCTTTACTGTACATCTGACAAAAAGATCAAGGTCCAGGTATTCAAGGATGACGAGGTCTACACATACGATGTCGTTACAGACAAGGTCCAGATATATCCGTTCCAGCTCGGGGACGGCAGCTATACTATCAAGGTGATGAAAAATATCACTGATAATAAGTACAGCGAACTATATGTGACATACGTATATGTGGAACTTGACGATGAGTTCGATCCTTTCCTGAGACCGAACCAGTATGCTGACTACACCATCGATTCGGCATGCGTGAAGAAGGCTGATGAACTCGCTGCAAGCGCGGCAGACGCCAACGAATTCATCACCAATGTCTACAATTATGTGTGCAAGAATGTCAAATATGACAAGAACAAGGCCGCGACCGTGCAGTCAGGATATATTCCGGAGCCAGATGAAACGTATAAGACGGGCAAGGGCATCTGCATCGACTACGCTGCACTGGCGGCAGCGATGCTGAGAAGCCACGGCATCCCGACTAAAGTGATCTTTGGTTACGTAGGCGAAAACGCTGACCTCTATCACGCGTGGAACATGTACTACACTGAAGAAAGCGGCTGGGTCGCTGTCGAGTTCGAGGTGCACGAGGGAGAATGGAACCGCCTTGACCTCACTTTTTCAGCCAATGGTTCTGACAGCAACTACATAGGCGACGGTTCCAACTATCTGGATGTTTATCAGTTCTGAACAGCTTATATATGAAAGGAGCTTAGAGCAATGAGTTCTGAGACAAAATCGGATTCCGTGAAACTGAGTTATACCGAACTCGCATCATTCTTCGAAAACATGGGAATGATGATCAAGTCGGGCATCTCGGTAAGCGAGGCCATAGATCTTCTGAAAGAGGAGACACCTGCATCCGAACAGGCAATGAAAGACGCCTTCGCGAAGATGTCTGATGATCTTAACATGGGCAAGCCTTTCGGCGACGCCATGAGAGACTCAGGCGCTTTTCCGGATTACTCTGTAGACATGATAAGCACGTCAGAATACACCGGAAAGCTCGAAGACACACTGTTCCATCTCGCGGATTATTACAGGACGGAGAACAGCATGAAGACAGCTCTTGTCTCCGCGGTCAGATATCCTGTGATACTGCTCTTCATGGTGATAGCGGTGCTGATCGTGATGCTCACTCTCGTGTTCCCGGCGTTCTACGGCGTTTATGAGAACCTTGCCGGAAGCCTAACGTCTTCTTCGTACGGATATATCAATGTATCGTTCACGCTCACCAAGGTGATGCTTGGGATCATGATCGTGCTGCTTGCCACGATGCTGACCGGCATCATGATGTGGAGAGGCGGCAAAAAAGATAAAGTCAGGAACATCCTTTCAAAGTTCTCCGCGTTCAGGGATCTTTTCAGCAGTATGGACCTTTACAGATTCACTTCATGCTTCGACATGTTCATCTCAAGCGGAGAGAATCAGGATGAGGCTCTCGTCAAAAGCATGCCTGTAGTTCAGACCGACTCTCTGAGATCGCTGCTTCAGCGCTGCAGAGAAAAGATGGAAGGCGGAATGAGTTTCTCACAGACAGCTTACGAGGAACAGCTTTATGATCCTGCCAATAACAGGATGCTGATCCCGGCGGAGCGCAGCGGCATGCTCGATACCATCATGCAGAAGATACTTTCAAATCTTAAGGTAAGCATCGAAAAGAGCATCGGACACATCGCCAATACGATAGAGCCTCTGCTGACGGGCGTCCTGATGATATTCATCGGAATAATGCTCATAAGCCTGATGGTCCCGCTTATCGGGATCATGAACTCGATTGGATAGCACACGCTCATAGGAGTCTGACATGAAAAGCATGATCCGTTACAGAAGACTGATAGTGACGATAGTCATAAGCGCGGTCATACTGATCGCAGCTGTCTTCGTGTGGGCGCACAAGGCGATCGCTGACAGCATGGAAGAACAGGTTGAAGCGATCAGGGATACCGTGTCGAGACGCGCGCTGCAGTGTTACGTGATCGAAGGCGCGTATCCGGAGAGCCTTGACTATCTGGTAGAAAATTATGGACTGGCGGTCAACACGGAGGATTACAAGATAGTGTACATTCCTTACGCCGAGAACATTCCTCCTGAAGTCAAAGTGATATACAAGAAGGACAAGTGACATGCTCAATGACAAAAAAGGCATAGTAGACATAATAACTGTCGCGACGGTCACGGTGCTGTTCGTGGTGATCATCAGCCTTGTCGTGTTCGCGGCAAGGGGTTATCAGCATGCTTCCGAAGTCCAGGAGATCAACAGCAACAGCAGAGCTGTAGGTTCCTATGTGGTGAATTGCGTCAAGGACAGCAACACCAGTGAAGTGGCCATAGAGACCATTTCCGGGACAGAATGCCTCGTGATAAGGAGCAGCGACGGATATGAGCACAGGATATTCATGATCGACGGCAAGCTCCTTGAAGAGTATGTCGAGGCGGGAGCGGATATCGATCCTGAGACAGCGCTTGAGATCGGAACCACGGATACTTTTGAGCTGGAACTGAGAAGCGACGGGCTCCTGACAGTAAAGACTGATGAAGGCGTTTCCATTGTCAATACAAAGAGATAAAAGATGAACAACAAGAGAAGTATTGCGTTTACAGTTGAGCTTCTCGGGCTCTTCATACTGCTCATGATGGTGATCGTTATGGTCACACAGGTATTTGTGATGAGCAGAGCAAAGACAGTCGAAGCCAGACGTCTGACTCAGGCTGTTATGATAGCTCAGAGTACGGCTGAGGCCGCGTCTTCGGAGCGTGATCCGAAGCAGCTGGCTGAGACATTCAGCGGCATGGATAATGTCATGTCCGCGGAATATGATGATTCGACCGGCTCGATCGGCATAGTCTTCGATACGAACGGAGTCCCGGATGATGAGGATTATCTTGTCGTCCTTCACAGGGCGTCGGAGGACCGCGGCAGCGGTGTTTACGTTACGGACAGTATCGAAGTATATTACTGCGCTCCGGATAAGCTTGAAGGCATGATATACGATCTTGAGACCGGAAGACATTTTGCCGGAGAGGAGGCGGGATCATGACACATAAAACAAGACTCGGACCTCTGGCGATCTTTCTCACCATAGTCGCGATGGTCATCACGACTCTGGCGGTACTTACCGTAGCGACATCCAACGCTGATATGACCATGGCGAAAAGATTCGCGGATATAACTCAGGTCAGATACGGCCTTGAAGCTCAGGGAGAAGAATTCCTGAGCTACGCGGAAATGTACGCGCAGGGGACGGAACCGGCTGAATTCATGGAAGGCGTGACAGAAACGGAAAACGGGTATGAGTACGTCGCTGAAAGTGAAGGATACAGGCTGGAGGTCGCCGTGGCCAGATCTGACGGCGGGATAGAAGTGACAAAATGGAAGCTGACAAAGATCTGGAACGCTGATGATCCGATGAACAGCATATGGCAGGGCAACTGACGGGCTTTGTGCCGCAGAAAGAAGGAAAAGCGATGAATCTTAATGAAATACTGACAACAGCGATACAAAAGGGCGCATCCGACATATTTATCATAGCCGGGATCCCGGTGACTTATAAAATCAAGGGGGTCCAGGACCGGTACGGCGGCAACATCATGAAACCTGATGACATCAATGCTGTGATCAACGAGATCTACGAGACCGGACACAGAGCAAAGACCAATCTTGAGATGAACAGCGACGATGACTTTTCGTTCTCGATCCGCGACCTCGGAAGGTTCAGGGTCAACGTGTTCAGACAGAGGGGCTCGCTTGCCGCGGTCATAAGGGTCATCAAATTCGGTGTCCCTGATCCGGCTCTCCTCGGAATACCTGAGAACGTCCTGTCCCTCGCGGACAACAAGACGGGTCTTGTACTTGTAACGGGCGCCGCGGGCTCCGGCAAGTCCACTACTCTTGCCTGCATGATAGACAGGATCAACAGAAGCCGTGAAGCCCATATCATCACCATGGAGGACCCGCTCGAGTATCTGCATTCTCACAACAAAAGCATAGTGAGCCAGCGTGAGATATTCATTGATACTCCGGGATATCTGGAGTCACTCAGATCGGCCCTGAGAGAGAGTCCTGACGTGATACTGCTCGGAGAGATGAGAGACTTTGACACGATCTCGTCAGCTATCACAGCCGCGGAGACGGGCGTGCTTCTCTTCAGCACTCTTCATACGTCGAGCGCGGCCAACACGATCAACAGGATCGTGGACGTCTTCCCGGCGAATCAGCAGGTGCAGGTCAGAGGCCAGCTCGCGCAGCTGATCAAAGGCGTGGTCTGCCAGCAGCTCATCACGTCTGTTGACGGACATCTCATCCCGGTATTTGAGGTGATGAAGTCGACTCCGGCAATTACCAATATGATCAGAGAAGGAAAACTCCATCAGCTCGAGTCCGCCATGCAGGCAGCGTCCGCTGACGGTATGGTCACCATGGATTCAAGTCTGCTGGATCTTTATAACAAGGGTATCATCACAAAGAACACGCTTCTTTCTTCGTGCAACAACTTTGAGTTCATGCTGAAGAAGGTAGGCGCATAAGGAGGTCGGCATTCCATGGAAGGTACTGAAAACAACACCATCAATGTAAGGACTTTCGGAGGCTTTTCGATCAGATACAATGACACCGAACTCTCATTCGGGCACCAGAATGAGTCACAGATGGTGCAGCTTCTGCAGCTTTTGCTCCATTACAGGAAGCAGGGTCTGTCAAGGGAACTGGCGAAGGCGGCTTTATTCGGTGACCGCGATGTCGATGATGTATCACATTCGATCAGGAACATCATCTATAACCTGCGTAAAAAACTGAGAGAGCTCGGATTGCCTGAAAGCCAGTATGTCGTAAAAAGAGGAGGCATCTATTTCTGGTGCGATGACATTCCTGTCGAAGAAGACGCTTCAGATTTTGAGGACACTTTCAATCTGGCCATGAGCACTGAAGATACAGCCGGAAAAATAGAACTCCTTACCGACGCGTGTTACTTGTATGCCGGAAGATTTCTTGCCGGAAATGAGTCAAGCGTGTGGACGGTGCAGGAGGCGGAGAGATACAGAGAACTGTTTGCTGACTGTGTCACCGAGGTCACCGATCTTCTAAGAGACGCTCATAAGTACAAACAGCTGCTCGAGGTGAGCACATACGCCAGCAAAGTCGATCCTTTTTCTGAGTGGGAGATACTTACTCTCGAAGCTCTCGGCAGGCTTGGAAAATTTGACAGGACGGAGAGCTTCTACAGGAAGACCGTAGACGCTTACGTCGAGGAATACGGCGGGCGCGCGAACAGCTATGTAAGGGAATTCATAAACAGGATAGGACTCAAACTGGTCGTCGGGCATGAATCTCTTGAAGAGATCCAGAAAAAAATAGGAAATCCCGAGGACTATGACCGCAAGGGATATTATTGCTCGCTCCCTGTATTCCAGGAGATATACAGGATGACAGAGAGGATGATGGAGAGATCAGGGGAAAAGATATACCTGATGCTGTGCACCATCCTTGACAGCAAGGGAAATCCGATGCGCGACGGAAGCCGCCTCGAGGAGCTCTCTGACAGGCTCAGGAATACGATAATAGACAGCGTGAGGCATACCGATACTGTTACAAGATACGGAAAAGGGCAATATCTGGTGTTGCTGATAAACACTACTGAAGAGGACTGCTCTGTTGTTTCGAAGCGAATCAGTTCGCGTTTCATCCGTGACGGGCAGAGAACGAGCCTTAGTTATTCAGTAAGCAATATCATAGTAGCCAACCGCTGATAATGACAGATACAGATCAAGGAGGATCAAAATGCTTACGATAGATGATCTCAAATCACTAGGCGCCAATACCGATGAAGGCCTTACCAGATGCATGGGCATGGAAGAATTTTATCTCAGAATGGTTAAAATGGCTCTCTCTGACGACAGCTTCGAAAAACTGAGGGAAGCTGTTCAGAAAGGCGATCTCGATGAGGGCTTTGAAAGAGCTCATGCCCTTAAAGGCGTGCTGACAAATGTAGCGCTCACATCGCTCGCTGATCCTGTTATAGAGATGACGGAGCAGTTAAGAGCCCGCAACGATATCGACTACTCTGAACTTCTTGGCAGAATGGAAGAAGTGCTCGCGAAATACAGGGCGCTTCTCTGAAAAGGCGACATACAAAGGAGAATGATGAGATGCTGAAGAGGCACGAAGTGTTTCATTCCGCGAACGGTATGAGGCAGATCCTGATAGCCGACGATGAGATGATCAACCGCGCGATACTCGGTGAGATGCTCAAAGACGACTATGA
>SVDB01000101.1 GCA_015058065.1 Clostridiales bacterium
CCCGCAGCGAAAGCCGCCAGCAGCACAGCGTCCACCCCGTATCCGGAGCCTTTTGTCTGTATCACCTTTATGCCGCCGAACCCGGTATCGTCGATCCTCTCCATCAGAATTCTCTCAGAAGTTCCTCAAGCTCGCGGATCTCTTCGATATCCGCAGACTCCATGATCTCGCTTATCTCTTCGCTCACGGAGACATCGTCATCGCGGTTCTTTTTCGCGTTCTTGCCGATGCGCTTTATTTCATCCTTCGTGTAAGCCTTGATCTCCTGCGAGAAGACTTCCTCGCCGGTGTCAGGGTCCCTGTCGATCGCTCTAGTATTGATCTTTCCGTTGAAGTAGTCCACGTTGACTACCTTCGCGAGTCCTTCAGGCGTCTCGACTCTTTCGTTGTCCTTAGGCATGCCCTTGCGGAGTTCTTTATATGTCTTGTCCTCGAAATTGAGGCAGCACATCAGTCTGCCGCATGTGCCCGATATCTTGGTCGGATTGAGCGAAAGATTCTGCTGCTTAGCCATCTTGATCGAGACCGGATGGAATTCCGAAAGCCATTTGCTGCAGCAGAGCGGTCTGCCGCATATGCCTATGCCTCCGAGCATCCTCGCCTCGTCCCTGACGCCGATCTGTCTCAGTTCTATCCTGTTCCTGAAATGGCCCGCGAGGTCTTTAGCCAGTTCCCTGAAGTCGACCCTGCCGTCAGCTGAGAAATAGAACACTATCTTTGAGCCGTCGATCATGAACTCCACATCGATGAGTTTCATGTCGAGGCCGTGCTTTTCGATCTTTTCGGCACATACCTTGAGAGCATCTTCACGCTTAGCGAGATTCTCATGATACTTTTTGAGGTCTTCATCAGTCGCCATGCGCTCGACCGGCTTAAGTTCCGCCACGAGTTCGGATTCATCGATCTCCCTGTTGGCGATCAGCACGTGTCCAAGTTCCATGCCTCTCGCGGTCTCGACGATGACCATATCGCCCATTTCATATTTTGCTCCCAATGGATCGAAATAATATGTCTTGCCGGTCTTAGCAAATCCTACTCCGACTATCTCTACCATTTTTACAATTCTCCTTCTATGTCATGCGTTCAGTTCGAGGAATAGCCTTTTCAGCGCCCTCGATCTGTCCATTCCCTGTTCCATGTCCGCACGCGCCCTTTCGCACAGTTCGAGCCTGTCTGCCATAAGCGCCGCGTCATCGCCGGCTCTCATGCGTTCTCTCGAGATGTCCTCTGCCGTGTCGATCAGCAGAAGCGCGTCAGCGCGTGTCTTTACGCTCTTTTCAACCGCGTCCCTGAATTCGTGAAAAGCCCTGCCGCCAAACAGCATGGCAGCTGCGTCACGCACCGCGGCAGCTTTAGCGGTCTCTTCATTATCCTCATCGCTCTGAAGCAGCCTTATCATACTGCATCTGGACCTTACCGTGCCAAGAAGATGGTCGCTGTTCGAAGCGCCGAGCAGCAGTATGACCCTGTCACGCGGCTCCTCGAGCGTCTTCAGCAGTTTATTCTGCACTATCTCGCTGAGGCTGTCCGCGTCATCTATGATCCCGATCAGGAACCTTCCGTACGCCCCCATGTCGAGCCTCTCGGCGAAAGCGTTCGCGTCTTCTGTCCTGTATCCTGTCTTGCCGCTCATCTGCATGCGCACGATGTCCATGGATGATCCGGCAGCCACCTGCCTGCACGAGGCGCAGCGTCCGCAAGGTCTAGCGGTCACATCCGGGTCGAGGCACTCAAGACCCATCGCGAGCTGATCGATGAATCCTTCTCTCGCCTTGACGGCTCTGCTCTCGATGATGTACGCGTGTGCGGAACTAGCGCCGCTTGTAATGTTATCTATGATGCTGTTTACAGTCCTCTCACTAAGCACAGATCCTCCAGCAGCTTATAAATCTCGTCTTTTATCTCTTCCACGGATCCGGAAGCGTCAACACGCTTGAACCTGTCCGGCTCGGCTTCCGCCATCGACGCGTACCCCTCACGCACTCTCGTGTGAAAAGCAGTCGATTCGCTCTCGAGTCTGTCCGGGCCGCTGTCCCGTGTCGCCCTTGCTCTGCCTGTCTCCGGATCGATGTCCAGCCAGATCGTGATGTCAGGTCTCAGTCCTCCGGTGGCGTGTCCGTTTACCTCAGCGACCATACTGCCGAGATTCCTACCGTATGCCTGATATGCTATCGAGGAATCCACGAATCTGTCGCAGATGACTACCTCGCCGCGTTCAAGCGCCGGCAGGACCGTCTCTCTTACATGCTGCGACCTTGCCGCAGCGTATATCAGCATCTCCGTTACGGCTTCCATCTCAGTATTCGCGGGATCGAGCAGTATCGATCTCAGCTTCTCACCAATCGGCGTACCGCCCGGCTCCCTCGTGTGAGTCACGGTCATGCCCTTCTCTTCGAAGAACTTTTCTATGTTTCTGATCTGCGTCGACTTCCCGGCTCCGTCTCCGCCTTCGAGCGTAATGAACAGGCCTCTCATCTGCGCTTCTCCTTCTTATCCTTTTTTTCTTTCTTATCTTTCTTGTCTTTTTTGCCTTTGTTTTTAGTGCGTTTCTCGGCCTTGCGGTTCTCCGTGCGGCTTTTGGCCTCTTTACCGCTCTCAACTCTCGCCCTGGCGAGTCTGGCCTTCTCTATATTGTTTTTCTCGCGTATGAAAGCGAGCATCTTGCCGTAAGAAATAGCCGCGAACGCGATAACAGGCGCCGCGATCAGTATTATCAGCAGAATCTTAAAAATCATCGTCATAACTGTACCGTCACTCCATTGACCGCCGGAAAGTCCGCGCGGTTTTCTAACTGATTAATTCTATTAGAAACAGCGCTTTTCTTCAAGATTTTAATGTATAATAACTCCATTATGAAGCAAACACCCATGTCAAACAAATATCTTCTGAAGCGTTTCTATCCGTACTTCAAGCCATATCTGCACATACTGGTGTTCGACCTTTTCTGTGCCTCGCTCACCAGTGTATGCGATCTTGTGCTGCCTGTGATAGTACGTTTCATCACAAATACAGTCACAACATCTCCGGGCGATCTCACCGTAGACCTCGTCGTCCGGATCACCGTTCTGTACATCGCGCTCAGGATCATCGATGTCGCGGCCAATTATTACATGCAGAACCGCGGTCATGTGATGGGAGCCCGCATAGAAAAAGACATGCGCAGGGATCTCTTCGGAAAATTCCAGGAGCTGTCCTATGGATACTACGCGTCAAACAAGACCGGTCAGCTCATATCCCGTATCACGACTGACCTGTTCGACATAACAGAATTCGCTCACCACTGTCCTGAAGAGTATTTCATCGCGGCGGTCAAGATCATCGTATCGTTCGCGGTGCTGATACAGGTCAACGTGCCGCTCACCCTGCTTCTCTTCGCCCTGATCCCTCTGATGCTGGTATGCGCGATGAAGTTCAGGGTCAGGATGCGCAATGCTTTCAAATGGCAGCGTTCAGAGCTTGGCGAGATAAACTCCCATGTCGAGGACAGCCTTCTCGGCATACGGGTGTCCAAGTCCTTCGCTAACGAGGACGTCGAAGAGCAGCGCTTTGAGGAAGGCAACGAGCGCTTCCTCACGACCAAGAAAGTCGGTTACAGGAACATGGCCGGCTTCCGCGGCGTCACCCGCCTGTTCGACGGTCTCATGTATATAGCCATCGTGTTCTTCGGATCTCTGGCTCTTATCCGCGGGCTCATTACCGCCGGTGACTTCATCGCGTACCTGATGTACGTGGCAGTGCTGCTTGAATCAGTCCGCCGCGTGGTTGAATTCACCGAGCAGTTCCAGCGCGGCATCACCGGTATCGAGAGATTCGTCGAGATCATGGATACCGATATCGAGATCGAAGACCTGCCCGGAGCGGTCGACATGCCTGACGAAGTCCGTGGAGAGATCGAATTCCGCGACGTGTCGTTCTCATATGAAAAAACGGATGAAACCGGTGATGATGACGCTCCTGCCGTCACGCAGGTGCTCAGCCATATAAACCTCTTCATCAGAAGCGGCGAAAACGTAGCCATAGTAGGGCCGAGCGGCGCCGGTAAGACAACCTTCTGCAATTTGATACCGCGTTTTTATGATGTGTCCGGCGGAGCCGTTCTTGTTGACGGCAGAGACATTCGTGATTACAAGGTCCGCTCGCTCCGTACCAGGATCGGCATGATGCAGCAGGAGGTCTACCTGTTCTCAGATACGGTCGCGGGCAACATAGAATACGGAAGACCGGGCGCGTCGCGCGAAGAGATCATCGAGGCCGCGAAACTTGCGGGTGCTGATGGATTCATAACGGAACTCGCCAACGGCTACGACACATATGTGGGAGAACGCGGAGCGAGACTCAGCGGAGGTCAGAAACAGCGCATAAGCATCGCGAGGGTCTTCCTGAAGAACCCTCCTATACTGATACTCGACGAAGCGACTTCGTCGCTCGACAACGAGAGTGAGCGCTACGTTCAGGAGTCTCTGGCTGAACTGGCGAAGGGACGCACGACTATAACTATCGCGCACAGGCTCTCCACCATAAAGAACGCTGACCGCATCGTAGTGCTGACAGAAGACGGCATCGCCGAGGAAGGCACCCATGATGAGCTGCTTAAAAAAGGCGGTCTGTATGCTGACATGTATAATCTCACCATCTGACTCGTTCATCCGGGTCACAAACAACTGCATCAAAAGAGCCCGGCAGTCCCGGGCTCTTATTTTGCCTATATCTG
>SVDB01000102.1 GCA_015058065.1 Clostridiales bacterium
GTAGGACAGAGGATCGGCGACGTCGAAGCCTTTGTCAGCGCACCTATCTTTTCGAGCGTCAGCGGTACCGTCAAGTCCATCGACAAGGTACGCGGTTCAATGGGCGGCTTTGAAACTCACATAGTAATCGAGACAGACAAGAAGCAGGAGGTCAGCGAAGAAGTCAAACCGCCTGAAGTAAACAGCTTTGAGGATTTCGTCAAAGCTGCGAGAGACAGCGGAATGGTAGGTCTGGGAGGAGCTTCCTTCCCGACTCACGTCAAGCTGAACCCTAAGAACCTCGATGAGTGTGAGTACCTCGTAGTGAACGCCGCGGAGTGCGAGCCGTTCATCACGACAGACAACAGAGAAATGGTAGAGAACGGACAGGACGTTCTCGACGGCATGAAACTGATCATGAAATGGCTGGACCTCAAGAAGGGGTTCATCGGAGTCGAGACAAACAAGCCTGACGCTATCGCCAACATGAAGAGACTGATCGAACAGAACGAGATCGACGATATCGAGATCGTACCGCTTCCGTCCAGCTATCCGAAGGGTGCTGAGCGCGTGCTCGTTTACGAGGTCACGGGCAAGACGATGAACGCGGGCGTGCTCCCTGCACAGCTCGGAGTCATCCTCGACAACGTATCGACGATCGGAGTCATGGCCGAGTATTTCAAGACTGGAATGCCTATCGTCAGAAGAAGAGTCACGGTCGACGGCGACGCTGTAGCTGAGCCTAAGAACGTCTTCATCCCGATCGGCACAAGGATCGCGGACGTAGTCGAATTCTGCGGCGGCTACAAGAAGGAGCCTCGCAAGATCATCATGGGAGGACCTATGATGGGACGTGCCACAAAGTCCGACGAGTCCCCGACAATGAAGAATACATCGTCCATCCTTTGCTTCAGCAAGGAACTGGCAGAGGTCAAGGAAGAGACCGCGTGTCTCAACTGCCAGCGCTGCCATACAGCCTGCCCGTTCGGTCTGATGCCTAGCATCTTCGCCGACGCTTATGAGCAGAAGGATGTTGACAAACTCAACAGATTCAATGTCATGCAGTGCATGGAGTGCGGCAGCTGCTCGTACACATGCCCGGCAAGACGTCCGCTGAGCCTGACCAACAAGCTCGCTAAGATGATGGTAAAGGAGGCATCGAAGTAATATGGATAAAAAATTTCATACTAATTTGATCGTATCCTCCGCACCGCACATCGTAACGGAGTCGGATACCACAAGGCTTATGGGCTCAGTGCTTCTGGCACTCGCCCCTGCATGGGTCGCCAGCATGTTCATCTTCGGGATCAGAGCACTGCTGCTGTCGGTCGTATGCGTAGCGGCCAGCGTACTCTTCGAGTACCTTTACAATGTTATAACTCATAAAAAGCAGACAGTCGGAGATCTTTCCGCTGCCCTTACGGGACTTCTGATCGCGTTCAACGTGCCTTCAAACTTCCCGTTCTGGCAGGCGATCATCGGATGCCTTTTCGCGATCGTAGTCGTGAAGCAGCTCTTTGGCGGTATCGGAAAGAACTTCTCGAACCCGGCTATCACTGCCCGTATTTTCCTGTTCATATCGTTCTCGGCCAACATGTCGACATGGCCGCTGACAAAACTGTCAAGCACACCGGATGCCGTTACAGGTCCTACTCCTCTCGCGCTTTACGCTGAGGGAAGCACTGACCAGCTCCCGGGACTGCTTCAGATGTTCGTTGGATTCCACGGCGGTTCGACCGGTGAGGTCTGCGCGCTCGCTCTGCTGATCGGCGGACTCTATCTGATCATCCGCAAGGTCATCAGCCCGATCATTCCGTGCGCGTTCATCGGTACGGTATTCGTATTCGGATTCATCTACGGATCCGCGACAGGCGGCAACGGTCTCTACTGGGGATTGTTCCACGTACTTGCCGGCGGTGTCATGCTCGGAGCGTTCTTCATGGCGACAGACTATGTCACATCGCCTAAGCTGCCTCTCGGACAGCTGATCTTCGGCATCGGCTGCGGCATCATCACAATGAGCATAAGGCTCTTCGGATCATATCCTGAAGGCGTATCCTTCTCGATCCTGCTGATGAACATCTGCACACCGCTGCTCAACAACCTGTCCTACAAGTATTACCTGAAGGAGGGAGGTGCCAAGGATGGAAAATAAAACAAGCGCATTCAAGGAATACTTCTCACCTATATTGGTGCTCGTGATCATCTGCTTCGTGACCACATTGCTGCTGGCGTTCACATACGGCGTGACGAACCCGATCATCCAGAAGAACGCTGCTGAGAGAGCGAGCGAAGCCCGTAAGGAGCTTCTTGCCGAAGCGGATGACTTCACTGTAAGTGATTTTGATGATGTGGCGGACAACGACTCCAGCATCTTCGACTACGAGGCTGGCAAGGTATACGTACAGGATTGCTACGTAGCCAACAACGGCACCGGAGCTGTAATGACCGTGGTCACAAACTCATACGGCGGCGCCCTTACCATGATGGTAGGAATCAACGCTGACGGCGAGATCACGGGAGTCAAGGTAATGAGCCACGCTGATACACCGGGTGTAGGAACCAAAGCTCATGAAGGAAAGCATCTGGATCAGTATATAGGTCTCTCTGAACTTGGCAGCGACCAGATAAAGAGCGATCCGACAGTCAACCATGTGACCGGAGCTTCCATATCATCCACAGCCGTCCACAAGGGCGTATACTGCGCGCTCGAGCTGTTCAAAGCGATGGGAGGTGTCAAATAATGGAAAAGAAAAGTAAACTCGCGATACTGACCAACGGTATCATAAAGGAGAACCCTACACTGGTGCTCCTGCTTGGAACTTGTCCATTCCTGGCTACTTCATCCTCGCTGATCAACGCTCTCGGAATGGGACTTTCGGCAACAGCCGTACTTATTTGTTCCAACATCGTAATATCGCTGCTGCGTAAGGCGATCCCTGACAAGGTAAGGATCCCTTGCTACATCGTAGTGATTGCGGGCTTCGTAACTCTGGTCCAGTTCGTGCTCCAGGCTTACGCTCCGGCCATCAATGACGCGCTCGGAGTATTCATCCCGCTGATCGTAGTAAACTGCATCATCCTCGGCCGTGCTGAGGCTTTCGCGAACAAGAACACCGTTGTCGACTCCGCTCTTGACGGAATCGGCATGGGACTCGGATTCACACTCGCGCTTGCCGCGATGGGAGCTATCAGAGAACTCCTCGGAACGGGTTGCCTTCTTGGCTTCACCATCATCCCGAACTTCTCGATCGGTTTCTTTAACCTGCCGCCGGGCGGATTCTTCGTATTCGGAGTACTGATCGCCATCGTGCAGGCTGCCACAAAGGGCAAGGCTCTCAAGGCAAAAGGCTTCAGCTGCGGACTGTGCCCTATGTACAATTCGTGCAACACCGCTGAGGCAAATGAGGAAGTTGCGGCAGAGAAAGCGGCGGCAGCCGCTAAGGCAGTATAGGAAGGAGGACAGGCATGATAGTTAACCTTATCGTTATATTCATGGGAATAGTGCTTGTTAACAACTTCGTACTGTCCCAGTTCCTGGGGATCTGCTCGTTCCTCGGAGTATCCAACAAGATGAGCTCATCTGTAGGCATGGGCGGCGCGGTAGTGTTCGTAATGGTCATTGCCGAGCTCGTGACATGGCCGGTGATGAAGCTGCTCAATAGATTCGATCTTGCGTATCTGCAGACCGTAGTATTCATTCTCGTTATCGCTGCTCTCGTGCAGTTCGTAGAGATGTTCATGAAGAGATACATCCCTGCGCTCCAGAAAGCGCTCGGAATCTTCCTTCCGCTGATCACAACAAACTGCGCTATCCTGGGCGCAACGATCAACGCGATAACATATGGCTATTCCTACATCGAGTCCGTGGTTTATGCTTTCGGAGCAGGCGTTGGCTACATGGTGGCCATGGTCCTCTTCGCAGGCATCCGTGAGGAAAAGCTCAACGACCTCAAGGACGTTCCTAAGCCTTTCCAGGGCGTAGGCATCATCCTCGTTGCTGCTTCCATCATGGCGCTTTCGTTCATGGGCTTCGCCGGGATGTTCCAGTAAGGAGGTAGAGAGATGAGTGGATTAATGACACCAGTACTGCTCGTAGCAGTGATCGGCCTCGTCTGTTCCGGACTTCTGGTATTCGCGTCCAAGGTGTTCCATGTAGCGGTAGACGAGAGAGTGACTCAGGTCAGAGAGTGCCTTCCGGGCGCTAACTGCGGCGGCTGCGGATTCGCGGGCTGCGATGACTATGCTGCCAACCTGGTAGCTGACGAAGAACTTCCGTGCACAAAGTGCTCCCCGGGCGGAGCTGTTGTTGCGGCGCAGATTGCCGAGATCCTCGGAAGAGCCGCCGGAGCAGCCGAGCCTCAGGTCGCTCAGGTAATGTGCAACGGTACATGCGAAGCATCCAAGACAGTGCTCGAATGGCAGGGCATGCAGTCCTGCAAGGGCGCGAAGGGATGGTTCAGCTCGCCGAACGCTTGTATGTTCGGATGCATCGGACTCGGAGACTGTGCAAACGCCTGCCAGTTCGACGCTATCGGAGTCGTAGACGGGGTTGCGAAGGTCAACAGAGAAAACTGTGTGGCATGCGGCGCGTGCGTAGGCGTTTGCCCTCAGAAGATCATCAAGCTCGTACCGAAGAAGAATCAGGTACACGTTCTGTGCTCATCCACAGACAAGGGCGCTGTTGCCCGCAAGAACTGCGACAATGCCTGCATCGGCTG
>SVDB01000103.1 GCA_015058065.1 Clostridiales bacterium
CCGCCAAGCCTCACCGCGTTCCAGGGATTTGACGCCCTGTTCCACGCGATGGAGGGATATATCGCGAATGTATCGACACCTGTAAGCGATATCTTCGCGCTCAAGAGCATCTCTCTCCTCGGAAAGAGCCTTGTACAGGCGTACAAGAACGGAAAAGATATTGAAGCCAGAGAGAACGTCGCGATGGCCGCTACACTCGCGGGCGTAGTCGAATCTGTCTCTGACTGCACCGGAAACCACGCGATCTCGCAGGCTATGGGCGCTTATCATGACAATCTGCCTCACGGAGCAGCGCTTCTTTCGACAGCGAAGGAATACTATGGCTGGTTCGAGAAGGTCGTTCCTGATCGCTATGCTGACATGGCAAAAGCATTGACAGGAGATCCGAACGCGCAGGCCGAAGACCTCATGAAAAAACTGCTCGAGATGATGGCGGAGTGCAATGTGGACGACATAAAGCTCTCTGACTACGGAATGACATATGAGGAACTGCCTGTAATAAGGGATAACGCTGTATACTGGCAGACATTCCTGTTTGATAACGAGCCGGTTCCTCTGACGGCGGATGAGGTCCTTGAGATCATGCAGAGATCTTATAAATAAGAAAGGAACCGAAAAAGGCGGATAAATGATTAGAGAACAGATAAACAAACTAGATAAAGCAGTCTTTTTCCTGTCGACAGGCGTCGTGATCTTGATCACGGTCCTCCTGCTGGTATATCCGGACGCCAGCCGCATCCTTGTCTCGAACCTGATGGCTTTCATGACATATAAGCTGGGATTCCTGTATATCATTACATATATAGTGATCGTTGTCTTCCTGATATGGCTCAGCTTCGGCAGGTTTGGCAAAGTCGTTCTGGGCAAGCCCGGGGAAAAGCCGGAATACAGCGATTTCAGCTGGATGGCCATGATGTTCTGCACAGGTATCGCGTGTGGTCTGATGATATTCTCGTTCATAGAGCCTATTTATTACCTTACAGCGACACCGTTCAACATCGAACCGATGTCGGTAAAGGCATTCGAATACGCGCATATGTACGGACAGTTCCACTGGGGACCTAGCGCGTGGCTGTTCTACACGCCTGTAACGATCGCGATCGCTTACAAACTATTCGCCCGTGATGGAGACTCGATACGTCTCGGTGATGTCTGCAAGGATTCACGCTTTGTGACAGGCTGGATGGGAAAGATCATCGACGTCTTCACGGTATTCGCGGTCCTTGGAGGTATCGGCACATCGATGGGCCTTGCAGCGCCTCTGTGCTGCCAGATCGCGAGCAGTGTCTTCGGAATACCGAATGACACAAAGCTTATGCTCGGCATCTACATACTCTGGTTCTGCATCTTCGCGACCAGCGTATGGAGAGGTCTTGACAAGGGCATCAAGGTCCTGAGCAATATCAACATCTATATGGCGGTAGCGTTCATAATAGTGATCATGATCATCGCCGGTGTTACGCGTGTAATCGATGTCGAGCTCAACAGTATAGGACTCTACTTCACGGAATTCTTCCACATGAGCTTTAACACCGACCCGTTCGGCAAATCCGGATTCCCTCAGGACTGGACGATATTCTACTGGGGCTGGTGGCTGTCATATATCCCTATCATGGGACTCTTTACAGCACGTATCTCGAGAGGCCGTACGATCAGGAGCACTATACTCGGAATGATCGGATATGGTTCTCTGGGATGCATACTCAGCTTCGCTTCGCTCGGATGCTATTCGCTCGACCTTCAGATGAACGGTGTGCTCGATGTAGCAGGCATACTGGCAGAGTCCGGCAAGGACGCGGCGGTAATGGCTATCCTCGAGACCCTGCCGTTCTCGAAGTTCGCTGCTCTGCTGTTTGGCGCGATCTCGATCATCTTCATGGCGACGACGATCGATTCGTCGGCTTACACACTGGCTTCCGTAACGACAGCCCACCTGAAAGGAAATGAGCAGCCTGCAAGATGGAACCGTCTGCTGTGGGCGATAATCTTCGTCACATTCGCCATCGCGCTGACCCGTATCGGCGGACTGCAGACGATGCAGACAGCCAGCGTGCTGACCGGATTGCCTATGATATTTGTCTGCGGAGTCACCTTCGTTGTCCTCTATAACATGCTGAAAGAGGATCATCCGAAAGAGAAGTAAAAAAGGGAAACCATATAGATACTCCATATCGGCAGCCGGCCCCGGAAGTCATTCAGGTTTTGACTTCCGGGGCCGGTCTTTTGTCATTCATGATATACTGTGATATATAATGGATAAGAATGATGCCGCAGGCGGAAAGACAGATCGCCGATCCGGCGCGGGAGGACTGACATGGGACTGACAAGACTGGCATTGAAGATAGCTGCGCCGGCGCCGAAGGTAGAGGAGTTTAAGAGATTTCTGTTCATCGGGCCTCATCCTGACGACATCGAGATAGGCGCGGGCGCGACGGCCGCGAAACTGGCTGTGGAAGGTAAGCAGGTCACATTCCTGATACTGACTGACGGCAGATACGGTGACGGTCATTCCGGCGGAATCAGGGGAGATGATCTTGCGGCGCTCCGCAGACAGGAAACGATAAGCTCAGCTGAGAAGCTCGGCGTAAAAGATGTGCGTTTTCTGGACTTCAGCGACGGAGGCTTTTACTCTTATGAGGACCTCATAAAGGCGGTCGCGGTGGCTGTCGGAGAATGCGGACCTGAAGTCATATTCGCTCCGGATCCGGATACCGGGCAGGAATGTCATGCCGATCATCTGAGGGCAGGGCGCGCGGCAGCCCATATCGCTTATATGGCGCCGTATCCCGGTATAATGGCGAACTACGGCGCGGCGCCGGCGGATGTGAAGGCTATCGCATTTTACATGACTGCGAGAGCCAACCGCTTCGTAAAGGTCTCGAAAGAGATGGTAAGGCTGCAGGAAGAAGCTCTTTTCGGCTGCCACACGAGCCAGTTTCCTGAGGGCAGCGATGAGGCGAAGCAGCTCGCGCTTTACCTGAAACTGCGGTCAGCTGACTTCGGTCTGCGTAACCTGTGCGCTCACGCGGAGGGCTTCAGAGTGCTCGGACAGACTCACATGCATTGCCTGCCCGAGATCGTTTGACCGCCGCTAAGGAGGTATAATAATGGCTGACGGTAAATGGGTAATGACTGAAGAGGACGCGAAGAGAGTCGATCTGAGTTACAGCGGCACCGGCGCTCAGGACTTGCGGAAGCTTCCGAATTACGGGCAGAGCAGACCGGTCGATGACAGAGACGGGAAGGCTGCCGCGAAATGCGCTTTCTGCGGATCGGACGATCTTCAGTCCGGCTTCGGAGGCTGTGGAGACGGTTTCGGTTACAGATCGTTCAAGTGCAGACGCTGCGGCGGTACGACGGATATGGTATATAAAGATGACACTGGAAATTATTTTAAATAAGAAGGGAGAAGGGATATGAACAACAGAGCATTCGGAGAGATCAAAAAGCATCTTGGCTTCGGCATGATGAGACTGCCGATGAAAGATGACAAGATAGATAACGAGCAGACCTGCGCCATGGTGGACAGGTTCATCGAAAGAGGATTCAATTATTTCGATACTGCGCACGGATACCACAACGGAATGAGCGAGGTCGCGGTAAGAGAGTGTCTGACTTCAAGGCATGACCGCAGTGAATATCTTCTGACAGACAAACTCACGGACGAGTATTTCAAATCAGAAGAAGACATAAGACCGCTGATAGATTCGCAGCTTGAGGCGTGCGGTGTGGAATACTTCGACTTTCTCCTGATGCACGCTCAGAGCGCGCGCAATTATGACTTTTACAAAAAATGCAGGGCTTATGAGACGGCCTTCGCGCTGAAGGCTGAGGGCAAGGTCCGCCACGTGGGCATATCGTTCCATGATAAAGCCGAGGTCCTCGACCGGATACTTAATGATTATCCGGAAGTTGAAATAGTACAGATACAGTTCAATTACTTCGACTACGAGAGCGTCTCTGTCGAGAGCCGCAAGGTATATGAGGTCTGCCGCAAGCACGGCAAACCCGTACTGGTCATGGAGCCTGTAAGGGGCGGCAATCTGGTAAATCTGCCTGACGCAGCGCAGAAAGTATTTGATGAACTTAAAGCTGAGACAGGATCCTCCTGCAGCAACGCGGGGTACGCGCTGAGGTTCGCGGCCGGTTTTGACGGCATCGAGGTCGTGCTGTCCGGAATGAGCGACATGGATCAGATGGAAGATAACCTTGATACATTCAGCTGCTGCGACGGAGACTTCGCTCCTCTGGATGAAAAAGAGCAGGAGGCTGTCAGGAAGGTGTCTGACGTCTTCGGATCGATGGGAGCCATCCCGTGCACGGGCTGCAGATACTGCGTCGAAGAGAATCATTGCCCTATGGAGATCAACATCCCGTCCTTCTTTTCAGGCTATAACGGTAAGGTCGTTTTCGGGAAGGTGAATCCGTGGGAGACGCTCGAAGTCATCGTCAAGAGAGGAAGCGGAAAGCCGAGCGACTGCATAGAATGCGGCATGTGCGAAGCGGTATGCCCTCAGCATCTTGAGATACGTGAACTGCTGAAAAAAGTGGCTGAAAAGTTCGAGTGATAACCTGAATTTTATTGACAAAATCGGCTTTTCTGTGTGATATTTAACTTGGTTAAATGAGGGAGTAGCTTGCGCAGAAATGCGTTACATATTTCGTCAGTACGGGTCAAAAA
>SVDB01000023.1 GCA_015058065.1 Clostridiales bacterium
TACCGATGATGGTAGACAGATTCACCCAGGGTCTCAGAGGCGAATACCTCAGAATGGCTCATGAAGAGCAGGATCTGATCATCATCGACGTAGCCAAGCTGCTCAACACGCTGGCTCGCGGCGACCGCAGAGTCGGCAACGACGAAGAGTTCTCAAAGATCAACGTACTCGTTGACGAGAACGAGATGACAGCGGTGATGATGGGCTTCCCTAACCTGAAGTGCACATCCCGCGAGACTCCTTCGACATACGTATCCGTGCTGCTCAACCAGCACGCGATGGAGCACTACATCGACGTAGCTCAGGAGTACGGACTCCCTGGCGATGTCTGCCCGATGCCTGAGGCTGAGGCAGGCGTATCCATCGACGACGACGCTCCTATCCTCGGTGCCTGCGCTGTACAGTGCAACACCACCTGCGACGGCTCGCTGCTCGGAAACGGTGTTATCTCCGAGAGACTCGAAAAGGAAGACGGCATCCCTGTATTCCAGCTGCCGGCTCCGCTCCGTCATAAAGAAGAAGACGTTCAGGAGTACGCCGCTGAAGAAGTCAGAAGAGCTATCAAGTTCATCGAAGAGCATACAGGCCACAAGTGGGACTGGGATTTCTACTTCGAATGCGCAAAGAGAGTCAACTTCGCGACCAAGTGCCGTAACGAGTGGCTCGACATGAACAAGACCGATTATCCGCAGATCTTCGGCGGAAATCTTGCTCTTTACACAGAGACCACATATATGGCCATCTGCGGAAAGGTTCCTGAATTCGAGACAGCGGATAAGCGCCTTATGAAGCTGGCCGAGAAGGCATACAAGAAGAGAAAAATGGCTGCTCCGGAGTACCGCCACAGAGCGATCGTATGGGGCGTTCAGTCGCATTACTACATGGACTTCCTTGTATGGCTGCTCAACTGCTGGGGCATCGTGCCTCTGACAGACATGCTTTCGTGCATCAACACGGAGATGATCGCGGATACCGATACTCCTGAAAACAGAGAGCAGGCTTACTACGACATGGCCATGCTGACTGAAGAGATGATCATGCGTAACCGTACGCACGGCGGATACAAGGTGCTGCTCGATGACCTCTTCGAGTTCGTTGAGGAGTTCAACGCTGACATGATCATCCTCTGGGAGCACATCACCTGCAAGGCCCTGGATGGCATGCACGGACTCTTCGAAGATAAGGCGAGAGAACGCGGCATTCCTCTGATCTGGGTAGACCACCAGCTTTTCGACCCTCGTGTCATCTCGAGACAGGGCGTTAGAGACCAGGTCAACCAGTACATGAGAACAGTTATGCAGGAAGAACCGCTCGATCCTTCACTCGAGTTCCTCGATGACGAGAATTCATGGTAAAATCCATTCAGAGATCGCATTATAAACCGGAGGGAAAAGATGAAAAAGAAACTTGCAAAAGCATTGCTGTATGTTCTGACCGGAGGACTCGCGTTCTTCGTGGTGACATTCACGGTCTATTTCTTCAACCTTGACATGAAGCTGACTTCGATGATCGAGCCGCTGCTGCTCAAGTGGTACGACAGGATCCCAAGGAACCAGCATCTGTAGGGCACAGCCTGCGAAACAGGCGGAATGAAGGTATTACCGGCGCAGACATGGAGAGATCCTGTCTGCGCCAAAAATTTTTTGAAAAAATTTTAAATCCTACCTTGACAATAGGAAATGAGGATGCTAATATGTGCATGTAAGGAAAAGTTAAAGACAACTAACCGAAAACCATAATACTTTCATCCCTCTTACAATATCTACAACTACAAACAAAACGCTGCCATCCGGCAGCGTTTTGTTTTGCTGTCCTGTTTGTGATATGCTTTTCAGCGATAAATAGGAGTCTTACAATTGAAAGGGCAGAGATGATGCTTGAACCTGATAAAAGATCATACTGTTTTGGAGTGGCTGATAAACTCGAGGCTGAAAGAGACCTGACAGACGATGAGTTCTCTGCGGTGCTGCTTTGCGACGAACCGGGCTTTGATGAATATCTGTCGGAAAAGGCACGTGCCATCCGGGAAAAATATTACGGAAAGGCTGTATATCTGCGCGGCCTGATCGAGTTCACAAATTATTGCAAAAACAATTGCTATTACTGCGGCATACGCAGAGGAAACGCGAATGCCGAGCGCTACCGCCTGAGCGAGGAACAGATAATCTCTTGCTGTGATATGGGATATGATCTGGGATTCCGGACGTTTGTCCTGCAGGGAGGCGAAGATCCGTATTACACGGATGATAAGGTCGTTTCCATCGTGAAAGCCATCAAGGAGGGGCACCCGGACTGCGCCGTCACACTGTCGATCGGAGAGCGCGAAAAGGATAGCTATCAGAAGTTCTTTGACGCCGGAGCCGACCGCTACCTGCTCAGACATGAGACCGCGGATAAGGAACACTATGAAATGCTTCATCCGTCTGAGCTTTCTTTCGATCACAGGATGCAGTGCCTTCGTGATCTGAAGGAGATCGGATATCAGGTGGGCTGCGGCATGATGGTAGGCTCTCCGTACCAAAAGACGGAGCATCTGGTAAAAGACCTCAGGTTTCTGCAGGGATTCAAGCCTGAAATGGTTGGGATAGGACCATTCATCCCTCATCATGATACTCAGTTCGCGGACTGCGAGGCAGGTACAGTGGATATGACGCTCAGACTGCTCTCTATGATCCGGCTGCTTCTGCCGGATGTATTGCTCCCTGCAACTACGGCGCTTGGCACTATAGACCCGCGCGGACGCGAGAAGGGCATACTGGCCGGCGCGAATGTCGTGATGCCTAATCTTTCGCCTTCCGATGTCAGGGGCAAGTACCTGCTTTACGACAACAAGATCTGCACCGGAGATGAGGCGGCTGAATGCATCCGCTGCATGGCTATGCGCATCTCCTCAGTCGGATACGAGACGGTCGTTTCGAGAGGCGATCATGCCGCGTTCGGTATGGAATAAGATACAAAAACGATCTATAAAACCTATTGACTTGGTAGGAATTAAGAGTTACAATGGCGTCAATCATTATACTGACACTTGTAAAGGGGACGGACGATGAATACTTCTTATCTCCCTCTCATTAATAAAAACAACGCGATGTGCTGTTGTCTGATGCAAAGCTCCCGGGCGCGATGTATGGCCGGGGTCTTGTCCTGAAATGACACGCACCTCGTTACATCGGAATCTGATCCCTGAAATCGAGTGAAACGCCCGGGAGCATAAAAAGCGCCCGGGCAATTTGTTTGGGAAGAGAACAGGGGATCTTCAAAAAACAGAACATAAGGCAAAACGCCTTTACCGATATCGGAAAACCAAAAAGAGCAGAAAATTAAAAGGGGAGGATATAAAAATGGCTAATATCTACAAGGGAACACTGGGACTTATCGGAAACACACCGCTCGTTGAAGTTACCAACATCGAAAAAGAGCTCGGTCTTGAGGCGACCGTGCTTGTGAAACTCGAATATTTCAATCCGGCAGGCAGCGTCAAGGACAGGATCGCCAAAGCGATGATCGAAGACGCGGAAGAGAAGGGGCTTCTGAAAGAAGGCTCAGTAATAATCGAGCCTACATCCGGCAATACAGGCATCGGACTCGCGTCGATCGCGGCAGCAAAGGGCTACAGGGCTATCCTGACAATGCCTGAGACAATGAGCGTTGAAAGAAGAAATATCCTTAAGGCTTACGGCGCTGAAATAGTCCTTACAGAAGGTGCTAAGGGAATGAAAGGCGCTATCGCGAAGGCAGAGGAACTAGCGGAAGAGATCGACGGAGGGTTCATACCGGGGCAGTTCGTCAATCCTGCGAACCCGGCGGTACACAAAGCTACGACCGGTCCGGAGATCTGGAGGGATACTGACGGAGCAGTGGACATCTTCATTGCCGGAGTAGGCACCGGCGGAACACTTACAGGAACAGGGGAATACCTCAAGGAACAGAAACCTGAAGTGAAGATAGTAGCGCTCGAGCCTGCTGATTCACCGGTACTTTCCGAGGGCAGAGCGGGAGCTCACAAGATCCAGGGCATCGGAGCGGGCTTCGTCCCTGACGTCCTCAATACGGCAGTGTATGATGAGATCTACAAGGCTGACGGCCAGAATGCCTTTGAGGCGGCGAAACTGCTGGCCAAAAAAGAGGGTATCTCCGTAGGAATATCATCAGGCGCGGCTCTTTACGCGGCGATCGAATACGCGAAGAAACCTGAGAACAAAGGCAAGACTATTGTAGCTCTGCTGCCTGACAGCGGCGACAGATACTACTCGACACCGCTGTTTACGGAATAGCATGATCAGCCAAACAACAAGATGCCGGTGGGGATTTTAAGACCAAAGATGAAGCGCGTATGCTGGAACAGTTGCGCGCTTCTTTTTATTCGAGGAAGATCCGGAAAAACCGCGGTTGACACGGTGTCAGGATTATGCTAATATGCAGTTGGCTGACACGGTGTCAACTGGCTGAAAGGGGGATGATCATGTTTAAGGGAACGCCTGAAATCATTGCTCAAAGAAGAGAAGAGATAGTTGATGCATGTGAGAAACTGTATCAGACCAAGAGCTTCAAAGATATTACTCTCAAAGATATCAGCAATATAACATCCTTCTCAAGACCGACGATATATAACTATTTCCACACTAAGGAAGAGATATTCCTTGCGCTGTTTGAGCAGGAGTATGATAGGTGGAATGCTGATCTTGAAGGTATTCTCGTAAGCGATCAAGAATATACCTGTGAGCAGCTTGCCGGGTCGATAGCAGAGACACTCGAAAACAGGGCGCAGCTCCTCAAGCTCCTGTCAATGAACAATTACGATATGGAGTCAAACAGCAGAGAGGAACTGCTGGTATCATTCAAGGGGGCATATGGACGATCACTCCGGAATTTCAGAATGATTCTGGAAAAACATTGTTCAGAGTTATCTGATGCGGATACTGAACAGATCATGTATGTATTCTTCCCGTTCATGTTTGGCATCTATCCATACGCTGAGGTGACAGCCAAGCAGAAAGAGGCTATGTCAGAAGCGGAAGTGGATTTTGATTATAAATCGATCTACGAGATCACATATAACTGCCTTGTAAGGCTTTTGAAGAACTGAAAGGAGATGGAATAAATGGCAGGAAAGACATTGGTAGCAGTATTCTCCGCGAGCGGAGTAACAAAGCGCGTCGGCGAGGAGATCGCAAGGATAAGCGGAGGAGACTTTTATGAGATCGTTCCGAAGGAAAAATATACAAGCGTTGACCTTAACTATATGAACAGCAAAAGCCGCAGCAGCGTCGAGATGACCGATCCTGACGCAAGACCTGAGATCGCCGGCAGTGTGGAAGACATGGATTCTTACGATACGGTGATCATTGGATTCCCGATCTGGTGGGGAGTAGCGCCCCGCATCATCGAGACCTTCCTCGAGAGTTATGATTTCTCGGGAAAGACGATCGTCCCATTCTGCACTTCCGGCGGCAGCGGTGTAGGCAGAAGCGATACTGCGCTTCATAAGAATGTCAGCGGCAATGTGAAATGGGCACAGGGCGTCCAGATCAACCGACCGGATAAGGCGGCGATCAACAGAATGCTGGAGAAGGTGCTGTAAGGCAGAGGTAAAGACATGAGCATAACGGTGAATCTGTATTATAAGGGATCTGACGGAAGCGCGGGAGCTTTCGCAGAGGAAATGGAATCGCGCGGGATCGCGGATGCCATCAGAGCAGAGGAAGGAAATGAAAGATACGAGTATTTCATTCCGCTTAAAGACCCTGAGACGGTACTGCTCATAGACAGCTGGGCGGATCAGGAGTCGCTCGACAGGCATCATGCTTCAGGCATGATGAATGAGATAGCCAAGCTGCGGGAAAAGTACGATCTGCATATGACCGTGGAGAGATATATTTCGGATGAAGAAGGAGTGCCTGACAGAGATCAGGCCTTCATCAGAAAGTAGGCAATGGAGGAGATAAGAAAATGAGTGAGAAAATCGTACAGACGGCAGGAAGAGACCAGCTGGGAGAATTCGCTCCGGTGTTCGCGCATCTCAATGATGACGTACTCTTCGGTGAAGTATGGAATGAGGAAGCGATAGATGTGAAGACCAAGTGCATCATTACAGTAGTTTCACTGATGGCTTCAGGGATCACTGACTCTTCGCTGACATATCACCTTCAGAATGCCAAGTCGCACGGAGTAACTAAGGACGAGATCGCTGCGATCATCACACACGCGACGATGTACGTTGGATGGCCAAAAGGATGGGCGGTATTCCGTCTTGCTAAAGAGGTGTGGAACGAAGAATAGTGAAACCTGCGTCTGTCAGGAAGCGGCTCTCTGACGGCCTTTCCTGATAACCGCAGCGCTGGCGATAGCGATCACTGCGGCGGCGGCGAGCCAGATACCCGCGATCCAAATCGCGGCATCCGAAAAGACTTCCTCCTGCATTATATTGATCAGGTTGTCTTTGTCCGGATAAAGGATCCACAGGTCGTTGTCGAAGAAAATGTGATGGAACACGGTAAAGACACGCGTGAAGTCGATCACACACAATACGGCGACAATAGCCGCAAGAATGACTATAAGACCAAGAGACCTCAGGTAACCCTTCGCGAGAAGGACCGGGGTCTTTTCTTTACCGTTATGAATATAAATGTATATGGCGAGACCGGCGAGGAGCAGACAAGCGATGGCGCGTGCCTTTATGCCCGCGAGAAATAGTTCCCTGCAGTCTGACAGATGGGATTTTTCACGCTCGGTAAAAAACGGCTTCGTCACTCCGTCGATCGTAGCTTCTGTATCATCGAGAGTATCGATCTTACCGATGCAGTAGTCGAGCATGTCTTCGGTGACATGGACGGCATCGTCAAGAGACATCTCTCCTCTGACATTGGAAGGAGTGTCGTACTTCGCATACTCATTGCGCCACCAGTCAGGCACCCAGTAACACAGAGCCTGAGTAGCGGTGATCAGCAGGATGAGAAGCAGGCAGAGCCCGCAGATGAATGCAGAGATATTATGCGTGATGGATGATTCATGTATCTTTTTCATGTAACAAATCATAGACTCATGGAGCGCCCAATTCAATAAGCAAAAAATGCAAAAGAATACATATCACTTTCACACTTTAAAGTGATAAAGGTGTATACTATACATGATAAAGCGCTAAAGCAGCGTAAAGAGGCTGCGCGCGGAAGGCGGTGCAACATGATCACGGATAAAGACAGAAGGAATATGGGCCAGTTTTACAGGGCAGTACTGGCACTCGAAAATGAAGAGGAATGCCGCAGATTTTTTGACGATGTAGCGACCATAAAGGAAGTGCTCGAGTTATCAGCGAGGCTTGAGGTAGCGCGTCTGCTCGATTCAGGAGCTGTTTTCAGCGAGATCAGCAAGCAGACCGGAGCAAGTTCGGCTACGATCAGCCGTGTCAACAAATGCCTGATCTACGGTGACGGAGGCTATAAGACAGTACTCGACCGCCTTAGCGAAAAAGAGTAATAAAAACGGCCCGGGATCCCCGGGATCCCCGGGCCTCTTCTTTTTATCAGGCTGATCGATTGCCATCTGCCGTTTAGCGCGTCAGAATTCGGCTTTTACCTCGACTCCGTCATACTTGAAGCAGTCCATGAACCTCAGTTTGAAGAGGTTCTTTTTGTGCAGTGAATCGATGCGCTCTTTTGTTGCCGCGTCATCGATCTCACCGGTACGGATGTATCTGTCGAGCACCGCATAGGTGAATCCCAGCTTGTCTTCGTCGGTCATTCCGGAAAGGCCATCGCTTGGAACCTTCTCGATAAGCACGGAAGGAAGTCCCAGGACTCTGCCCATCGCTCTGATCTCGGCAGTGGTGAAGCACGACATCGGGCTGAAGTCGCCTACGGAATCACCGTACCTTGTCGAGTAGCCTACCCAGTCCTCAGAAAGGTTGCAGGTGTTCACGACTCTGCCGTTGCGGCTTTGCCCGACCGCGTAAAGAGTGGACATGCGGATGCGCGGCGGGAGGTTGATAACAGAGTCCTTGCTGACCTCGATGCCGGCCTGCGCGAGCTGCTCAGTCAGCGAATCGAAGGCACCCTTGATGTTGATGATATAGTGTTCGATACCCAGATGGTCTACCAGCAGTTTTGCCATGTCGATGTCCGCCTGCTCGCCGTTTGGCATGAGCACTCCGACGACATGATCCTTTCCCAGCGCTTCGCAGCATAAAGCCGCTGCTATCGAACTGTCCTTGCCCCCGCTGATACCTACGATCGCGTTGCATCCGGGTCCGTTATTTTCAAACCAGTCTCTTATCCATTCAACTGTAGCTTTTGTCGCTTTTACAGCATCAAAGTCCATGACCGCCTCCGTTCAATTACATGTATTGGAAATGTGATCGCTCACTATTCCCGGTCCACTGGCCGGGATCGTTTCTTCACCCGCTGATTATATCATATAGCAGGGCTGTGGTATAATGATCGTGATAATAAAAACGACGGTGCCGCGGCAGCGCGGCGCGGGGCACAAGGAGAAACGAATGAAACCGTATTACATCAAAGATCTCAGACCTGACGAAGGTCACCGCATAGAAGACAGATACCTCGTGAAGACCGCTGACATACGCGACGGAAACAACGGTAAAAGGCATCTTTACATGACACTTGCCGACGCTACCGGAGATATACAGTCTGTCAAGTGGAATCTCACAGCTGATGAGATCGAAAAATTTTCGAAGATCGAATCAGGCATGGTCATAAGCGTCGTTGGCAGGTGCCGCGACTATAAAGGGCAGAATCAGCTCACGCTCGATTTCATAAAGGGGAGAGCCGGAGAAGGCACATATGAGAGAGAGGACCTTTTCAAGGCCGCTCCCGAGAAGCCTGAAGACATGTACGATTACATAGTAGGGCGCATCAAAGCTTTCGAAGATAAAGACCTTAAAAACCTCTGCCTCAGTTTCTATGAGGAAGAAAAGGGGCGCCTGATGTACTGGCCGGCAGCCATGAGCAATCACCACGCTGAATACGCCGGCCTGCTCTGGCACGTCAAGAGAATGATGATGATGGGCGAGTATGCCTGCGAGGTCTATCCGTTCCTCAACAAGGATCTGCTCCTGGCGGGAGTCGCTCTCCATGACATACAGAAACTTGATGAACTCGATTCCGACAAGAACGGGGTAGTTTCAGAGTACACGCTTGAGGGCAAGATGCTTGGCCACCTTGTCATGGGCGTGGAGATCATAGGCGAACGCTGCATGGAGCTGGGCATCGATGAAGAAAAGTGCCTGCTCATGCAGCACATGGCACTCACCCATCACTACGAGCCTGAATACGGCAGCCCAAAGAAGCCTCTCTTCCCGGAGGCCGAGATGCTCCACTACCTCGATATGACTGACGCCAAGATGTTCGACATGGAAGACGCTCTCAGCAACGTGGAGCCGGGCGGCTTCAGCGAGAGAGTATTCACGCTCGACAACAGAAGGCTGTACAAACGCAAATTCTAAGGAATATGAAGGGATAACGCCGGCGGTTCGCAGCCGGCCGTGACTGATGCAGCAGGAAGGCAAGCTCGGAAAGATCATATTCAACAATCCCGAGAACGGCTATACCGTAGCCATCTTCGATACTGAAGACGGCTCATTCCGGATAGCCGGTTCTTTTGCTGAGCCCAAGACCGGAGCGAATTACAGACTCGAGGGAAGATTCACCGTGCATCCGAAATACGGAGAACAATTCAGTGTATCGGGTTATGAAGAGATAATGCCTGAAGGCGCGGACGCGATACTCGATTTTCTTTCCGCCGGCAATATAAGGGGGATCGGGCCTGTCACCGCGAAGGCGATAGTCGAGGTGTTCGGCGACGAGACTCTGACAGTGATCGAAGAGACTCCTGAGAAACTGCTGATGATCAGCGGGATCGGAGCCAGGACTCTCGCGAAGATAACGGAATCGTTCGGTGAGTCGAGAGAGTTCGCGAACACCGCGATCGAGCTCCGCGAAATAGGGATCGAAATGAGCGAGGCTGTCAGGGTCTACAAGATGTACGGCAAGGATTCAGTACGCGTCATAAAGGAGAATCCGTATGTGCTGGCAGAAGACATTCGCGGGATCAACTTCAACAAAGCCGACAGCATCGCCGCGCGTCTGGGAGTCGAGCCTGACAGCAGCGTGAGGATAGAAAGCGGGATCAGATACATGCTCAAGGCGTGGGCGGCAAGCGGAAGCACACTGGTGCCGGAAAGCCTGCTCGTCGAAAAGACCGCCGCGTTCCTTGACGTGATGATGGACAATGTCCGCGACTCGCTAAAGGACATGGTGTTCGCCGGGGAGCTCGAAGAGGATACCGTTGGGGACATCACGGTCATCTACCTGTACGGATACTATCACGCAGAACAGAGGGTGGCTCACGCGCTGATACGTATAAGAGACGCCGCTCCTAAGCAGCTGCCGATGCTGACAGTCAACGCGATCAATGCCGCCAGAGAAAACGCCTTCCGGATGAGCGGCGGAGATATAGAACTGTCGGATGAGCAGCAGGCGGCGATAGAGGCCTGCCTCACAAACAACATCACGATAATCACAGGCGGACCGGGTACGGGAAAAACAACGATAATCAACACCCTCGTAAAGATATTCGATTTCGCGGGACTCGAAACAGCGCTGGCGGCGCCTACGGGCAGAGCGGCAAAGCGCATGGAGGAGGCTTCGGGAAAGCCTGCTATGACCATTCACCGCCTTCTCGAATTCGTGTGGTCTGATGAAGAGGACACGCTCAATTTCGGCCGCAACGAAGAAAACCCGCTCGAGCAGGATGTAATAATAATCGATGAGGCCTCGATGATAGATCTTATGCTTATGGACGGACTCCTGGACGCCATAAAAGAGGGCACCCGCCTGATCTTCACCGGCGACGCGGATCAGCTGCCTTCTGTCGGCGCGGGCAATGTCCTTCGCGATATGATCGCCAGCGAATGCATTCCGACCATCCGTCTCAGGGAGATATTCAGACAGGCTGAAGGCAGCGGGATAGTGTCGAATTCGCATCTTATAAACAACGGTGAATATCCGGCCGGACAGAGCGGAGACGATTTCTTTATCATAAGCAAGACGCATGAGACCGCTGTGAGTGATACCATCAGGGAACTCATAGGCGGACGCATAGAGGCCGGTTTCGGATTCGTTCGCTCAGCTGACGACATACAGGTCCTGACTCCGACAAAGAGGGGGATGCTCGGCGCGCCGAGTCTCAACGCCGTCCTTCAGGAAGTCATCAATCCCGCGGATGGATCAAAGGCCGAACTGAAACTCGGTAACGTTGTATTCCGCGAGGGCGACAAGGTGATGCAGCTCAGGAACAATTACGGAGCGGAGTGGAGAAACGATGACTATTCACTTACGGGCGAGGGTGTATTCAACGGCGACATGGGCACCATCGAATCGATCGATACCGCGGATAAGACAATGACTGTGAGGATGGACGACCGGCTGATCGTATACGCGGGCGATATGCTCGAGGAGATCGATCTGGCTTACGCCATCACCGTTCACAAGAGCCAGGGCTCGGAGTTCCCTGCGGTGATAATCCCGGTACTGAACTTTCCGCCTATGCTGATGACCCGCAATTTGCTTTATACGGCAGTCACGAGGGGCAAGAAACTCGTGGTCATAGTCGGAGACCCGAACCGTGTGCGCGCGATGATAGACAATAACCGCGCGGACGGCAGATACACCGGACTGAAAGAGCGTCTTATTTCACTCGACGCTGATCCGTTCGGCAGAGGTTTGTATTGAAAAAACAAAACCGTTCGGCAGGACCTTGTACAAATAAAATACAAAACAACTGAAAACACGGAATCCGGCACAGACCGACTGTTTTTTGACAATAACCGCCCGAAACACGGATGAAGGGCTGAAACCCTGCAATCGCAACGCGTTGACAGCGGTTTTTCGTTTGCTAAAATGGCTTTGAAATTGTGAAAACAGACGCTGCAGTAACGCAAAAAGTGAAGAGTCACGAAAGAAGAGAAAAGTAAAAAAGAAGCAGAAAAAGCGAAAAATGTCAAAGAGCATTAAAGTGAGAAGAAGCGAAAGAAGGCAGAAATAGCGAAAAGCGAAAAGTAAAAAAGCAAAAGAAACAAAGCATAACGAAAAGAAGTAAAAATGACAGAAATCAAAAGAGCGGGAGAGTTAATAAAAACAGTTGGAACCGGATTGCTCGATCTTGTGTACCCGCAGGACCTGTACTGTATCTGCTGCGGCAAAATCATCGACGGGACACGCGCCTACAGGCTGTGCAATGAATGCATGACTTCAATCAGGTGGAATACGGGCAGGCATTGCGAAAAGTGCGGCAGACCGCTCGCGGAAAACGATCCGGGAGATATGTGTTTCGGATGCTCGGTAAGGGAGGCGTCCGGTCAGCCGCACTCATTCGACAAAGGCTACGCATGCGCGGGGTACGGCGCCTGCGAGCAGTCGATGATATTCGCGTTGAAATACGGGAGCCGAAGCGACATAGGGGATACGCTCGGCGAGATGATGTATGATCGTATGGTTTACGAGTACGGGCGGGACGAGCTTTCCGGCATGTATGATTTCGCTTTGCCCGTACCGACTCACAGGGAAAAGAAAAGCAAAAGGGGATACAATCACGCGGAACTGATGGCAAGGGGATTCGCGAAGCGCGCCGGCCTGCGCTGTGAGCCGGATGTGGTTGTAAGGCTGCGCCCGACTTTGCCGATGAAGGGCCTCGGCCCCGGTGAGCGTATCGCGAACATCCGCGGGGCTTTCGGGATCAGGGGGCGCAGGCTTCCGCAGATCGCCGGCGCGCGCATCCTGCTCATCGACGACATCTTCACGACCGGTGCCACCATCGACGAGATCGCGCGGGTTCTCAAGTACCCTGATCAGTGCGAAGACGACATGCAGGGCTCCGGCAGGCACGAAGCGCGCGATCAGAGAGATGATATCACGCAAGGCTCCGGCAAGTACGAAGCGCATGATCAGAGCGCCGGCAAACACTTTAAAGCTGCGGAGGGTGCAGCCCGCGTCGACTTCCTCGCTTTTGCCGGAGCCGCCGACATCGTAGTTTCGTAGAGGACTTGATATCCCTGATCAGCATGTTCCTTTTATATCTGGCCCCGTTTCACTGCGCTGATCATTCATGCGGGTTCAAAAGCACGAAAAGCAGGCTCTAAAAAGTTGCTTTCGTGTGAATTCTTTTATGCCCGATTCCTATTGGCTTCCATGCAACACGAAGAATCATTAACTGACTCTTTTTTTCGTGTAGATCATCGGGAGTAACACAATAGGCATACACGAATATGACCGCCAATTCTTTTATTATCGTGTAAAACGGTCGTGCGCTATTCAATTCTGACACGTAAAAACCCTTTTGCATTCCGCTTTTCGTGTATGTGAAATTTGTATGTGAAACTATTGAAAGAAAAAGATAGATGGAAAGAAAAAGACAGGAAGTTGGAGTTTGATTTGCCGGCTGCCAGGCACCGTCATTCCTTTTTTGAGCGTGATCCTTCGCGGGAAAGTATCTTCTAGGCTTCTTACATCACAAGACTTCGAGTGCTGCCATTTCTTCTTCGCTCAGGCGGCGGCTTTCTCCTGGAGCCAGTGAAGGGTCGAGCGACAGAGGTCCCATCGAAAGCCGCTTCAGATATGTGACTTCCGAGCCGACGGATTCAAACATGCGCTTGATCTGATGGAATTTGCCCTCGCGAATGGTGACTTCGGCTTCGGATTCGTACGAAGCATCGGAAACGGAAAGGATCTTTAGATCTGCAGGAAGGCACTCGAGACCGTCAGAAAGCACGAGTCCCTGCCTGAACAATTCGACATCTGAATCATCGAGAATGCCTGACACCACGGCATAATAGACTTTATCGACATGGTGTTTAGGCGATAAAAGACGGTGCGAAAGCGCGCCGTCATTTGTTATGAGGAGGAGCCCCTCCGTGTCGCGGTCAAGACGGCCGACAGGGAAAAGGTCTCTGCGGCGAGGCTCCGGAAGCAGGTCCACAACAGTCTCTTCTCTGTCGTCTTCGCTGGCACTTATGACGCCGGCGGGCTTATTGAGCATGTAGTAGACGAACTCTTCATAGGCAACAGCAGTCCCCCTGAAAATTACACTTGAAGACGCGCTTACGCTGAAGCCGGGATCTTTTACCACGTTCCCGTCGACGACCGCGCCGCCCTTGCGGATATCTTTTTTCAGTTCACTTCGCGTGCCCGCTCCCATGTCGGACAGATATTTGTCGAGCCTCATATAAACCTCTGGTTCTTTGTAGAATATCCTGATTTGATTGTATCACAATCCGCGCTGAGTGGAGTGCCGCATTGAGCGGGCCTGCATTATTTGATATATTATGCAATGGAAAGCGATAGAAAAAGGATGAATAATAAACGCGATTTCAAAACATACAATATACTTCTTCCGATCTGGATGCTTATATTCCTGCCGACATGGCTGTGGCTGGTACTGATCCCCGCTAACTACCTGATCGACAGGATCGTTCTGAGGTGGAGCCTGGGCGATACGCCTGACAAAGGCCTTTTCTGCAGAAAACACACGTGGAAGATCTGCCTCGCGGGATTCGTGAGTGACTTTATCGGCGCTTTGATAATGTTCGCTGTGTTCATGGCATCGGCCGTGAGCGAAAGCGGATCGTCAGCAAACGCGTTCCTTGAAAAGATAGCGTACGGAGTCGGTTTCAATCCGTTCGGGAGTGTGGCGGGGTTCCTGGCAGTCACTCTTTCGGTTGCTGCCGCGGGAGTCGCGATCTATTTGCTTGACCGCCGCATACTGACACGCGCCGGCCTTGATGCCGCGCAGGCAAAGAAGTCGGCGATGCGTCTCGCACTGATCACCGCGCCGTATCTGTATTACTTCCCTTCGGAAATACTGTACAGCAGCGGTATTTGAACAGGAGCGTGATGAGAATAGGATCGCGGTATTTGAGCATGATGGGAACAGGATCATGGAAAAAGGATTACTGAAAGAAGGGATCATCAAAATACTGTCGGGCATCATATTGCTGGGCGTTCTGCTGTTTCTTCCTGCAGGCGATCTTAAGTGGATGAACGGCTGGATCCTGATGGGCGTGCTTTTCGTGCCGATGTTTTTCGCGGGCATCATTATGTATTTCAGGGCGCCGGATCTTCTGAGAAGCAGGCTGAAGGCGAAAGAAACTCAAAGCGAGCAGAAGGATGTCATAAGATACAGCGCGCTGATGTTCCTCGCGTCATTCATAACTGCCGGGCTGGACCACCGCTTTGAGTGGACAAATGCGCCGGAGCCGGTCACATGGGCATCCGTGATCGTGTTCCTTCTGGCATACTGCCTTTTCGGTGAGGTGCTCCGCGAAAACCGCTACCTGTCAAGAACGATAGAAGTGCAGGAAGACCAGACAGTGGTTGATACAGGTATGTACGGGATAGTGAGGCACCCGATGTATTCCGCGACGGTGCTGCTGTTTCTGAGCATGCCGCTGATACTCGGGTCGCTGCCGGCATTCATCATCATGCTGGCATACATACCGATCATCGTAAAACGCATAAAAAACGAAGAAGATGTGCTCGAAGCGGAACTTAAGGGCTACAGCGAGTACAGAAAAAAGGTCAGATACAAGCTGATCCCGTTCATCTGGTAGAATTTTCTGACCGTATGTCTATTGAAACTCAACGCATTTCAGCGTTATAATTAATCAAACACCGGGGGAGCATTAGCTGAGAGGTCCCGAAAGGGATGACCCTTACACCTGATCCGGATAATGCCGGCGTAGGGAGGTAAAAAACGCGGAGCCAGTGATGGCTCTGAATTCAGCCGCTCTCCTTAATGTATCCATTAAGGAGGTTTTTTATGGAAAAGAACACAGGAAAAAGAAATTACACCAGAAAGCTGACGACCACAGCCTTGCTGGTGGCGCTGGCGATGATACTCGACCAGATCAAGCTTTTCGAGATGCCTCAGGGCGGATCGGTCACGCTTTTCGGAACTTTGCCGATAATCGCGCTCGGTTATCTGCTGGGCACCAGATGGGGTCTCGCGGGCGGAGCTGTAACGGGTCTTCTCAATCTCATCTTCGGAGGATATGTCATCCATCCGGTACAGATGATACTAGACTATGTCATAGCGTTCGCGGTCATGGGCCTTTCGGGACTTGTAAGAAACAAAAATAACGGCCTCACGAAGGGTTACCTGCTGGGGGTCTTCTGCAGATATATATGCGCTGTCCTGAGCGGAGTCATTTTCTTCGGGGAGTACGCGCCTGAAAACTTCAACGCTCTCACATGGTCACTGTGGTACAACATCACCTATCTGGCTGTCGAAGGCATCATGACTATCATCGTCATCAACATACCTGCCGTGAGGAAGATGTTCGAGCGCTTCAGGCTGGAGCTCGCCAACTGACTGTAAACTGACTGTTAAAAGAGCGGTTCGCCGCTCTTTTATGTTGCCCTGATTTGGTGTAAAATCGAAGCTGACAGCGGAGGAAAAACATGGCAAAGAAAAAGGATAACGGAATAGTCGTCATAGGCGCGGCGTTCGTGGATGTCAAGGGATATCCTTATGCGCAGTACATACCAGGCGGACGCAATTCGGGGCATGTCGTGGAAGTCCATGGCGGAGTCGCGCGCAATATCGTTGAGGATATCGCCAACATAGAACTGCGTCCTACATTCGTGACGGTACTCGATCCGAAGGGTATCAGTAATGACGTCATTGAAAAGCTGACCAAGCACAAGTGCAATACCGGGTACATCAAGCGCTCGGAGGGAGGTCTCGGAACATGGCTCGCCGTCTTCGACAACAGCGGGGACGTGGTCGCCTCCATCTCGAAAAGGCCGGACCTTTCAAGGATAGCCGACATACTCGATGAAAAGGGAGACGAGATATTCAAATACGCCGACAGCATAGCAGTCGAATTCGATGTCGAAGTGCCTATCCTTAAGCGCGTGATAGCTCTAGCGGAAAAGCATGGAAAGAAGGTCCACGCTCCGGTATCCAACATGTCGATAGCCATGGAACGCAGGGATCTGCTGCAGCATATCAGCTGCCTGGTCTGCAATCTCGAAGAGGCGGGACTGCTGTTCTCCGAGGAGTTCGAAGGCACGGGCGCTGATGAGATGAGCGAGATACTGTTCACCAAGATCTCTCAGGCGAGGATACCCGCGATGGTAGTGACCATGGGAGGCGAGGGAGCCGTCTACGCGTCACTTGATGGTGAACGCGGGCATTGTCCTGCGCCGAAGACAGAAGTCAGAGATACCACCGGCGCGGGCGACGCGTTCTTCTCCGGAGTTGTCATAGGACTTACATACGGAAAAAGCATGGGAGAGTCATGTGAGATAGGAACAAGACTCGCAAATTCGGTAATTGTCACTGATGAAAACGTTTGTCCGAGATTCCTTCCTGCGGAATTCGGTCTGGACGTTGAAAAAGATTAAAAAAAACATAGCAAAACATAAAGAATGCAGGCATTTGCTTGCGGCGTATTTGCTTCAATGATAGAATCGTCTTACGGGAAACGGAAGCGTTTTTTTAAGTTTCCATATCCCATATAGGGGGATGGCAAATACGGGACGAAAAGAGAGGTAGAATATGAATTCAAACAGCGATCTCCGGGTCCGTATTCTCGACGAAGCCTCGAGACAGTTCAACAAGAAGGGCATCAAGTTCACAATGGATGATCTTGCCC
>SVDB01000001.1 GCA_015058065.1 Clostridiales bacterium
AAGGAAGCAGTAGAAGCCAAGGAGTACAAGGTTACCGGAATAGAATAGCGAGGCTCCAAAAAAAGAAGATAAAAAAGACGCTGCCGTAACATATGTTACGGCAGCGTCTTTTTCATTTTCCGATAACCGCGGATCGCCGCTTTTATCCGATCTTTTATTCAGTCATGTGATCAGGCATTCGCCAGGACCTTGATATCCTCTTCGCTCGTCGACCAGCTGGACGCGAGCCTGACTATCGTATGTGTCTCATCATATACGCCCCAGCGGTCGAATATGACGCTCTCCGCCAGTTCCTCCATCTCCTCTTCAGTCATCAGGATAAGCTGCTGGTTCGTAGGTGAATCCATGTAGACCCTCCAGCCTTTTTCCTTGATTATCTCTTTGATCTTCGCTGCCATTTCGATAGCGTGTCGGCTGATCCTGAAGTACAGATCGTCAGTAAAGAGCGTGTCGAACTGGATACCGAGGAGTCTCCCTTTCGCCAGCAGCGCTCCCCTTTTCTTTATCGATGTCATGAAGTGCGCAGGCTTATTGCCCTTCGTGAACACGACCGCTTCTCCGCAGAGCGCGCCGACCTTGGTGCCGCCGATATAGAACACGTCGACCAGCCTGGCGATATCCTGAAGTGTAAGGTCGCACTCATAACTCATCAGCCCGTAGCCCAGCCTCGCTCCATCCAGATAAAGCGGTATCTTATACTCATGGCAAAGGTCAGAAAGCGCCGTAAGTTCAGCCTTGCTGTACAGCGTGCCCGGCTCGGTCGGAAATGAGATGTAGACCATTCCCGGGAACACCATGTGATCATGCGTCATGTCACTATAGAATGTCTCGAGATACTTTCTGACAGCACCGGCTTCCAGTTTGCCCTCCACTGCAGGAAGTTCGATGACCTTGTGTCCTGTGAACTCTACGGCTCCGGACTCATGGACGCTGACATGTCCGCTGGTCGCGGCTATTACTCCCTCCCAGTCGCGCAGCATCGTGGAAATGATCACGGAGTTGGTCTGAGTTCCTCCGACAAGGAACTCTACCTCCGCGTCAGGCAGTCCGCATGCCGCCTTGATCTTATCTTTGGCACTCGCCGTGTAATGGTCCATGCCGTAGCCCGGCAGGCTTTCCATGTTGGTCTCTTCAAGTCTCTTCAGTATTTCCGGATGAGCTCCGGCAATGTAATCGCATTCAAATGAAACCATGAAACGCTCTCCTTTTTACTCCTATTTACTCCTATTCCCGATACATCTTTTCTCTCAGCGTATCCGCGCAGACTGATGCCGTAGACCAGCACATCTGCAGGTTATACCCGCCTGTTATCCCGTCCGCGTTCAGCGCTTCTCCTATAACATAAAGACCGTCGAAGCGTTTCACGCTCATGGTCTGCATGTCGACTTCATCAAGAGATACTCCTCCGAAAGTGACCATGCCACGCTTGTCGACTCCTTTCACGATGAAGTCGTCGTGATCGAGATACGACGCGAGTACATTTGTCCTTATGTCGCCCAGAAGTCCCCGCGAACGCTCGCGCAGCGCGCGCTGCACGCGCTTTGGTAGTTCATACATTTCCTTATTATAACACAGCCTTATAAGTTCGCCCGGTTCGGCATACTTCGAGATATTCAGTATCACCGGTCCCGAAAAGCCATCGTGCGTGAACAGCAGGTCTCCTTTCATTTTTGCGGCCTTGCCCTTGCATGTATTGACCGCGTCGCTGCTGAACGCTATAACAGTGACATCCGGGATCGAGATGCCGGCAAGATCCGCGTATGGATAGTCCCTGACATATACTGGAGCCAACGCTGACCTGGGCTCGTCGATGCCGAGTCCCAGTTCGCTCAGCATCTCAAACACGGATCCATCCGAGCCGGTCTCCGGATAGGTGATGCCGCCGGAAGCGATCACGACGTTCCGCGCCATGACCTCATACCCGTTCATCAGCGAGACCTCCCAGATGCCGTCTGTTCTTCGCAATCCGGCTGCTTTGGTGTCCGTCTCTATCTGCCAGAGATTGGAGGCCGCCTCTTCTACAAGCGCATCCAGTACGTCCTTCGACTTCATGGACGCCGGAAAAACGCGTCCGGCATCATCCATGCCTCCCGGTCCGTAATACGCGCCTACAGGATCGCCATTCTCGTCCGCGAGCTCTATTCCGCGTCCGGTAAGCCACCTGGCGAGTTCAAGGTTGCTGTGCCTGTAAAGGCAACGCCTCAGAGCCTGCCCTTCACTGCCATAAGCGTAAACGAAATCCTTTACCGAGCCGCCATGCGTTATGTTACAGTGTCCGCCTCCGCTCATCAGCAGTTTGCTTCCCAGCGCGGAACTGCCTTCGAGCACCAGACCCGGCGCTCCTCCCAGATCCAGGTTCGCCGCAAGCATCAGCCCTGATGCCCCGCCTCCTATTACGATGATTTCATAGACTTCCTTATTCATGACTGCATTCTATCATATATAGGCGCGCATACATAAGCATACATAAGCGTCCATGCATATATAACACGCATACATAAGTATTTATGCATATATAAGCGGGCATTTGAGCGGGCAATCGGCGTGCATCCTCTTTATAGTACACAAGTAAATGCATAGGTACATGACCGTAATTTACGCGGGATCACTCTTTGCGGACGCGGCTCCTCAATATCTCCACGATGGGGCCGATGTCAAATCCTCCCCTGTTATCATCAAAAGTAAAGTACACATCTCTGCCCGGAAGGAAACCGTTGCTCCAATAATCATATTCCCGAGACTCAGATCTGTCTCTGTAATCATTCTTTCCGTACATGCCCTGGTGTTCGATCCTGACTTCGGTTTTGAAATCGATCTCTGAAAGGATCGTGAAATCCGGATAAAAAACTCGCGTCTCCCCTTTTACCGGCAATTCATACACAAACGTGTATCCTGCTTCAACCAGAAAGTTATAAATAAGAGCCTCAGACTTGGATCTTACCATGCTGCCATCGATCGTAGGCTGAGTCAGCTCTTCCGGCTTGTACAGATCGAAAGTAGCTTTATATGCCTCAGCCTGCTGTTTCCATTTTCTAGCGGCCTTGTTTCGTATGTCTGAGCGAAAACTGCTTGATCTGTATGCCTTGGGGAGTTTCGTATTGATGTTTCCGAATGAGATGGACTCGTATTTTGCAAGAAAGTCCTCAATAAGCGAGATGTCCTGATCGATCACGGTTATTGATTCTGATAAATAGCGCGCCTCACGAATAGCCCGGATTTCCGGTTTCGTTTCATTTCCAAGATACTTGATCCTTTCGTCACAGGGACCGCGCACGCCATAATAGATGTGTTCTTTTATCTTGCGCAATGGTTTTATTATTATCTGCGAATACTCTGAAAGCTCATTGAGTCTGTCTTGCTGACTGTTCCTGATCGTTTTCAGCTGGGTCAAATAGTATTTAATGTCTAAAAGCAGTTTGTTCTCCATGCTTAAAATTCTAATGCATGGAAACAAAAAAACTCAAGCAACTGAAGCACTTATTCCTGCAACTATTGCACTATTTTCAATTATTGCACTTTTTTATGATCAGGCGCAGTACATAGCATAATATAAGTTAATGCCCTGCCCTCCAGCATTTATCATCATCTGCTGTTCCCTCCCGCAATTTCGCACAAAACCTCATCTCTTTCCCTGAGTAAGTTGATCATTATTTATTTATTACTTTTTTAGCAAAATTACTGCCTGAAGCAATACATTTTAGGTTGTTGCAGCGTTTCATTTATTACCTTAAGAGGAAAAAATGCGATATAAGCAATAATTTTTCTGTGTTACAAGGTTGTTTTTTATTGCTTCATAAGGTAAAAACCCCATTCAAGTAATAACAAGTATGGAATTTTATTCCAAATATTATTGCCGCGTTAGCAAAAAACGACTCGAAAGTAATAACAGGCTTGGGATTTGAGTCTAAAATGTATTGCCGCGTTAGCAAAAAACGACCCAAAAGTAATAACAGGCCCAAAACAAATGAAAGGTTTTATCCTGACAGTGTATCGCCTAATTAAGAACAATCTTTTCTGCACATAAAAATCCCCGGCATCCTCAGCCAGGGATAAAGTGCCAAACAGCCCTGTGGGGCTCAGTATGAAACATCCTTGGGTGTTTCAGTGTTAGCAGCCCTGTGGGGCTCAGTATGAAACAGCCTTGGGTGTTTCAGTGTTAAACAGCCCTGCGTGTCTCGTTGTGAAACAGACTTGTATGTCTTGGTATGAAAATGTCTTATGGATCTCGATCGCTGTTGTTTAAAGTTTCAGATCGCCGTCCTTGACCCATCCGAGCTTGCGGCATCCCATGTTGATCAACGGCGCCAGTATTGCCGGCAGCACGAAACAGATCATTACAAGACCGATCCAGTCCATTCCCGTTATCGCCGCCTTCGTTCCATTGGCGATGTCATTTACCCATCCGGAGTAAACACCGATCTGGCCTACGAATCCGCAAGTCCCCATTCCGCTGGATACCGGAGCTCCGTTCATCTGGAGTTTGAACAGGCAGGTCGCTATCGGTCCTGTGATCGCAGCGGTCAGTGTCGGAGCGATCCAGATGCGTGGATTCTTCACGATATTGCCCATCTGGAGCATCGATGTCCCGATGCCCTGTGAGATAAGACCGCCCCATTTGTTTTCAGGGAACGACATTACAGCGAATCCGACCATCTGCGCGCAGCAGCCGGCAACAGCAGCTCCTCCGGCAAGACCTACCAGTCCGAAAGCGGCGCAAATTGCCGCGGAAGAGATAGGCAGCGTAAGAGCCATACCTACGATCACTGATACGAGGATCCCCATCATGAACGGTCTGAGTTCGGTCGCCCACATGATGAGGTTTCCGATCTTCATCGCCGCGGCTCCGAGTCCCGGAGCCCACCAGGCCGACAGAGCGACACCCACGCCTATGGTCACCAGCGGCACAACGAGTATGTCGACTCTGGTCTCGCCTGCCACTGCCTTTCCGCATTCAGCGGCGATGATCGCGACTATGAGTACAGCCAGCGGTCCGCCTGCTCCGCCCAGTCCGTTCGCGGCGAATCCTACGGTAGCCAGTGAGAAAAGTACAAGATTAGGGCTTTTCAAAGCGTACCCGATGGCGATAGCCATCGCCGGACCGGTCATCGCGACTGCAAGGCCTCCGACTGTATATTCCGCTCCGCCGATGGTGCAGACCGGGTTCGTCAGGAATCCCACATGGAACTGTGTCCCGATGGTATTGATGATCGTGCCGATCAGAAGCGAGCAGAAAAGACCCTGCGCCATTGCCGAAAGCGCGTCGATGCCGTAGCGCTTCGCGCTGATCTCTATATTTTTACGTTCCAGAAATGCCTTTACTGAATCCTTTGTCATTTCGTCTCCTATCCTATATAATTCTCGTAGGTTTTAACGGCGATGCGCCGGATAAGCCATTATAACACATATTTTATTGAAAGGGGTCTGCTAATGAGTCGTGTAGAACGGGCAGAAGCAAAACTTGAGCGCGAGGCTAAACAGGCTGCTCAGCGTGAGCGGTCAGATCAGGCAGGAAAAACAAACGTGAAAAGAAAAAAGAAAAAGAAAAAAGGCGGATGCCTGTGGCTGCTGGTACTGGTACTGGCGATCCTGGTGGGATTCGGCGGGTATTACACTCTTGGGCTCGCGGCAGTCGATCCTAACAGTGATGAGCAGGTAGTGGTAGACATCCCGAGCGGGACCGGAGCCTCAGCGATAGTGGATATACTCGATAACGCCGGACTGGTCAAGAACAGATTCTGCGCCAAAGTCAACGCGAGGATCGGACACTACAACGGTCTGCAGGCAAATACATACATATTCAGTCCTTCGATGTCTTTCCGCGAAATAATGAACGCCATCAACAACGGCTCCTTCGACTATCTATCCAAAGAGAGCGTCGAAGTCAAGGACGGCGCGAGGCTCCAGCAAGTGGCTGAAGCGGTCTCAGAGCAGCTCCCGTACACGGCTGAAGAGATACTGGCCGTCTGGTCGGACACCGGATATCTCAATGAGCTTATCGACAAATACTGGTTCCTGACGGATGACATCCTTGATGATGACGTGATGTTCCCTCTCGAAGGATATCTGTACGCAGACACCTATTTCGTGACTGACAACATGACGATCGAAGGCTTCACGGAGATGTGTCTCGACAGGATGGATGAAGAACTGTCAGCGCGCAAAGACGACATAGAGGCTTCGGGATTCACAGTGCATGAACTGCTGACCCTGACATCGATCGTCACTAAAGAAGCGCGGGCTGACGACCAGCCAAAAGTCGCCGGAGTCTTCATGAACAGACTCGAGCAAGGCATGTCGCTCGGATCGGACGTTACCGTCTGCTACATTTTCCAGGAGGATAGAGTCGAGCTCAAAGTGAGCCAGCTCGAAAGCACCAATCCGTACAATACCCGTAAGTACGCGGGACTCCCTCCGGGGCCGATCTGTCAGGTGATCGGGGACGCGATCGACGCGGTGCTCCATTACGAAGCGTCTGACAACATCTTCTTCTTCGCTGACGAAGATGGCGTAGTGCATTACTACAAGACTCAGGCGGACTTTGAACAGGGCATCGAAGACGAAGGTCTCCTCAAGGATGACGACTCTGATGAAGGCTAAAGCCTGCGTAAACAAAACTATTTAAGCGCAAACTTACAAAGCATGAATATAAAGGACCGCGTCCGTCAAGGCGCGGTCCTTCGTTATGCTCTTTTTCCGTTTTTAGTTTTGGCCCTTCTTTATGCTTTGCCGCTTTACAGCGCTATCGTCTTATCACGGTGCAGTGCTCGCCTTCATAGCAAAGTGTCATGGATATCTCCTTCTTGCCGGCGAGCAGTTCCTCGAGGAATGCCCTGTCGCCTTCCCAGGTCGGTAGATCGAGCATCTTTTCGTGCGGCACCCAGGCCAGTTCTCCCTCGCTGCATTCAGGTGGCTCATATGCTCCGGTCTCGGAAAAGATCCGTGCAGCCTCTTCATCCGCGGGCACAAAATCCGACGAGGAGTATAGGTACATGTCTTCAGCTTCATACTCATCCGACCTGAACTCTATGATCCCGTGGAACACCCACGACCTGAGCCTGAGTCCGGTCTCTTCGAGCACTTCGCGCGCCACGCACTGATCAGGAGTCTCTCCGGGCTCGACCTTGCCTCCGACACTGATCCACTTGCCCTCGTTCATGTCACCGGGCTTTCTGTCGCGGTAAAGCATCAGCCAGTATCCGTTATTCTCTATATAGCAAAGAGTCGTTCGTTTCATGAGAAATATCCGTAAAAGACGAGCCGCCTAGAAAAGCGGCTCCTGTGTGTATTTCTTTACGTTTTCTTTTGTGTAGATCAGTACCTTGTCACCTTCCTGAAGCATCAAATCTCCGTCCGGCTTTATCGTTCTGCCGTCCCTCTCGACCAGCACTATGAATGTCTGACGCGAGATGTCGAGGTCTCTTATCTTCATTCCGTTCCACGCGTGATTCTTTCTGAGGATGATCTCCTTTACGTCCTCGAGCATGCCCTCCGTCGCGGATTCCGCGCAGATGATCAGTTTGTCTCCCTCGAGTATCTCGACATCGCCTCTCGGTACCATGGTATCTCCGTCCCTGATGACCAGAGCTATGATGGATCCGCTTGGCATCGCGACCTCGCTGATGGTCTTTCCTATCCACGCGTCGCCAGGATCGATCGAGGCCTTGATAAAGCGGACATCCTGTTCCTGCTCTATGTCCGCGAGCCTTGTCGCCAGCTGATACTCTTCAACGAATCCTGCGGAAATGATACCCGTTGGGATGGCTACCAGCCCGACTCCGAGGAATGTGATGATTATGCCCAATATCTGACCAACTACGGTGATCGGATATATGTCGCCGTAGCCAACGGTCAGCAGAGTCGATGTCGCCCACCATATCGCGGAGAAGGCGTTTTTGAAAACATCAGGCTGCGCTTCGTGCTCCACACTGTACATGCAGAGGCTGGACGCCAGGATCAGCAGCGTGATGACGAACACCGACGCGAGAAGCTGCGTCTTCTTCTTTGAAATAACATTTCCGATGAGCGAAAGTGAGTCGGAGTAAGCGTTTATCCTGAACAGCCTGAAGATCCTGACTACTCTGAACATGCGGAATACTGCCGCGCCCGCAGGAAAGAACGTCGGCATGTAATGCGGCAGGAATGACAGAAGGTCGATGATACCGTAGCCGGAAGTCACATATCTGCCTATCGCTTTTCCGGCTGAATATCCTCTGTACTGCTGTCTTGCGGTAAGTATCCTCAGCACATAGTCTATGGCGAAGAAAAGCACGGTGATCTCATCGACCCACGTCAGCAAAGCGCCGTGCGCTTCCTTTACGGAATCGAAGGTCGCTGCGAAGGCGCACACTAAATTGGCGACGAGAGCCAGCGTGCTGAATATGTCGTAGAACTGATTCAGCTTGCTGTCAGTCACGCCGGTCGAGACCATCGCGAACAGTTTCTTTTGCGTTTTTTCCCAGTTGCTTTCTTCCATCTACCCTTCTACTCTGATGCTTTTGATCTTCTGGTCCACGAGAGGCTTGTCCCTGAAGTTGCGTCTGGCGCTGACGATCCTGTCAGCGACATCCATGCCCTCTGTCACCTTTCCGAATGCCGCGTACTGGCCGTCAAGGTGAGGCGACGTCGAAGTCATGATGAAGAACTGCGAACCTGCGGAGTTCGGATCCATGGCTCTTGCCATCGAAAGGACTCCCCTTACATGCTTCAGATCATTCTTGAAGCCATTGGCCGCGAACTCGCCCTTTATTGTGTATCCCGGGCCGCCGGTGCCTGTTCCCTCAGGGCATCCGCCCTGGATCATGAATCCCGGTATGACTCTGTGGAAGATGAGTCCGTCATAAAACTCAGCGTTGGCGAGTTTCTCGAAATTCGCTGCTGTCTCAGGCGCGATCTCAGGATAGAGCTCACCCTTCATGATGCCGCCGTCTTCCATTTCAATGATAAAAGTCTTCATTGATCGATATCCTCCGTTTGTGTTTTTAATGATTATACATTTTTATAAGCGCCGCGTCTATTCCACGGATTTCAGCGATTCAGTCATCGAAACGTCGCGAAGTCTCTTCTGCATCGCAAAGTTCACGAGGAACGCGAACAGGAACGTGAGCGCTACCGCGATAGGTATGTCGTACGGACCGTGGCGCGCCTCAAAGTAGATCATGCTGAGTACGATATTGTCTATAACGAACTTCAGCAGCCAGTCTCCGAGCGGTATGCCGACCAACGCCGCTACCGCTGTCAGGAACAGGTTCTCGCGGAACACGTACTGCGATACCTCCAGCTGATAGAATCCCAGCACCTTTATTGTGGCGATCTCGCGGAGACGCTCCGTTATATTGATGTTCGTCAGATTATAAAGAACTATGAACGCCAGCAGAGCGGCTGAGAGTATGACGACATACACGATCGCGTCAAGGCTCTTCATCATTCTGCTCACGTTTTCACGCACATCGATGTTCGTCTGTACCGCGGCGGCGTATTCATATCCGGCAGCGGCCGCGGAAGCGGTCCTTATCACGTCTTCTTCGGTCCCCTCTTCGAAGTTGATGAATGCCGCCTTTATGTCAGGCTCCTTGCCGAAACCTTCCCTGTACGTATCCGTAGTCATGTAAATGCTGTCGTATACGTAGTTGTCCGCTATTCCTACGACCGTTACGGTCATCTCGCGATAATCATCGCGGATGGTGACCACGTCACCTACTTCTATCCCATAATCGTGATTCATCTTGCGGACTATCACTATCTCGCCCGGGCCCGGATACTCGATCGGCTGATCGCCTTCATGCAGATCCACAAACTGACCGAAATCCTCTCCTTCAGTAGCTATGCAAGTGACATCTGTCGTCTTGTCGCCGATGATCAGCGTGACTTCGCCGCGATGCAGGAACCTCACGTTATCCGGAGAAATGTCAACATCCTCCTGCAGTTCATCCATAAAGTCAGCCTGCCGGTCCCCGGTCATGTTCTTGCTGAACATCACCGTTATGTCGTAAAGAGATATCTCATCGAACTGGTAGTCCGCTATCTTTGAAATGGTAGCCTTTATCCCTATGCCCGCTATCAGAAGAGCCGTGCAGCCACTGACTCCGATGACCATCATCAGGAATCTTTTTCTGTCTCTGAAGATGTTACGGATCGACACCTTGTAAAGGAAACTGATGCGCTCCCACAGAGGTCTTATCCTCTCGAGCAGTATGCGCCTGCCTGCCGGAGGAGTCTTAGGCCTTATAAGATCGGACGGCGAAACCTTGAAGTCCGCCGCGATCGAAACCCACGTCGCTCCCATCGAGCAGAGCAGAGCGACCGCCAGAACCGCAAGCCCCAGTTTGTAGTTTATGATGTAGTCGACGGTATGACTGAAATCGTACATCATCGTGTACGCGTTCCAGATAACGGCCGGGAACACCTTGCAGCCTACGAAAAAGCCGAGGACTGCTCCGAGGAAAGCCGCGCTTCCCGAATAGAACATGTACTTGCCGACTATCTGGCTGTTGCTGTACCCGAGAGCCTTCAGCACTCCTATCTGAGTGCGCTGCTCTTCGACCATGCGTGTCATCGTGGTCATGCAAACGAGCGCCGCGATCAGGAAGAAGAACAGCGGGAATATCTTTGCTATGTTGCTGACAATGCTCGAGTTGCTGTCGAAGGATGTGTAACCCGCATTTTCCTTTCGCGAGAGCGCGTAAGAGTTCCCGATGTCCATGTCATCTATTTTCTCCTGCGCCTCGTCCAGCTTGTCCTTGGCTTCGTCAAGTTCTTTTTTTGCCTTGGCGAATTCGCTGTCCGCCTCTTTTTCTTTTTCCTGCAGTTTCTTCTCGCTGCTGTCGAGTTTTTTCTCCTGTCTGTCGAGTTCTTTCAGCCCCGCCTCTGCCTGCGCGAGACCGTCCTGAGCCTGTTTGAAACCCGCTTCTGCCTGCGCTATGCCGGCCTCGAGACTCGCTATATTGCCGTTCAGTTCGGCTATCTGAGCGTTGAGCGGCGCGACCTGCGCGTTGTATTCATCCTGAGTTATCTGCCCGGCGGCGAGAGCCGCGTCAAGCTGTCCCTTTGCCGCGTTCGCCTGGGCCAGACCTCCCTCGGCCTGCTCTTTTTTCGACTTAAGATCGCTGATAGTGGCGTTGAGGTCCTCGATCGCTTTGTTAGCCTCGCTGACCGCAGCTTTCAGTTCTTTACGGGTCTTTTTTATCTTTCCCTCGCCGCTGCTGATCTTGTTTTCAGCCCTGTCGATCTCCCTTTCCGCGTCCGCCTTTTCTTTATTGTATTTGGCCAGGTTTTCTTCATATTCTTGTTTCTTTTCGTCGAGTTCATCCTGCGCTTCCTGTCTGGCGGTCTCTCTGCGTCCCGCAGTCACTGCTTCCGCCAGTTCTTTCATGCTGTCTTCGTGCGCTTTCAGTTTGTCCTCGTGCTCCGGGGTCATCGATGCCTCGTCGCCTTCCAGTTTTATGTACAGATTCGTATAATAATCGACCGCGAAAGCCTCTTTCGGGATGAAGAAGAAAGTGTCCAGACTTCCGTTGCCTATATCCGTCGATCCTCTCTGATAGTCGAGATAAATAGGCGTATTGACCAGGCCGACAATGACGAAGTCGGTCACATTGAAGTCATCGAGTTTGTCCTCGTCGTTCTCATCGGTCAGTGTGATGTGATCTCCGATATGGAAACCTTCGTCCGTTATGCTGTACGCGTCGACCACACACTCGTTTTCCTTCTCAGGCAGCCTGCCCTCGGTGACATTGAGCGTGTTGATGGTCTCCGGAAGCGAGATGGCTTTCAGCGCCTTTGATTCACCTTCCCCGGAACTTGCCATGACGTCTATCTGTATCGATCCCTCAGCGTCGGAGACACCTTCCCATGACTCCGCGAGCGCTACGCTGTCATCATCCGCACCGTATGAAGAAAGTATCTGATAGTCATAAAAATTCGTTTTGTCGAGGTATGCACTCGCGGTGCTGACCATCGACTCCTTGCAATCCTTCAGGCCACTGAAAAACCCCACTCCAAGAGCCACGATCGCGAAGATCGCCAGATATCTCGCAAGTGAGGTCTTTATTTCCCTGAAGGTCGACTTTCTGAGCATGCTACCACTCTATTTCGGACACCGGAACAGGTTCGGTGTTTATCTTCACATCCTGTACTCTGCCGCTTCTTACGCTGATGACGCGGTCTCCCATAGGCGTGATCGCCTTGTTGTGCGTTATTATGATCACTGTTGCTCCGGACTTATGTGCCTGATCCTGAAGCAATTGCAGGATCGCCTTTCCGGTGTTGTAGTCGAGCGCTCCCGTAGGTTCATCACAGAGCAGCAGTTTCGGATTCTTGGCCAGAGCCCTGGCTATGGCGACTCTCTGCTGTTCACCTCCGGACAGCTGGCCCGGAAAGTTATACATCCTGTCGCCCAGGCCGACCGCTTTCAGGGTCTCTGCCGGATCGAGCGGATCGCTGCAGATCTGGGTCGCGAGCGACACGTTTTCGAGCGCAGTGAGGTTCTGTACCAGATTGTAGAACTGGAACACGAAGCCGATGTCATATCTGCGGTACCTGGTCAGTTCACGCGAGTTGAGACTGCTGATCTCCCTGCCGTCCAGCAGGACCTTTCCGCTCGTCAGAGTGTCCATTCCTCCGAGTATGTTGAGGAGCGTCGTCTTGCCCGCGCCGGACTCACCGACCACTATGGCAAGCTCGCCTTTGGCAACGCTGAAAGTCGCGTCAGCGAGCGCCTCTATATCGACCTCTCCCACGTGATATACCTTGCGGACATGGTCGAACACGACATAGTCAGCAGTGTCTGCAGGCGGCGCGCTTACCGGGTCTTTCTCAGGGGCCTCAGGTTCCTGAGGGTCCGGCAGTTCTTCGGTCACTTTCTCGATCAGTCCGTCCAGGACTCCCGCTTCCTGAAGCACCAGATATTTTTCAATTAATTCAAGATCCTTTTTATCGCTTTTATCGCTCATTTCCCGGTTCTCCGTCAGATGAATATGTTTATGCTGCCGATAACGAATCCGATCAGCGCGCCGAGGTCGACTATCATCTTCAGTTCGGTCTTCATGACAGTCAGAACGCCTTTTTCCAGTTCTTCTACCGGCATAGAATTGATCTTATCTTCGACTACCTTCGCGACATCGATCCTGCGCAGCGCGGAATTGACCGCGTTCACCACCGATTCCCTGTACGCCTCGGTGATCTTGGTCTTCACGTAATCCGCGTCGTAACCCGCCTGCTCCAGCACGTGCAGAGGCGTCCTGTCTCCGAGGTCGTGTATCCTCGACACTGTGATCTCATTCACCATCTCGGGACCTCTCGTATCGATGAATTCCTCCATCTTTTCGCTGACCGTGCTCATGATCCTGTCGATGAGTTTCTCGGAAACCACCAGCGTCAGGAACGCGGATCCGGACACGTGCTCGCGAAGCATCGTCTTGCCCTCGCGTTCAAGCGTTCCGGGTATGTCCATCCTTCTGATGGCGTCGGTTATCTTGAAAGCCAGAAGTTCGGTGAAGTTCTCTTCGATCCTGTCATATCTGTCAGCGCCGCCGACCATCACTGCTCCGGTCTCTCTGATGTCATTGCCGAGAATATCCATGACCCTGTCGATCAGCGGCTTTTCTACTTCTTCCGTCAGAAGCCTCCCTGAAATATCTTCACGCGTGAAGAGTTCGTTCTGGACGATCTTTCCGGCCGATTTCGCCAGCCTTGCCTTGCCCTTCGGGATAGCGCCGGGCGTGAACGGCAGACGGTGCCCGAAGACACGGACCTCCTTGTGCGGGTAAAACAGCATCTTTACCGCTATGAGATTCGTGAAGTATCCTATTACCGCTCCTATCAGAGGCGGCAGCAGATATGATGTGATGATGTCCCAGTTCATTTATTCGCCACCCCCTGTGACACTCCCTGCCGCCTGTTCGCCTGCATGCGACCCTGCCTTGCCCACTGAGTGGGAAGCGATGCGGCTGAGATCCGTATTCGTGCCTATGATCCAGAGTATGTCACCCTTTTCTATCAGCATGTTGGAGTCCGGCATGTTAGTCGCGTAACCGTCACGCTCAAGCCCGAGTATCATGCAGTGACTGCGGGCAGTGATCCCGCTTTTCTTTATCGGCTTATCCACGTAAGGCTCATTGCCGCGCACCTGTATCGCCGCGCACGCGAGAGCATTGTCTTTATCGTAATCCTCATCGAGGAATTCCTTGAGTGTCCGCATATGGACATCCTGATCTATGTCAAGCGTCTTGTAGAACGTCTCGAGCGACATCCTGTCTCCTATCACATGCACTTTATCTCCCGCGTGGAGTACTGTCCTCGCCGGAGGCATCGGCATGCGTTTGTCGCCGTGTCTTACCTTGACGACATAGACCGCTTCCTTGCGTCCCCAGTCAAGATCCGCGATCGTCCTGTCTTCGTAAGCCGCGCCCGCCGGGACTTCCCAGCTGAATATGCTGTAGTCCTCGTTGAGCCAATGCCGCCTTTCCCTGGCGCCGCCGCGTTCTTCCATGGTCTTCTGATTGAGATTCGCGAAGAAGCGTGTCTCGAGCTGCAGATAATAAGTCGCTACAAAGTCCGACCTGGCGATCAGGAAGACGCTGAGAGGTATCAGCAGCAGAATCAGCGGATCGTATATGTCAAGGATCGTCGTCAGCGGGATCAGAGCGATGAGCTCCAGTATGACTACCTTTATTATGACCATCACCGCGAGCGGCGGTCTGTTGGCCAGCTTATCGACCCACAGCTGCGTGAACGCCGCGCCGCGGTTGCGCATGAACGGTACCGCGAAGACCGCGAGCGCCAGATAATTCACCGCGATCACAACGGCTTTCGCCGCGCCGGTCCCCATCAGAGATGAGAGCAGCGGGTACAGTCCTTTGCAGCACGCAAGAGTCAGGACCAGCATGATGCTGCCATATATGGCCACCTTGAGGAAGAAATCCTTCAGCACGACTTCCCATTCGGAGTCGCGCTCTTCTTCGCTTCTGTCAGCAGAAGTGTAATAAAGCACCTTCTCTTTGATCCTGTCCGGCACCACCTTCGATATGAACAGTATTATGCGGTCCTGCTGCCTTATCAGCACCGGCGTGATGATTATAGTCAGTATCGACGCCGCCACGATGACCGGGTATAGATAGCTGTCCATCACGCCGAGCGAAATACCCAGATTCGCGATGATGAACGAAAACTCTCCGATAGGCGCCAGCGATATGCCTCCCCTAAGCGCAGTGACAGGTTCCTGTCCGGAAAGCATCATTCCTATGGTAGCGAATATGAGTTTCGCTACGACTGCGAGTATCGCGATCGGGACTATCGAGGTCCAGCGTTCCGCTATTATCTCAGGGTCGACCATCATGCCTACCGAAAGGAAGAATATCGCCCCGAACATGTCCTTGATGCCTTCAGTCACCCTTTCGACATCGTGAACGTGCCGTGTGCCGGCGAAGAGCGAACCCGCGATGAAAGCTCCGAGTTCCATCGAAAATCCGAGCCAGTGCGCGAGCATTCCCATCAGGAAACAGAAGCCAAGGCTCAGCAGCGTGAGCGTCTCGTCACTCATGAGTCCCATTGTCCTGTCGAGTATGGTCGGCAGAAAGAAGATGCCAAGCACGAGCCAGAGCACGAGATATGTGATCATCAGGATCATGTGGATAGCCATGCTGCCCGGATCGGATGTCTTGCTCATGGAAATCGTAGTCAGCACTACCATCATGAATACGGCGATCACATCCTCCATCACGAGTGACCCCATCACAAGACTCGTATACTTCTTCCCTTCGAGACCCATCTCGCTGAAGCATTTCTGGATCACGACAGTGGAGCTGATCGACAGCATCGCGCCGAGGAACACGGAATTCATGGTGTTCATGCCTGCCAGAATGCCGAAGCCGTAGCCTACGAGCATGACGCCGCCCATCTTTACAGCGGCCGAGACGACCGCTGTCCCGCCGATCTCAGAAAGTTTGTTGAAATCGAATTCAAGTCCGATATGGAACAGGATGATCACGACACCGATCTCGCTCCACGTCTCTACGGAAGCCGTGCTCTCAATGTTCAGGAACAGCGGGAAGTGCGGTCCGATGATAAACCCCGCGACAATATATCCCAGGATCGTAGGTATCCTGAGCTTTCTGAATACTATCGTGACCACCGCCGCGGTGGTAAGCATTAACGCGAGATCTATTATGAGTTGAGGTACTTCCACTTACTATCCTTTACTGATCGTATTATCCGTAGTTGAGCGCCTTCCGGATCTTCTTCCAGCCGGGCATGAATCTGTCCATGAGCGCGTAAAAATCCGCTCCGTGATTCGGTACGACGGTGTGTACAAGCTCATGGAGTATAACATAGTCGAGTTCCGCGTCAGACCTTGTCGCAAGCATGAGACTCAGGTTGATGTGCCCTGTTTTCGTGTTGCAGCTTCCCCAGCGGGTGTGCATGTCACGCACGGTCCATCCGCTGCAGCGCAGACCTGTCCAGTTTTCTATTTCAGGAAGCCTGGCAGCGACACGCTTTTTGAGTTCAGCCCTTCGCGCCTCTTTATCCGCCCTGTCGGCAGGCTCAGGATGCGCGGATGCGTTCGCCCGGACACGGCTGACGGCTTTGTCTATCCAGTCCCGCCTGCTCCTTACAAAAGCTATCACTTCCCTGTCTGACACGATGTAAGGCGCGCTTATGACTATCCTGCCATCAGGCGCCTTTACCCTCATATTGATTCTTTGAATGCGCTTTCTGGTCAGTTCGACCTTCAGCCCGTCTATGTAAATCGATTTAGTCATACATAATTATTATACCATAGACCGTAAAACTATAAAAAGAAGACCCGTTTCCGAACGGGTCTTCCTTTTATCTCTTTTTGAAGTGTTTTCAGGCTATTTCCAGCAATCGACCTTGTCTTCGCTGAGTCCGATATCCGCAGCTTTGAAGTGAGGCGCAAGACCCTGCTTCTTCTGCTTTGTATAATCGTTCAGAGCCTTGATGGCAACCCCGCCGAGTATCGCGATAGTCGGAATGTTGCAGATGACCATGAGTCCCTGGAACATGTCAGCTGTATCCCATACGAGACCGGCGCTCAGTGTAGCTCCGAGGAATACGAGGAAGATGGCGATGATTCTGAACACCAGAACCTCTACCTTGCTCATATCTCTCTTGAGGATAAACGCGAAGCAGCCTTCGCAGTATGAATAGTTACCGATCAGTGTAGTGAACGCGAACAGCGACATCGATATAGCGATGAAGATCGGTCCGAAGTTACCGAGCGAAGCGTGCAGGCATGTCTGAACATATCCGGCAGCGTCATCCTGGAACTTTGAAGGATCAACAGAGATTGTGGACAGGCACATGAACGCTGTAGCGGAGCAGATCAGCAGTGTGTCGATGAATACAGACAGTGTCTGAACGAGTCCCTGCTTGACAGGGTGAGCAACGTCAGCCTTGGCTGCAGCATTCGGAGCAGAACCCATACCGGCTTCATTGGAGTAGAGACCTCTCTTGAGTCCCCACATGATGCAGGATCCCGCGAATCCTCCGAAGATGGCCTTGAAGTCGAACGCGCTCTTGAAGATCATTCCGAACATAGCGCCGAGGTTCTTCGCATTGATAACGATGACTACCAGGGACATAACTACGTAAATGATTCCCATTACCGGTACGAGGTAACCTGTGACCCTGGTCAGTTTCTTAGCTCCGCCGAGGATGATGACTGCGAAGAGAGCGGCAAGGATAATGCCGATGATCTTCGAGGTCGTGCCTTCCTTGTAAAAGTCGAATGTCGCAAATGTTGACTGCAGATTGAACGCGGCAAGCATGTTGTATCCTACAGCGTATGTAAAGATGATCAGTATCGAGAAAATGACACCGAGCCATCTCTGGCCTAGAGCGTTCTGCATGTAGTATGAAGGTCCGCCGTAATAAGTGCCGTCATCGGCTTTCTTCTTATAGATCTGAGCGAGTGTGGACTCGATGAACGCGTTAGCGCCGCCGAATATGGCTGTGATCCACATCCAGAAGATGGATCCCGGACCTCCGGTGATGATAGCTGTACAAACGCCGATGATGTTTCCGGTACCAACTCTGGAAGCGGTGGATACCATCAGCGCACCGAACGATGAAATGCTTTTGTCATCAGAAGGCTTTTCTGTTACTACCCTGAACATCTCTCCGAACATGCGGATCTGTACACCCTTTGTTCTGATCGTAAAGTAGATGCCTACGGCGATCAGGAACAGAGGAACCACATATGGCTTATACAGCCAGTTGTTCATGAAACTTACGATTACTTCCATTTCGATCTCCTTTTGATATTCTCCCTATACCTAAGACATTAATGATAAAAAAGCGGGCTGCCTCGCAAACCGGCAGCCCGGCCCCGTTTGTTGGGTGTATTTTACCAAATGGTTCGGACGCTTGTCCATAAAATAAATCGATTTTGTATAATTGTATACAATCATTAAGAGAGCGGTACAACGCAGCACACAGGCGCGGGTTTTATGCCGTCCAGTTCAAACTTTTCGATCCATGGATAGCGCTCGTACCTGATCGCAGCGCCGTCTTCGATCAGCACCCCATGCATCGGCACGTAGACTGCTCCTATCTGTGACTCTTCGCGTATGTACCCGCCCGGGTCGTCCGGTCCTTCTTCGCCGGTAAAACTTACCGACACCTCCGCCTTGGAGGGATCACATCAAGTGCGCGCGTCATCCGTCAGAAGCACTATGTCGCTGTAGCCCAGACGCTTCATGTATTCAATTGCCGCGTCATTGAGTCTTATCATTTTACATCTTCACGAAATGCAGTTCGTTGCCGTGTTTTTTGATCAGTTTGACCACATCTCTGGTATTGATATAAACCGTCGCGGTGTTATCGCAAGGATGTATGCCCATCAGTTTGTTTTCGAAGTCCTTGTCGAAATATACGACAACGTCCTTCTCTTCGTTTGCCAGGATGCCCAGCGGCGTCACCGCTCCGCGGATGAGGCCCATCTTTTCCATGAGGTCTTCTTCCGAAGCGAAAGTGAGCGGGCGGGTATCATGTTCCTTGCGGAACTCCTTGAGATTTACCTTTTTGTCTTCAAGGCACGTGATGAGATAGTACTTGCGCTTCTTGTCATCGCGCACGAAGAGATTCTTGGCGATCTGCTCAGGATGAGGCAGGCCGCACTCGAGCATCTCGTCTATCGTGTAGACAGGCTTGTGTTCGACTATTTCGTATTTGATCTTGCTGCTGTCGAGCAGTTTGACTATGTCTTCTTTCGTAAGTGTCATGTCGTACCCTTTCTGTCAGGACCTGTGACTGCCGCTCGGATCGCGGACGATCACTTCTTGCCTGTAAGTGTGCCAAGCAGATTGCGTCCTATGGCGGATCCGATGTTTCCTCCGATGGTCCTGCCCTTCTTGCCCAGCACGGCTTCGCCTATTGTCTTTCCGATCTCTCTCCCGATGGTCCCGCCAGTTGATCTGATGACCTGGCGTGTGCCCGACTTGCCGAGGAAGTTGTCAGCGATCTCGCCCAGCGAGGAGCCGCCTTCATCTTCAGCCTTCGCGGCCTTTTGAGCTTTTGGCGCCTGCTGCGCTGCAGGTTCCGTGTAAGTCTGTGTATCAACGTCGATGGTAAAGCCTTCGTCGGCCGCGGCCTGAGCCGCAGGCTCAGCGGCAGGTATGCCCGAAGTGTTACCGTATACCTGCCCGTCAGGCCCGGTCACGGTGCCTGACGCCGCGGCCGTTCCGCCCGGTATCCTGCCCGTGATCTTCTCGTAAGCCGAGAAATTGTCCACCATTTCGAGATATTTGCTGTTGAGAGGTGAATTTTCGACCGTCGCGGTCCTTTCCTCATCTGTCAGCGCGCCCATGCGGCTCTCAGGCGGCAGCACGAAAGCGTACTCCGCCACCGACGGCGCGCCTTTTTCATCGAGCATCGAGACCACAGCCTCGCCGGTTCCCAGATTCTGCATCAGTTCCTTGGTGTCGAATTCAGGGTTTTCCCTGAAAGCGTCAGCAGCAGCGTTCAGAGCCTTCTGCTCTGCCGGCGTATACGCGTGCAGTCCGTGCTCTATCTTGTTTCCGAGCTGCGACATCACCGCTCCCGGAATGTCTCCCGGGCTCTGTGTCACGAAGAAAATGGAAACGCCCTTCGACCTGATCAGCTTCACTACCTGCTCTATCTTCTCGAGCAGTACCTTGGAGGCATTCTTGAACAGAAGATGCGCCTCGTCGAAGAAGAACACCATCTTAGGCTTCTCCGGATCCCCTACCTCAGGAAGCAGTTCGAAGAGTTCTGACAGAAGATACAGCATGAATGCCGAATACAGCCTCGGTTTATTGATAAGCGTCTCGGCGTCCAGTATGTTGATGATCCCTCTTCCGTCCGGCGCGGTCAGGAAGTAATCCCTGATATCTATAGCCGGCTCACCGAAGAACCTGTCCGCTCCTTCCGATTCGAGAGCGACTATTGCTCTGATGATCGCGGATGTCGACTGCTGAGGTATCAGGCCGTAATCCATTTTGAACTCGTCCGAGTGGTCGGCGCAGTACTGCAGCGTCGCTTTCATGTCTTTTGTATCGATCAGCAGCAGGCCGAGATCGTCCGCGATCTTGAATATGACCTGCATGAGTTCGGTCTGAGTATCGTTGAGATCGAGGACCTGGCTGAACAGCAGCGGTCCCATCTCTGACACGGTCGTGCGCAGAGGCGTTCCCTTATCTGAATAGATGTCGAAGATCGATACCGGAAAGCCGCGGTAGCAGAAAGTATCTCTGATATCGAAGCGGTCGAGTCTCTTCTGCATCCCTTCGCTGTCATCTCCCGGTACCGCGATGCCCGCCATGTCACCCTTGACATCGGACATGAATACCGGAACTCCCAGCTGCGAGAAACTCTCCGCGAGCACCTTGAGTGTCACGGATTTGCCCGTTCCTGTGGCGCCGCAGATAAAGCCGTGTCTGTTGGCTTTGTCCGGTCTCAGGCATATCTTATCGCCAAGCGTTTCGCCATCACCCTTTCTGGCGAAATAGATCATACCGTTATCTACCATTTATATGCTCTCCTTCCCACTATCTTCCGTTCTGCGCAGGCCGGCAACACGGAAAGTTACATATCATATCATCATGCTCGAATTATACCATACCCGCTGTTTACAGTCTTTCATTGTTTTGCTTATTGTTATATCATTGTGAGGCATAATCATTTCAGGAACTGAAAAACAATGAAAAGGCAGTATTGATGTATCAGACAGAAACAAAACTTGCAAAAGGTGATAAACTTCACGGCTTTACCGTGACAAACATCCGTGATATCCGGGAGATCGGCGGCAGACTCGTTGAGATGCTCCACGATGTGACAGGAGCGAAACTCGTGTGGGCTGACAACGGAGACGAGAACAAGCTCTTCTCGGTCGGTTTCAGAACTATCCCCGAGGACAGCACCGGCGTGTTCCATATACTCGAGCACTCTGTCCTCTGCGGTTCCGATAAGTTCCCGGTCAAGGAACCATTCGTAGAACTTCTCAAGACCTCGATGAACACATTCCTGAACGCCATGACGTTCCAGGACAAGACGATGTACCCGGTATCCAGCCGTGTCGAGCAGGATTACCTGAATCTGACAGAAGTCTACCTTGACGCGGTGTTCAAGCCGCGTATGCTCACGGATCCCAACATCTTCTATCAGGAAGGCTGGCATATAGATACCACCGGCGACGAGCCTGTGTTCAAGGGAGTCGTCTTTAATGAAATGAAGGGCGACATGTCCAATGTGGACCAGATCGCGGAGCGCCACATGGGCAAGCTTCTTTTTCCGGAGCACTGCTACGGCTACAACTCCGGCGGAGATCCCGATGAGATCCCCGATCTGACTTATGAGTCGTTTGTCGAAAGATATAAAAGGTTCTATCACCCGTCGAATTCATACTTTTACCTTGATGGAGATGTTCCTATCGGCAAAACGCTCGGGATGATCGAGACATATCTCAAAGACTACGACAGACGCGATGACATACCGGAGTTCACCACTCAGGCCCCGGTCAGAAATGACCGTGTCATCGACTACGCCGTCAGCAGTGAAGATGACAAGCCTATGATCTGCTTCGGCAAGATTATCGGCAGCTGGGAAGACAGAGACAAGAATCTCGCCCTCAGCGTGATCCTCGAACAGATCGCAGACTCGAATGAGTCTCCGCTCAAGCGCGCGGTGCTTTCTTCGGGACTCGCTGAGGATATGGAGATATATGTATCTGACGGTATAGCGCAGCCATATCTCATGATGATATTCCGCGGGATCAGCTGTGAGGACGGCTCAAAGCCTGACGCAGCCGCGCTGGAGAGCATTGCCGGCAGGCTGCTCGCCATAGTTGAGGAAACTATCGGCAGGATCACGGCCGAAGGTTTTTCAAAGAGAGGCCTCGAGGCGTCAGTCAATCAGACCGATTTCAGGTTCAGGCAGTATCCTGAGCCGCAGGCTCTCTACAGGGCGATCGGCGCGTTCAGTTCATGGCTCTACGACGGCGATCCGGCACTGTATCTCAACACTGACGCAGCGATCGCGAACGTTCGCGCCATGATAGATGACGGCAAGATGGAAGCTCTCGCAGCGGAAATATTCAGCGACACATCTGATTACTCAAGGCTCATGCTCGTCCCGAGCGCGGATTACGCCGCGAAGGAAGCCGCTGAGGAGGCTGCCCGGGTAAAGGCAGCAGTCGACGCGATGAGTAAAGCGGAAAGAGACGCCCTCGATGAACTGAACCGCGGTCTTCTCGAATGGCAGCAGAGCGAGGACAGCGAAGAGGCTCTTGCAACGATACCTCAGCTGGATCTCGCTGACATCGACCCGATGCCGGAGCTATACGGTACAGAAGTAAAAGATATAAAAGGCGCTAAGGTGTTGTTCCATCCTGTCGCGTCTAATGGGATCGTGTACATAAACGCCTATTTCCCTCTCACTCAGCTGACCATTTCCGAGCTTCCGGCAGCAGCGCTGATCACGGAGTTCTTCAGGGACCTGCCTACAGAGAGGTATGATGTGCTCACACTGCAGAACGAGGTACGCATGTATGTCGGCACCATCTCCTTCGGTCTGGACATTCTGGCTGTTGATGACGACAAGGACACCTGCGCTCCAAGCCTCAGGGTCAGAGTTTCAGTCCTCGAGGATAAACTGCCGCAGGCTGAGGATCTCATAGTTGAGATACTGACCAGCACGCGATTCGACGACAAGGCGATGATGCGTGAACTGATAACGCAGATCGACGAAGATTCCAAGCGTACCGCCGTTTCCAGCGGTCACCGGCTCGCTATTTTAGAAGCAAGGTCTCACTGGTCTGCCAGAGACGCCGCTGCTGAGGCTGTCAACGGATACAGTTTCATGCAGTACATGCATAAGATGAGCAGTGCGGCCGATGACGAGCTCGACGCTTTCACCTCTTTCGCCAACGATGTGATCAAAAACAGTGTCAACAGACAGAACGCCATCATAAGCGTTACCGCAACGGAATACGCGGATGTCTCACACCTGGTCAGCATGCTCCCTGAGGGCAGCGCGATGCCTGAAAAGGCAGCTTATGTTTCGTCGCTCCCTCGCCGGATGGGGATCGAGCTGCCTGCTGCCGTCTCGTTCGCGGTAACGGCATATGACATGGTAGCTGAAGGTCACATGATGAACGGCAGCATGTCAGTCGCAGCCAACATCATCTCGCTGGCTCACCTGTGGAATGTCATCAGAGTACAGGGTGGCGCGTATGGCGCTTCGATGACAGCAGGCCGCACCGGATCTGTTTTCTGCTACACATACAGAGACCCGAGCCCTGCCCGCTCACTTGGAGTCCACACCGGCCTGACAGAGTTTGTTGACAGTCTGATGACTGCAGAGAATGGTTCCATCGACGGATATATCATTTCTACGATCGCTGCGAATGAGCCGCTGATATCGCCGGGCGCGAAAGGAAGAGCAGCAGATGACTTCTTCCTCTCCGGGTACTCCGATGCAGACAGGATAAGGCTCCGCCGCGAGATGCTGGACACAAAGCCGGCAGATTTCGCGGGCATGCGTGCCGTGCTCGCTGACATGGCAGAGAGAGGAACAGTATGCGTCGCAGGACCGAGATCAGCTCTCGACACCTGCGATGACCTCGAGATATTCTCTTTATAGCCGCAGTCAAAAAGATCCCTCCGCCCTCGCGGTGGGATCTTTTCATTTGCGGTCATAAATGCATTTACAGGTTTTTGGCCTTATAGATCTGTGTATAGCTGCCGTCGTCATTGCAGATGACCATCTGCTCCATCTCATCGTGGGCAGGGTCAAAAAGCGGCTCCGGCGCGCTGTATCTGACGCAGGTGCCGCAGCTGCTGCTGAGGCTTCTCGGAACTGGCATGGTACGCGCCTCAAGGCCTTTGGATTTGCAAAGACGTTCGAATCTTATCGATCCGAAATGCATGAAAAATGTAGCGATATATGTATTCATAGCGTCAGTATAGCACAAAACCGGGGGTGATTCCCCCGGTTTTAGTACTATTATGTTACTTCGAGATCTTGAGCAGATACTCTCCGCCCTTGTCTTCTACCTCTACCTTGTAACCCTGGCTCTGGGCATAACGCGTAACGTTTTCGAGAGGAGCCTGAGCGTCTACCATGACTTCATAGTAGTTCTCTTTGCTCTTCATTGCCTTCTGAGTCATGATCACAGGCATCGGGCAGGACAGCCCTCTTGCGTCTACCATAATGCACCTCCGCTTTTTTTAAGCAGCTTCCTTTGCAGGTTCCTTCTCCTTGACGTATGTGTTGACAACGCCGATGAGAGCAACTACTACGATGCCGATGATAACAGCGATCTTGCCTGCAGGTGTAGGGCCTTCGCCGCTCGAAGCGAGTCCGAAGTTGTGGCAGAAAGCAGCACCGACCATGAGGCCGAGAACTGTTACAGCGCTGTCAGCGTTTCCTTCACCGGACATAACGAGCTGTCTGAGCGGGCATCCGCCGAGCAGTACGCAAGCGAATCCGACGAGGAGCATGCCGAGGCAGTTCCAGAGTCCGTCTGTGTGAGCGATAGGCTGCTCAGTAAATCCGAGCTTGAATCCGCCGAGTACCAGGTTGGTTACCAGAGCGGAAGCGAGGATAGCGATGAATCCCCAGAGAAGTCTTGTCTCTTTGAAGAGAACGAGGTCTCTCATACCGCCGACCATGCACAGTCTTGTTCTCTGAGCAAGGACACCGACGATGAGTCCGGCAGCGAGGGAAAGACCGATCGCAGCGTGCATCGAGCCAGGACCTTCTTCAGAGAAAGCGATGTATGCAGGCTTCGCGAGAAGCAGTACGAAGATAACTACCTCGAGTACAGGCATCCAGTAACCTTCACCTGCTGTCAGGCTGTATGTTCTCTTGAGCGAGTATCCGTTCTTGAGGAAGAAGATTCCGCAGAAGATACCAATTACGAATCCGACGAGTCCGAGGAGAGCGTTCAGGTCTCCGCCGGCCAGTCTCAGGATCATCCTGAACGGGCAGCCGAGGAACATAAGGCATCCTACCATCGCGAAGAATCCGAGAACGAATCTTGTCATAGGAGCGGAACCGCCCTTGGAGCTGAACTCCTTCTTTGCGAACGCGGCTACGAACGCGCCGATCACGATACCGATGATCTCAGGTCTGATGTACTGTACCGGAGGTGCCTTGTGAAGTCCGAGGCCGCCGGCTGTATCACGCAGGAAGCATGCGATGCAGAATCCCATGTTCTTCGGGTTTCCGAGGAACGCGAGACCGGCTGCGATGATACCGATCACGAGACCCGCGATGATGATCATTAGCTTATCATTTTTCTTTTCCATATTGATCCTCCATATAATCCATATTGAAAAGTCCCAAAAATAACGTATGAGGCGGTCTCCCGCCTCATAATAGTTTACATTCATCACCGCTCAATAACCAATTGACTGACTTGATTGAGCGTTAACGCATTATTGATTTCCTCTATAACGCCTGCCGCTATTTTCCCTTCCGTCAAATAGCACGGCTCAGTGTTTCGGTTTGTAGCCGCGGATAGACTCACTTTTTCTGCTCTGTCTGCTGTCATACTCAAACGCGAGATCAGCGTCACGCACATTCTTCCTGCGCGCGGTTACGACCGCTGAGAACAAAAGCAGCAGAGTCGCGCTCAGCAATATGGCTCCGATGATGTCCGTGCACCAATGTACTCCGCAATAAAGCCTTCCGCCTATCGTGGCCAGTGTCGTCAGGAAACAAAGGATCCTGACAAGAACGCCCAGTCCCTTTCCGAAATACTTGTCTGAAACGATCATGACTGCGACCAGCACCGTCATGACCAGCATGGTATGGGATGACGGGAACGATGCCTCAGGCTCTGTCTCTCCCGGCATTATTATCGGTCTGTAGTTGATGATGAACTTCTCAAAGAATACATAGCATCCGATAACTGCCGCGAAGAGTCCGCCAAGTGCCCATATCTCCCTGTCCACTTTCAGCAGACTCCTGCGCTTTATCATCTGCACCAGTCCCGCGAGCGCGAAAAGCCCGCATATACCGATGGCCGCGTAGCCGATATAGTCTGTGATGTCGTACCACAGCATATTCACGCCTGTCAGGTCGTGTACGAACTGATTCAAATGCGAAAACCCGATCTTTGTGCCCGCCGGTCCTATCGCTGCGACATCATATATGCCCAGCATGACTATAAGTCCGGCGAACAGCCCGCCGGTGACGACCGCTCCAATGACTCTTTTCATCAGAATAATTCTCCCAAAAACTTATTATATCTATCGTGTGTTATATGATCGCCCGTTTTATTTGCTTACGCTTACAGGTGTTGCAGGTCTCGCGATGTTCTCCGCGTTGAGCGCCGCCGGGATCTCTTTCATTAGATAAGCGAACTCGTCCCAATAGTCAGCTGTCTTCACCCATACTCTCACAGTATACGTCAGTCCACCCGGGACCCCTGCCGTGATAAGCACCTGCGGAGCAGGCTCGCTCTTCGCCTTCTCAGACCTCGCGATCACATCTTTCATTATTCCTTCGACCCTGTCTGCGTCTTCAGAGCCCGCTATGTCGAAGTTGAGGTCGACTCTTCTGAGAGGCTCAGCGCTCGCGTTCGAGATGCTCGAATTCATCAGGCTGCCGTTAGGTACCGATACTCTGCGGTTGTCTACGGTGGTAAGGACCGTATATACGAGCGAGATGCTCCTTACAGTGCCCTCTTCACTGCCCGTACTGATGTAGTCGCCTACGCTGAACGGGCGGAATATGATCAGCATGATGCCTCCCGCGATATTGCTCAAAGCTCCCTGAAGCGCCAGACCGATGGCAACGCCTACCGACGCGATCGCAGCTATCACCGATGACATAGGCACGCCGAGCAGCGCAACTATCGACACGACCAGGACCACATACAGCGCCGCCCTTATAAATGTCATGATATATTCTTCCGCTGTCGGGTCAATGGACTTGAGCGAGCGGAGCTTTTTCAGTCCTTTGATGATGCGTTTGATAATAAAACTTCCGACCAGATAGACCAGGATCGCCAGAAGCAGCTTGAGCCCGATATCCATCGCGCCGTCGCTTATTTTTTCGAGAAGCCTTTCCCAATTGCTGATATTTACATCCATCTTTCTTGTCCCTTCTCTTGTCTGCGAATTACCTTATAATATTATCACGCGCGCGAGCGCCGTGTCCATTGAGACTCGTTCTTCAATTGCCATACGCACCCTTCAATGATACAATACTTTAGAAATAACTGAACAAGCCGCGCCGCGGCACGATACTTAACGGAGCAAATACTAATGAAGAGAGTAATCACATACGGAACATATGACCTCCTGCACTACGGTCACATCAATCTCCTCAAGAGAGCCAAAGCCCTCGGTGACTATCTCATCGTTGCGATATCGACCGATGAATTCAACTGGAATTCCAAACAAAAGAAGTGCTACTTCACCTATGAGCAGCGCAAGGCGCTCGTCGAGGCAGTCAGATATGTAGATCTGGTCATCCCGGAAGAGAACTGGGAACAGAAAAAAACCGACATGCATGAGTACCACATCGATACGTTTGTTATCGGTGATGACTGGAAAGGCAAGTTCGACTTCCTCAGAGAAGAAGGAGTCGAAGTCGTTTACCTTCCGCGTACCCCTGAGATAAGCAGCAGTCAGATCAAGAAAGACCTCTATGACGCAAACGCCGTTGACGGAGAGAGCAAAACATCGCACGACGATATAGATACCAATCCTGAAAAATAGACTGACACAAAAACCGCCGGCCATAAGCCGGCGGTCTTTTTACTGCCATTCTTCTGATCGGATCAGCAAAGACTAGAACGAAATGATCTCCTGATTCAGATCGTCTACTGTGACGTTCACGTTATGATAACGTTCTCTCTTCTTCGTGATATTTCCGAAGTTGATAGCCTCCTTAGGGCAGTACTGCACGCAGGCGCAGCACGAGATGCATTTATCACTGAATACGACCGCCTTGCCGATATATCTGATATTGCCGACAGGACATACCTTCGCGCAGGTCCCGCACATCACACAGTTGTCGTTCGCTTTAAGAGTCTGGCCCTGTTTGCGCGCGATATCAGCCCACATAGCGTGCTCAGCTGAATTCCAGTAAGCCTTAGGAACGCCTCTCCTGGACTTGACGTTGTTCTTGATGTCATTCGCGAACTTCTCAGCGAAGTGTTCAGCCCTGGCCTGCGCCTCGACAGCGCCCATCTTAGGCATCATAAGGTCGTGCGGGAAGAGCCAGATGCAGGTGCACTGGTGCGTGACCGCGGCCCAGTAATCGAGAGGAATGATCTCGTTGAGTTTTCTGAGACCTTCGCCCTTATATGCCGCGCTCTGGTTGATAGCGAAAGTATAAGCGTCAGGACTGACTTTGATATCGTACAGATATCTTTCGACATGGCCCGGAAGTCCGCCGCCGTAGCATGGGAATATGAATCCTACCCTTTTCGCTTCTCTGACATCTGTCATAGCAGGATACTTGCGCATCATGATTATATCCGTATCGCCAAGGATCTTAGCGATGTTCTTTGCCATATCCAGACAGTTCCCGGTACCCGAATAGCAGAAAATTACATTCTCTTTCATATGTAGTCTCCTCTTCATTTGCGAAAGCTCCCCCACCTTCGCGTCAACAATTATTATCTACATTATTTATTATACAACAGACCGGCATGTTAAAAAAAGCGTTTCGGAAACTGTTTTGCAGAGCAGAGTTTTCGTCAGGCGCGGCAATGGAGCTGCCCTGCGCGGCAGTTTACAAATATCAGTCTTCAGATTATACTTTGTCTGTAATCAGACATAAGCGATCATTGATTCAGCTTAAAAATCAACGGAGATCATATCCATGGCAAAGAACAAAGCAAGAAGCAGCAGCCCTGCGGCTCAGTCAGGCAAACAGAAAAAAGCTCAGAACAGCAAGCCTAAGAACGACAAGGCTCAGAAAACCGGAAGCAAGCTTCCTGACAAAACTCCGGAGCAGCAGAAGGAAGTGCTTTATCAGATCAAGACCAAGCGCGATTCAGGCGTTTTGAAAGCATATATCACTTTTACTTACCGCGTGTTCCATCCTAAGGTCACAGCGAGGATGGTGCTCTACGGATTATTGATATTAGCGCCGGGCTTTGTCGTTAAAGCCCAGGCTCTTAAGATCGCTCTGTGGGTATTAGGTGGACTGGTCGTGCTTCTCGGACTGTTCCGCCAGTATATTTCGCTTGCCCTTACAAAAAGGTCGGATGCGGATTACCGCAACGGTACAGAATTCGTATATGAATTCACGCAGAATGACGCTTCATTTTTCCGCGATGGAGAACTGACTGCGTACAGCAGCAAATATAAAGACATCGATGCTGTCTTCTATGACGAAGAATATTACTATCTTAGTCTGACGAGCAGAGAATTCTTTGTCATTCCTATGGACAGATTCACAATAGGAGATCCGTCCACTTTCAGCGATTTCATATACAAGAGATGCAAAAAGGTATGCCGCTGGATCCCTGCAAAGCTTGGCAACAAGATCAAAAAATACCAGTCAAGCCGCGCTATCGTAAGGGACCAGAAGAACCGCTAAAAAAAGGAGCTGAACCTATGCGTTCAGCTCTATTATTTTTTTGACGAGCGGTTCAAGATTGTCTCTGCTCATGCCGTCATAATCGTTTTTGGCTCTTTCAATTATGAGATCCGCGTCCTCTTTGGCATACAATCCGTGAGCCCCGACCTCAATAAAATTCTTGAACAGTGTTTTGTCCAGCATCACCAGTTTGTTCTTCCGGATCTTTCCCGGGAGCATGAAGAAGTTTATATTGTTTTGTCCTTCACACCCGTTCCGGCGGCGAAGCAGATCGACATAAGACCTGCTGTCAGGGTCACCGAGGCCTACGCCGCATATGAAGAGATTCCTTCCCTCAAGTCCGAAATTATTATAATTCTGCCACAGCATGTTCAGCATGTAGATATCACCGTTGCGTACGGCGCCGATGAATACGACATTTTTATAAAAGCTGACATATCCCAGTTTTCTCTTGTCAAACCCCATGCCATCACATCCCAGTTCCTCCATCAGCCACTTTGCGTACTGCAGGGAGGTGCCGTGCTTGCCTGCGCATACAACGATCGTGTCTATTGAATCACCGGTCTCTGCTCTCCGGTTTTCTCTTGCTGTCCTGTTAGGATTCTTCATCTGTTTTTTAACCTCTCACCTTATAATAAGGGTCATAACACCGAAAACTATGCCATAAAATATTACTATATAATCAGCATACAAATCAAACATTGTCAGTAATCCTATCTACGCCTTCGCGGAGGGTGAAATCCTTTATAAAAAATAATGTCATTAATTTCACATTATCTTCACATTAGTATTGACTTGGACTTAAGGAATGCTATAATCAGACTTAAAGAAGTGTTGAATCGCATATTCAATATTCTTATAATAGTACTATTATTTATAGGAGGTTTTTTTATGTCTAAATGGATTCTTATTGGTATAGCCCTTTTAGGCCTTATCTACAACGTCATTCTGATGTGGAGAAAGATGAAACAGATCCGCGCAATGTCTGAAACAGAATTCGGTTGCAGCGGTGAGGAACTCTGGCAGTCGCAGAAGAAGCATTTCTGGTATAACTTCATTCTTGCCGGAATCATTGCTAACTTCTTCGACACACTGGGCATCGGATCATTTGCTCCTACTTCGACATACTTCAAAATCGGAAAGTCAGTAGACGACGTTCTCGTACCTGGTACACTGAACGTAGGCGACACGGTTCCTGTATGTGTAGAGGCGGCTGCATTCTTCGGTCTCGTTGACATGGATGTTCTCACGCTCGTTACCATGATCGTTTCATCCGTTCTCGGTTCATACCTCATGGCCGGTATCGTTTCCAAGTTCGACCGTAAGCACGTACGTTACGCTCTGTTCGTAGGACTGTTCCTCCTCTCCGTCGTTATGTTCATGAAGTGGAGAGGCATTGGCCCGTTCGGAGAAGTCGGAACAGCTATGGGTCTTCGTGGAATCAAGCTGATCATTGCTATCGTTGTCAACTTCATCCTCGGCGGACTGATGTCCATCGGCGTAGGTCTCTATGCTCCTTGCATGGCTCTCTGCGCACTCCTCGGACTCGATGTCGGCTGCGCATTCCCTGCTATGATGGGTTCCTGCGCATTCCTGATGGCATACGGCAATGGTCCTAAGTTCATCAAGGAAGGTCGTTACGACATGAACGCTTGCTGGGCTATGGCTCTCGGCGGCGGTCTCATCGGAGTTCCTATCGCAGCTTGGATCGTTGGAAGCATGCCGCTTTACTGGCTGACTCTCCTGGTTGTAGTTGTCTGCTTCCTGACTTCGCTCCTCTACCTGAAGGATGCTATCAAGAAGGGATCTGCTATCTAATTACTATCAGCGATTCAGAAACAATGAATTACAAAAGAGTCGGTCAAATGACCGGCTCTTTTATTTTCACTTTTTAGTTTTTAGGTTTCTAATTGTAACTCTCTCTCAGCTTGCCGTCAGACCTGACGACCTTTCTTTTATACGGAGCAAGCAGGTCATCGAGTTCGTATTTGTCGAATGGCACCAGAGCGTAGAATTTATCCAGGCTTTTTTCCGTTTCGGAGTCTCTGGTCTGTATGTTCAGAGTTGCCTTGCCTTCTATACAAAGTACTCCTGCCTCGTCATCGCGTATGATTTTTTTGATCTGTGCGTCACGTATGTAATAGGTCTTGAGCTTCATTCCCTGCTGATATACGTAATAGACAGTATCGTCGCTGACCTCGAACCTCGCGTTGTGAAATCCGTTGAATGGATCCTGGGACATCCGCTTGCCTCGTCGTGCAACAATATACGTAAGAGCTGCGACTGTCCAGATCATTAAGTGTACCGGAAGCTGACTCGACTCAGCGCTCTGCGTCCTGAGCGCTACGTTTACTATGACAGCCAGGCCCACTGCGAGGATCCCGTATGAAGCGAGCCTGAATCCGGAGCCTTTCTTCGTGCCCTTAGCCCACTTATGTTTTCGTGCATTAAGTATACCGAGATCTCCAGGGTATACATCATTATTAGGATCTAACCTCATATATTTTTCACCTCTTTACTAAATGGCATCCGCACAGCCTGCATACAGGCTGTTCCGCCTTATAAATATCTTTTATATTGTACATTATCTGTATCTAAAAGTAAATTTACACCACCTCGTTGAAGTATACGCGGCGATAATGGATTGTCTGTATTCTGTTGACTTGGTTTTAAAGAATGGTATAATCTGTATTAAGAAATTCTTTTATCAATTTGTTTAAGCGAGTTCTGTATTAATGGATATTCTGAAATGCAAAGCATTTGTAACGGCCGCTGATGAAGGCAGCTTCACTGCGGCCGGAAAGATAATGGGCTATACTCCTTCAGGCATCAGCCAGCTTGTTTCCGCAGCGGAAAAGGAATTCGGGTTTTCCCTTCTGATGCGCAAGAGCAACGGAGTCGTACTGACACGCGAGGGCGAATACATCTATCCCCTTGCCATAGAGTTCATCGAAAAAGAGGCCGAATTATATAAAGCCGCTACCGAACTTTCGGGGATGTACAAAGGCAATGTAATGATTGCCGCGTATTCCAGCATCGCTGCGCAGGTGCTTCCTCAGATCATCAAGGATTTCACCGATCTGCACCCTTCCATCAATATTCAGATAGAAGAGGCTACCAAGAATAAGATCGATAAGATGGTCACCTCCGGCAAGGCTGATCTTTCGTTCTCATCGCGGCTTTCAAACAAATCTTTTATGTGGATACCTTTCGCCGAGGACCGCATGGTAGCCGTTCTTCCAAGAAATCACCCTGACGCGGATTCCCCGGCATACCCTATCAAGAAGTGCAAAAAGGAAAATCTCATTATGCCGAGCGAAGGAGATGACGCGGATGTAAGGGAGCTCTTCAAACGTCACGGGATCGTCCCTAATGTGCGGCTTACCACTCTCGAAAACTATACAGCCATAAACATGGTAGAAAAGGGTCTGGGCATAGGCATAATGAACGAAGGCATCACCAGGAACTGGAAGACCGGAACGGTCATCATACCCGTAGATCCTCCGAGCAGCATAGAACTGGGCATTTCCCTGCCTTCACTTGAAGACGCGGCGCCTGCTGTCAGAGAATTCGTGCTCTTCGCTGCGGATAAACTGAATGTAAAAATACCTGAGCAATAGCTCAGGTATTTTCATTTGCAGAATCATTCTCCGGGCAGTTAACTGCCCGGTTTTTTTATGCATCGTATACTATCCCAATCCGATCGATAACCCTATAAGGCGTACGATCAGCGCGGCTATCCACGCGATGCAGCACTGGCAGAGGACCACGTACAGCGCCCAGCCGCCACCAAGTTCTCTTTTTACTGCCGCGACAGCTGCCACACAAGGAGTATAGAGCAGGCTGAACACCAGCATCGAAGCTGCTTCAAGAGATGTAAGCGCTGCAGCCACGCCTCCGGCGAAGAGAACATTCATCGTTGCCACGACGCTCTCCTTGGCCATAAATCCGCTTATGAGGGCCGTCACTATGCGCCAGTCTCCCAGCCCTACCGGTTTGAATACAGGAGCCAGAACTCCCGCTATCGCTGCCAGCATGGAATCCTGCGCGTCCGCCACCATGTTGAATCCGAAGTCGAAACTCTGCAGGAACCAAACGACTATCGTCGCTATGAGGATCACCGAGAACGCTCTCTGCAGAAAATCCTTGGACTTGTCCCAGATGAGATGACCTACGTTCTTGGCTGAAGGCAGCCTGTAGTTAGGAAGCTCCATGACCAGAGGCACCGCCTCGCCTTTGAAGACAGTCTTTTTCATGACTATGGCTGACAGGACTCCTGTTACGACTCCGAACAGGTAAAGCGCGGTCACTATCCACCATCCGTTTCCCGGGAAGAACGCCGCCACAAAGAAGCCGTATATCGGCAGCTTCGCCGTGCAAGACATGAACGGTGTCAGCAGTATCGTCATCCGCCTGTCTCTGGAACTCGGCAGCGTGCGTGTAGCCATTACGGCAGGCACTGTGCAGCCGAAGCCTATCAGCATCGGAACGATGCTCCGGCCTGAAAGTCCGATTTTCCTAAGAGGCTTGTCCATAACGAACGCTACTCTTGCTATATACCCGCTGTCCTCAAGCAGCGACAGGAAGAAGAACATGGTCACGATTATCGGCAGGAAGCTCAGTACGCTTCCTACTCCCTCGAATATTCCGTTCATCACCAGACTGCTTATCGCGGGATTCACGTTTCCGGCATTCATTGCGTTTTCTGCAGCCGCGCCCAGAGCTCCGATGCCGTCCTCGAGCAGACCCTGCAGGAACGGTCCTATGACCGCGAATGTCAGGAAGAACACAGCCGCCATTACCGCGATGAAAACCGGTATGGCAGTGTACTTTCCGGTCAGGACGCTGTCCCACCTACTGCTCCTGATATGCTCCCTGCTCTCTTTCGGGCGAGTAATGCAGTTATCGCACACCTTATATATAAAGGAGTAGCGCATATCAGCCATCGCGGCGCTCCTGTCGAGTCCGCGCTCGTTTTCCATCTGCAAAATTATGTGCTCGAGAGTCTCCTTTTCGTTCTGATCGAGTTTAAGAGCGTCAAGGATAAGATGATCGCCTTCGATCAGTTTTGCAGCGGCAAAGCGCTCAGGAATTCCGGCTCTTTCGGCGTGGTCTTCTATGAGATGGCCGACCGCGTGCAGGCAGCGATGCACCGCTCCCCCATGCTCTGTACTGTCGCAGAAATCCTGTCTCATAGGGCCTTCCTGATACTTCGCCACATGGATGGCGTGGCTCACGAGTTCGTCTACGCCCTGGTTCTGAGAAGCTGATATAGGCACGACTGGCACGCCCAGCATCTGTTCCATCAGGTTGATATCTACAGCGCCGCCATTGCCCGTCATCTCATCCATCATGTTGAGGGCTACGACCATCGGGAATCCCATCTCGAGCAGCTGCATCGTCAGATACAGGCTGCGGTCGATGCTGGTCACGTCAAGTATGTTTATGATCGCCTTCGGCTTTTCTTTGAGCACGAAGTCTCGGGAGACTATTTCCTCACCTGAGTAAGGAGACATCGAATAGATACCCGGCAGGTCGGTGATGAGCGTATCCGGATGCCCCTTTATCATGCCGTCCTTGCGGTCAACAGTAACGCCCGGAAAATTGCCCACGTGCTGGTTTGATCCGGTAAGCTGATTGAACAGCGTCGTTTTGCCGCTGTTCTGGTTGCCCACGAGTGCGAACGTCAGAGTCGTACCTTCAGGCAGAGGCGCTTCGCCTTTCTTTTCGTGGTACCTGCCCTCTTCGCCCAGACCCGGATGCTCTGTCTCGTCTTCGGCCACGCGTTCTTCTACCTGTTCAATGACCTCATCATCTGTCAGCCTGATCACTATCTTGTCAGCGTCAGACAGACGAAGAGTCAGCTCATACCCATGTATGCGGACCTCCATCGGGTCTCCCATCGGCGCGAATTTTATGAGTTTCACATGCGCTCCGGGGATCACTCCCATGTCGAGCAGATGCTGTCTGAGAGCGCCTTTGCCTCCGACCGAACATATATATGCTGATTGCCCCTGTTTTAATTCACTGAGTTTCATTTTTCACCCGATTCATTGTGGTTAGTAGTAACAAACGAATCATCTCACAAACAGAGAGTTTATTCAATCCCGGGGCAATAAAAAAGCGGACTAGTGTCCGCAGTTTGTTCCCTGCCTGTGTTTCGGGCAGGAATCCGCGTACGGGCAGCCGACACAATGGTTGCCCTTCTTTTTTTCTTTATACAGATAGCGGGCGGCAAAGAATAGTATCACCGCTATCGCTATTACCGCCAATACCGTTGCCGTGTTCATTGCTTGCCCTCCTTTCCGATATTGAACGATCCTTCATGAAACCAACGAGCACAGTGCACGGTACAATAACGCGCCGTGCACTGTGAAATAGTTATTGGATAGTTATTGAGAAGTACAGCTGTGTGTTATGCTGCAGCTCCTGCCTTGGAAGCTTTCTTGTGCAGTGCGTACTGCTCGTCGAAGTGCGATCTTACCTTCTTGCCGATCATGACAACGGCAAGCACCATCAGCGCTTCGGCGATCAGCCCCGGCACGAATCCTGCTGCAAGGTGTCCCTCTGTAAAGAGAGTACCGAACTGATTGATCAGGAACGCTACGGTGTAGCCCGTACAGAGCTGAAGTCCGATAGCTCCCCAGAGCCATCCTCTGCTCTTCATTTCAGAGTTCATTGCGCCGATAGCCGCGAAGCACGGAGGCGTGTAGAGGTTGAAGAACAGGTACGCCAGCGCTGTCACTGAGGTCAGTCCCATAGTCATGGCGACCGTGTTGGCTCCGCCCGTCATAGCGAGCTCCTCTGTGTCGATGAAGGCCGTCAGTCCGTAAACTACTGCCAGAGTACCGACAACGTTCTCCTTCGCGATGAATCCCGTAATGGCTGCAGCTGCGAGCTGCCATACACCGAAGCCAAGCGGTATGAGCAGGATGGCGAACGGCGAAGCGATAGAGGCGAGGATCGAAGTGTTTTCCGCTCCCTCTTCGACTACATTGAAGTGCCAATCGAAGGTCTGCATGATCTGTACGACCGTATTGCAGATCAGGATGATCGTAGCAGCCTTGATGATGTATGCCTTAGCGCGCTCCATCATGGATCTGAAAGCGAACTTGAGGCTTGGTGCCTTCCACTTAGGGAGTTCCATGATGAAAAAGGATTTTCTGTATTTATAGCCCGTAATGCCCTTGATGAGCAGCGCTCCGAGGAAGATCAGCAGGAGTCCGAAGAAGTAACTCAGCAGACTTACCCAGCCGGCTCCGGCGAAGAACGCTCCCGCGAAGAGAGCGATGACCGGGATCTTGGCTCCGCACGGAATGAATGTTGCGAGCATCGAAGTCGCTCTTCTCTCTCTTTCGTCACGGATCGTACGGCAGGCCATGATGGCCGGGATTCCGCAGCCGGTTCCGATGACTACAGGGATGACCGACTTGCCCGACAGACCTACTCTCTTGAAGATAGGGTCCATGACCGCGCTCACGCGGGCCATGTAGCCGCAGTCTTCAAGAAGAGCGATCAGGAAGTACATCACCATTACGAGAGGCAGGAAACCTACTACAGCTCCGACTCCGCCGACTATGCCATCAGCAAGCAGCGCGGAAAGGATCGCCGGACTGTTTTCGAGCTGTCCCGCTACCCATCCCTGGAAGGTCTCGATCCATCCGACGAGCCAGTCAGCCACGAGAGGTCCGAGCCATGCCTGGGATACCCAGAATACGAACCACATCACAGCCGCGAAAACAAGGATACCGGCGATAGGATTCGTCAGCACGGCATCGAGCTTGTCTGACTTCTGGGATTCAGCTGAAAGCACTGTTCTCTTTTCGACATCAGCTACGATATCGTTTACAAAGCTATAGCGCTTGCGGTCTTCCGCGTCGACTGCGTTCTTGTCATGCAGGTCGATGTCCGCCTGCAGATATGGAGCCTCCTGCGTAGTGCCCGCAAGAGATATGGCCTTCGCGATCATTTCGCTGAGCCCTTTGTTTTCTGTGGATACCGTTTCGAACACAGGACATCCGAGCTTCGCGGACAGTTTGGTCGCGTCGATCCTCGTGCCCTCTTTCTCATTGATGTCAGTCTTGTTCAACGCTACTACGACCGGGATGCCAAGTTCGAGAAGCTGAGTGGTAAAGAACAGCGATCTGCTCAGGTTGGTGGCGTCTACAATGTTTACGATGGCATCCGGATTCGCGGTGCGTACGTACTCACTGGTGATACCCTCTTCCGGTGTGAACGGCGACATCGAATAAGCTCCCGGAAGGTCTACTGCGATGACTTCCTTGCCACCCGCGTATTCCTTCTTGAGCTGGAACTCTTTACTGCCTACCGTTACGCCGCCCCAGTTGCCGACCTTCTCGCTCCTGCCCGTAAGAGCATTGTACATTGTGGTCTTGCCGCTGTTAGGATTTCCGGCAAAAGCAATTCTCATAATAATGATTCCTCCTTCTATAACATTTCGACAGCAAATCTCTCTGCGGCGGTCATACTATGATCGCTTCTGAAAGCAGATTGTCGAGGTTGTATCTGCCGTCCTTGATAACGACGATACAGCTTTTTCTTTTTTTGGATATCAGAGTTATAGGTTCACCTTCATAGCAGCCGAGTCTGAAAAGGAATGAATTCATTTCATCATCGTCTGTGTTGATCTCTTTGATCGTATAGGTGACTCCCGGCTCTGCGTTCAGCAGCGTGCGCTTTGCCGTAACATCTTCCGCTCCCTTGTCGACGGTTGGAGCAGATGTTTTGCTGCTGTTCCATAGTGCGAATTGTGCTTGCATTTCTTTGTCTCCTTAAGGAATGTTTGATTTCTCTAACATAGTTAGTTATAACTAATTTTTGTATTTGTGTCAAGAAATATCCCACTTTATTTGTAGGATTTTATTGCATGCAAAAACTCCCGCTCACTATGAGCGGGAGTCCTGTTTTATTTTCTATGTATGCTGTTACATGCTCAGCACGTCTACTCCTTTGTAAAGATCGTAGTCGATGCCTCTTGTCATCTCGAGAGCTTCAGCTATATCGAAATCCACGATATGACCGTCCCTTTCACCGATCGCGCGGTTCTCGATGCCGTTCTTCAGGAGTTCTACCGCGCGCATTCCGCACTGTGTGGCGAGCATCCTGTCACGGAACGAAGGCGAGCCGCCTCGCTGCAGGTATGACAGAACGATCAGTTTGACGTCTCTGTCAGTCCTTTCTCTCAGCATTTTGATGAGTTCATCAGTTTCTATTCCGACGCCCTCCGCCTTGATAATGATATTGTGGAGTTTGCCGGATCCGATACCTTCAGCAACCTTTCTGTAAACCTCGTCAAGGTCACCGTCGATCTCGGGGAGCAGTACACATTCAGCACCTCCGGTGATCCCCGAGTACAGCGCGATATCGCCGCAATGGCGTCCCATTACCTCTATAATGCTGGTCCTTTCATGAGATGAACTGGTGTCCCTTATACGGGTTATCGCGTCAAGCACGGTATTGATCGCCGTGTCAAAGCCGATAGTGTAGTCGGTATAGGCAAGGTCGTTATCTATCGTTCCCGGAAGTCCCATCACTCCGATCCCGTATTTTTCAGAGAAGACCTTCGCTCCGGTAAGAGAACCGTTGCCGCCGATGACTATGAGATCCTCGATCTTCAGATCATTCAGGGTCTTATATGCCTTTTCCATTCCCTCTTCGGTCGGGAAGTGGGCGCTCCTTGCCGTTTTGAGGATCGTTCCTCCGCGCTGCAGGATATCTCCGACCGACCTTCTGTACAGTCTTTCTACATCACCTTCGATCAGACCTTCATAGCCTCTCTTGATGCCGTATACTTCCATGTCATAGTAGATGCCGTATCTTACGACCGCTCTGACCGCCGCGTTCATTCCCGGGGCATCCCCGCCGCTTGTAAGAACTCCTATCCTTTTCATTTCCGTTCTCCCAATCTTTCTGTTTTATATGTCAGTTTGACGGTCTGCCGGACCGCGATTTACCTTATGATTATACTCCTTTTTGAGCTTTTATATCAACGAAGCATTGCTTCCGGACATGCCATCGTTCCTTCAGACACGGGAGCGGTAGATAGCTTTCATGACCTCATGGAATGCCGCGTAGAGCACTCCGGCTATAGGCCATACGATCCAGGTGTATTCCCAGGCCATGTTGACGAAGCTCCATCCGAGATATACAGCCAGTACGACAGCCCAGTAAACGCCGTCATATTTGCCGGCCTTTTTGCCGAGTCTGGTGTAGTCTCCCTCTTCGAGAAGCTTGTCATATCCGCCCTGTCTGATGCATGTGAGAACGATCAGTTTGACACCGACTGCCACGGACGTAAGAAGAAGCGCTACTCCTATCAGCGGGAGCAGGTCCGTATTGTTGCTGTAGTGCACTATACTCATGATCAGCAGCGGGATAGCCGAGACCACGCAGAGCATGATCCCTATGATCAGACGGCGGCTGTGCGTGCCGGCATATTCCGCGCGGCGCTCCTTCACCATTCCGCTGACTCCGTATTCCGTGTCGATGTATGTATTCTCAAGGTATTCATACTGCTTTCCGCGCATGCCGGCCATCAGGAAGATCGCCACCGCGCACGCCACGATCATAAGAAGGATGACCGTTCCTCCCATTTCGGCGATCTCATGCTGCAGTGAGATCATACCTATCTCTGCGAGACCGCCAAGCAGGATCAGTATGACAGGCGAGAATATGCAGAGCATCACACCGGTAGATATCATGGAAGCGGCTTTCCTGTTATGTTCAAGGAACGCGTTCGCTTCCTCGAGGCTCACGCTTCTGACCGCGTCTTCGAGCCCGCTTTCGATCGGTGGATTCTCAGACCCGTCCGCTGTCTCGATCTCATCCCTGAGCAGATAATCAGTGCTGACTCCGAACACCTCCGACATCTGGATGATCTTCTTCATATCCGGCACCGCCTGCGCACCTTCCCACTTGGATACTGACTGTCTGGATACGCCGAGCTTGTCGGCGAGGTCTTCCTGTGACCATCCGTTTTTCTTTCTGTTCTCGATTATCTTGTCTGCTAAGATCATTTTATTTCCTCCTGTTGATGATGCGCTTGCCGCGCCTTTTCGCTTTTGCTTTCTGACACAAAAGTACTATTTCGCGCGGTTGCACACTACCAACCCTGTTTTTCAATCTGTCAACCGGCGGTTGCAAGTAGTTGCTTTTTCAGGTTTTTATAGGTTTTTGACGTCGATCGTCCTGAATCCGTTCTCAATGAGCATCGAAGCGAATATGCCCGATCCGTCGGTCAGCCTGCCCGAGAATGTACCGTCATAGATCCTGCCTACTCCGCATGACGGACTTCGCGACTGGAGTATCGCAAGATCTATCTGTTTCTCGCGGGCGAGTTTGAGACAGATCGAAGCGCCGTCCCTGAATTCCCTGTCCTTGTTTTCGCCGGCTTTGTTCATTACCACGCCGTCCACTATTTCGCAAGGGATGCGCGGCGTTTCGAGGCCGCCTGCCACTTCAGGACAAACCGGTATCACTTCATGACCTTCAGTAAAGGCCAATACCTTTTCGCTGTAATTGTCTCCGCCGTTGTATTTGCATTTCTGCCCTAAAAGACAGGCGCTCACCATTATTTTCATTTCCGTTCTCCCCGGACCTGCCCCGGCTGTTCATATCCGTCTGTTCCGGCTGACACCGGATCGTAGCGGTGCCGGCTCATGTCCACATTTCCGTTCTCTCTGAAAGCGACTCCTTCCGCCTCCAGAAGTTCCCGCTGCTCGTGCCATCCGGGCACAGTGCGGCCCGCGTGATTTACTACCCTGTGACAAGGATGGTCGCCGTACCTGTCAGCCATGCTCATGATCTTTCCGACCAGGCGGGAATTTTTAGGTCTTCCGAGAGCCGCGGCTATCTGCCCGTAGGACATCACCTTGCCCGGAGGTATGCTGTCAGCGACGGCATACACCTCGCTGATGAGCTTTTCGTTCATGACCCCGGCAGGGTCTGATGTAAGTCTGAAACTCTCATCGACAAGGTCCATGACATCGCTGTCGCCGAGCGTATCGTCCAGTGTTACTGAGATCCACTTGCTGTGGTTCATATGGTACGCCGGATAGATGCCTTTTATCCTGTGAAGCACGGCGATCTTGCTTTCATCAGCCTTCAGGTTCAGCACGTCTGTCGCCTCTTCATCTGATTCCTTGTCAAGCAGACGTCGGTCTATATTCATTATGAGTCCGAACCATTTATTGTTGTCTGAATGTCTGAAGACTCCAGCAGCGGAATATCTTTCGCTTTCCCACGGAAAGTCGGGCTCCACCGCGTATCTTCTGAGTATCGCTGCCGCTACGCGGTTGCTCTGGTCTGACGCGAACGCCACTTCATCACAGCATTTTTCCGCTATGTCCCGGAGGAGCGCTTCGTAAGCTTCCCGTACTGATCCGACAAAAGCTCCGGAGTAGTTCGGCATGCGCAGCGGGATATACTCCTCGCCCATCATATTGTCGAGCACTCTTCCGCGCACTGAGCCGTTTTCGTACACCCTTATCTCCGCGGTAAAATCGCCACCCATGAATTCTTTGGACAGCGAGAAACAGGTTCCCTTATCAACGAATCCGTACTCTGCCAGCCGCTTCCTGCTGAAGCGCATCCGGCTGAACACCTTCTGCTCTATCGTCATCTTTTTTCCGGTCTTTTCATTCCGCGGCTTTGCCTCTCTTCGTTATGCGTCGGAATGTGTCAGCAAGGTCTTCATTCCTGACGTCTCTGGGCTCGAACCTGCACACCCTGCAGGCGAACTGTAAGAAACTCGCCTGAAGCGCGATCACCAGTACGGTCCCTATGCCGAACGGAGCTCCCATCAGTACGCCGGCCAGCAAAGCTGCCATTTCAATGGCAAACCTTACGATGCCTATAGGGGCCTTTGGGAACTTCTTGCCGATCACCACCATGAGCGTATCGCGGGGTCCCGCTCCGAGGGCCGGCTTCATGTAGAGGATCGTAGCGAACGCGGTTATCATCTGTCCCGCAAGAGTATAGATCACTCCCACAAATACGTTTGGAGGCTCAGGCACGAATGCCAGTATCTTCAGGAAAACATCAGACATCCACGAGATGAGAAAAACATTCATGAATGTTCCGATACCAAGCTTGCCCTTGCCCAATAAATCGATCAGCAGCACCGCTGCCCCCGTAACGAGTACAGCCGTTCCGAAAGTCATTCCCGTGACATTTGCAGTACCGATCGCGAGAGTGTTCCATCCATTTGTGCCCGCTGCTCCGGCGAGCACTCCAAACACCGTGCCGAGCGCGAACAGCGCCAGTCCGATGGTGCATATCACTATTCGTTTACAGTATTCCTTTGCCATCTCTTATAATCCCACAGTTCCCTTACACACGTCCGCATCATGGCTGCAGAGGATCTTCCGCCGCTGTCCAGAAGCTTTTTCCCTATCTTTATGTAACCACAGTTCAGTATATGTATTTTTATCGACGCTTTATGTCTTTGATATCTTTCAATAATGACTTCTACCCTTCAGGATAGTGTTTGCGCATATATTCTATGGTGCGGTAAAGCACGGTGCCCTTGTAGATGTCATCAAGATGACCGGCAAAATCCAGGCCGTATTTCTCACCCAGCCTCTGAAGGCCGGCATTTATCACGCGCTCATCTTCCGCTGAGCTCTCTCCGAGATAATCGTCGATCGTCATCTGCCTGCCTTCATCGCCTGACAGGTTATATATACCGGCTCCCACCAGTCTCACCGGACGCTTTTCTACCTGATCGAGAAGTCTGAGCGTCTCTGTATATATCGTCGCCGCGTTCGCGGCTGATGTCACTATCCTCGATCTCGTGATGCTTTTCATGTCTGCGTACGTCAGTTTGAGAGTGACACCATATCCGTGCAGCCCATGCCTTCCGGCTCTCTCTTCAACAGACAGGGCGAGCAGAAGGAGCGCGTCACGCAGCAGATCGTAGTTGCTGACATCTTCCTGGAACGTGATCTCGCGGCTGAGCGATTTCGCGTCTTCAGGCTTATACGCGGTCACTCTGCGGTCGTCGATGCCCATCGCCAGCTCAGTCATAAGGCGGCCGTGCTTTCCGAAGCGCTCTTCTATCTCTTCTCTGCGCTCCTGTATGTCGCGCACCGTGTGGATACCGATCCGGTTCAGCTTTTCAGCGGTCTTGCCGCCGACAGTATAGAGAGCCCTCACATCACGGTCAGACATCAGTTCAACAAATGCTTCAGCATCCGGTATCTCGAAGTATCCGTTTGGTTTCTTTTCCTCACTCGCAGTTTTCGCGGCCGTCTTGGAATAAGCTACCCCTACGGAGCATGTAAGCCCGAGTTCACTGCGTATTCTGGACTGGATCTCTCTTGCCATCTCGCCCGCGCGCTCAAAACTGCCGGCGCTGTAGGTCACATCTAGATAAGCTTCATCAAGCGCTACTGTCTCCATCACTACAGCGTAATCGTTCCAGATATTCCGGATCTGAGCAGAGACTTTTCTGTATTTTTCGAAATCCGGGTGCATATAGACAGCGTTAGGACATAGCCTGTATGCCTCTTTTATGTTCATGGCGGAATGGACTCCGAACTTTCTGGCCTCGTAGCTGCAGGTAGCTACCACTCCGCGTTCTGAAGGGAGCGCGCCGATTATCAGCGGCTTTCCCGCAAGCCCGGGATCGTCCCTGATCTCTACGGAAGCGTAGAAAGCATCCATATCCACATGTATTATGATCTGACTTCTGGCCATTTACATCTGCCCTTCCGGGTCCAGCACCTCTCCTATTTAAGCCTGAGGCTTTTCAGGTATTCTTTTTGCTCCGCGCTTATCCGGTAACTGTCGACCGCTTTGCTGATGGTCTTATTGTGTGTCCATTTGTCGAGGCGGCGGTCTTCGATATACGGCAGTACAGTTTCGTACTGCTTCGCCAGAGCTGTCGCGAAATACCACGCGATCATCATGTTGACATAGTATTCTTCCGACCTGACCCGCGCGACCATCTCCGGATACCCGGTGTCAAAATCTTCATCCAGAAAATGCTCCATGAGCATCCCTATGCCGAACCTGACAGTATATGTTTCGTCAGAGCGGATCCAGCGCTTTATACTATCCACCAGCTCCGCTTTGTGTTTCCTGAAGATCTTAGGTGACATCTGGTCACAGGTCGCCCAGTTGTCCACAAACGGAAGAAAGCGCTCCGTCTCTTTCAGGCACTTATCAAAATCCTTTATCCCCGAGATAATGAAAGCGTGCAGCTGATTCTCGTCAAAATAGCGATGAGGAAGGTCGTTCAGGAACGTACTGACTTCTTCATCTTTTGCCAGCTGTCCCGCATACTTTCTCAGGTCCGGAGTCCTGACCCCTATCACCGTGCATGGATCGACCGTTGGCAGAAGTTTGGTCTGAAAGTCGCGGTATTTTTTATCCTGAAGTCTGAATAATTCTTCTATTATCTGATCGTTCATGATTATCTAAACACCTTATCTGATGCGGCTGATATTGTCTTCACGCAGATCGTGCGCGCCCTTGTTGTCGGTCGCGTATCCCAGAGCCAGCGCTATGACGAAATCGTAGCCCTCAGGGCACTCAAGTCTGCCCCTCAGTTCATCTGCCTTGCTGCCTATGAACGCCGCGCGCGGGTAACCGAGGATCACGCTGCCCAAACCGAGTCCCTCGGCGGCAAGCGCCATGTTTTCTACCGCGATCCCGCAATCGATATGCGTCCAGTGGTAATCTTTCTTACCAAAGATGAAGATAACGGTTGGCGCATGGAAAAAGATCTGAAAGTCCGGTCCGAACAAAGGCTTACCGTCAGGTGTCTGAATGAGTTTGGCCGCTTCGTCATGGATCTCCTGTATGAGACCGGCATTCTGCACTACAGAGAAATGCCACGGCTGTCTGTTCTTCGCGCTCGGCGCCTCAAGTCCTGCCTTCAGTATCTGAGCCAGAACGTCTTCAGGCAGCTGATCGCTTTTATAGACGCGGTGTGACCTTCTGTTCTCTATCGCCTGCAATACTTCCATTTTGATTTCCTCCCCTTTTACGTCCCTGTATATTCAACATCTGAGCGTATGCCTTTTATTGACTGCATTTCCCGCAGTCGCTGCTTTGACACAGCCGTGCCACGGATTCCAGATGTCGTGCATGATCGGTCATTCCCGCCCTGTCAGGACGCTGAATTTTTTGCTGAAGAAGATCTACTTGTTCATTTGATAATAGTATTTCCGCAAAATCAAATCAATGATAGTTCAATCTGTTGATGTTTTGTCGCTGTTTATGATCAGTATCGCGGCGATCACCAGTACGATCCCGAGTATCTTCAGGAAATTTGACTCTTCGCGGAAAACAAATATCCCGACAAGCGCGCCTACTATCGGCTCGGACGCGCCGTAGATCGCGGCTTTTCCGCTCTCTATCAGTCCCAGTCCTTTTGAAAACACGAATTGCGCCAGAACCCCCGTCACAAGGCACATTATGAACGCGACGGCGATTATCATTGGCTCAGCCACGCATTTCTCCACTAAGCTCGCGCCTCCGCTGAACGGTATGAGAAAGAGAAAACTGAAAAGCAGTGTATACATCGTAACGGTCTCAGGATCGTTCTTTTTTACCGCGGCGCTTGTCAGGATGTTATTCAGCGCGTAAGCAAGTCCTGTCAGCACGCCCGTCAGTATAGCGACTGCCGGAGGCGTGTATCCCTCACCTATCACACCCGTCACGAATACGCAGCCGATGACAGTCAGTACGAGCGCGGCAAGTTTTGCGCGGGTGAACTTTTCTCCAAAGAACAGCCTGGCCAGGATCATCACAAATACCGGTGATGTGTAGAGCAAGACAACGGCGATGGACGCCCTGCTGTTGATAATGGTGTAGAAATATAAGAAATTAAAAAGCACGCCATTGATAAGGCCGCACAGCATAATGATCCACAGGTCTTTCAGTTCTATCCTGAACTTTGACCTGTCGCGGACAAGGATGACAAGCGAAAAGACCATCACAGACAGCATCTGGCGCAGGAATGATATCTGCATCGTTCCGAGTCCTGCCGCGCTGAGATAGTTGATATAAATGCTGATGCTGCCCCAGCAGGCACCGGCCAGTATTACAAGCAACGCCCCTTTTCTGTTACTGCTCAATCTATCGCTCCTTTTCGCCTGTTTACAGACATACTATACCACAATAAAAAACCGGGGCGCTATCGGACCATATGGATCAGGATGGCGCTGCCGGTGTTATTTACGCAATATGCCGCTTTTGTATCCGCGGCATCTCTGTCATTCCGCTGAGATAACGATAGTCACTTTTTCCGCCCCAAGGAGGTCTTCCAGCTCGCTTTTACTTTTGTTTTCGATATGGCCAAGCCTGGTGTAAGACCATGAGTTGCTCCCATAAAACACGACTATACTGCTGCCGGTATACAGGACTATATCTCCGGGCTCAGTGGTCGTGCTGACATCGCTGCTCGGGAGGGTCGTTCCTATAGATCCCACCTGTTCAAACCCGCCGTACTTAGAAGCGTCGATAGTGACCGGCTCCTCCGCGGCAAGCTCCGCGAGCGCTTTTACGGACTCATTGTCTTCCCATGTGACTTCAAGTTTTTCCCCATTTATCGTCATCATAATGGATGCCATTTCAGTGCTCTCCTCTGTGTTTTCCGTTGTCTGCTCTGCGGCTGGATTTTGCTCAGGCTCTTTTCCTTCTGTGCATGAAGTCAATATGGCCAGCATCAGTACCAATGTAATTATAAGCAGTCTTCTCATTGCGGTTTTACTCCTGTGCTTTCTGTCAAGACCTGAAGCTCACAGGGCCTTTGCCATGTTCCTTATTTCATTCAGTGTCTCTTCTGTCACCTCACCGGCAGATGTGAAAAAGCCCTTGTCCTCCAGATCGAGATATCCGAGAAAGTCTCCGTCGAACGAGAATCTCGCTCCCGTATACTGGTCTTTATCACCTGAGGCAAGGAACATCGAGATATATTTCAGGCTCTCCGGCGCTTTCGGGTAAAGCGCAGCGTAAAATCTGTCGACAGCGCATTTGAGTTGCCCGCTGATGCCATGATAATAGATCGGTGAAGCGAGGATAAGCATTTCCGCATCCTCCAGCGCGGCATATATTTTATCCATGTCATCTTTCTGTACACACTCGCCGTTACCCTTGCCATGGCAATATTCACAGGCCAGGCAGCCCCTGATGTTCATACGGCAGACATCAAAGCGCGTGACCTGATGCCCCGTCTCTGCCGCCGCGGCTGTAAAGGCATTTGCCATTTTTACCGTATTGCCATTCGGACGCGGACTTCCGTTAAGTATTACTGCCTTCATCTCTGTGCCTCTTCATGTATTACAGGTATTTCTCAAAGAATTCCTGCAGCTTGTCGAAAGGGATCGCGCCGTTTGCGCCGCCATCGTAGAGGTCTGTGTGCGAAGCTCCTTCGATCACAAGCAGTTCCTTATTATCTGTATACTTGTTACCATTGACCATATTATCAAACGCGTCCTTGCCGAAATAGAAGGAATGCGCCTTATCTCCGTGCATTACCATGACCGCGCTTCTGATCTCATTGGAGTATTTCAGGATAGGCTGATTCATGAATGACTCGCATCCGATGACGTTCCATCCTCCGTTTGAGTTGAGTGATCTCGCGTGATAGCCTCTGTCTGTCTTGTAATAAGCATGGTAGTCCTTGACAAAGTACGGCGCGTCCTCAGGCAGCGGATCGATGACACCTCCTCCGAGCGCGTACTCTCCGGCTTTAAGATCCGCGAGTCTCTGCGCGCACATCGCAGTTCTGTGGGCGTAACGCTGTTCTTCGCTGTCTTCGGAATCAAAGTAGCCGTTCGCGTTGACTCTTGTCATATCATACATCGTTGAAGCGACTGTCGCCTTGATCCTTGTATCAAGTGCAGCGGTATTGATCGCCATTCCGCCCCATCCGCAGATACCGATGATGCCGATGCGGTCAGGATCGACTCTTTCGTACAGGGACAGGAAGTCCACTGCCGCCATGAAGTCTTCAGTATTGATGTCCGGTGACGCCATGTATCTTGGCTGGCCGCCGCTCTCTCCGGTAAAGGAAGGGTCAAAGGCGATAGTCAGGAATCCTCTCTCTGCCATCGTCTGAGCGTAAAGGCCTGAGCACTGCTCCTTGACAGCTCCGAAAGGTCCGCTTACCGCGATCGCGGGAAGTCTGCCCTCCGCATCCTTAGGTATATACATATCCGCGGCGAGTGTGATGCCGTAGCGGTTGACGAAAGTTACCTTGCTGTGATCGACTTTGTCACTCTTTGCGAAAGTCTTGTCCCATTCCTTTACAAGTGCGAGTTCTTCTTTTCTAATCATTTCCGATCTCCTTTGATATACGCTGATCTCAATTTTTTTCTGCCGTCCTAATAAGATGATCCATACAGTCGACTTTACGCTGGCTTCTGTGCAGCTCCTCGACCAGGTCGCATCTGCATCTGCGCAGGCATTTTATTATCTCATCATCGAGACCTGCTTCGTGCAGTCTGCATACCCTATCGATATCCGCGCTGCTGCATCCCGCGTCACCCATATTCACGATCATTTTTTCAATATCATTGTTCTTCATGTCTGTATGGTAACTGATTGCCATGTTATTCGCTAATGGCTATAATGAATATCATGATATTCTTTTTATGCATATCTTGGAAAGGAGCTTCAGTATGGATATCCGCAGTCTAAGATACTTTCTCGCTGTCGCAAGAGAAGAGAACATGACAAGAGCAGCCGAACTTCTTCATGTGACACAGCCTACCCTGTCAAAGGCTCTTAAAGGACTTGAGGAAGAACTTGGAAAAAAATTGTTCACACGTAAAAGTTTCAGCATAAGGCTGACTGATGAAGGGATGCTTCTGCGCGACAGGGCCGAGGACCTCGTAGCGATGGCTGACAAGATAGAGCATGAATTCACTGCTCTCGACGATATCACCGGCGGAGATCTGTACTTCGGTCTGGCAGAGTCTTATCAAATACGGTACCTCGCGCGTGAGATCAGCAGGTTCAAGGCTGCGTATCCCGGGCTTAACTACCATATCACGAGCGGAGACACCGAGCAGGTCACGGAAAAGCTCGACAAGGGTCTGCTGGATTTCGCGGTGATATGCAGCGAGCTCCCTGATCCCCGCAAATATGACTACATCACCTTCCCTGAAAAGGATCGATGGGGAGCTGTGATGTCTACAGACCATACTCTCTCGGGCAAAGACGTCCTCACAGTCGATGACCTTGCCGGACATCCTTTGTTCTGTTCGGAGCAGAGCTGGAACCGGGAGATAAGCGAATGGGCCGGTGACAGAGCCGGCGAACTCAGACTTGAGGGCTCGTTCAGGCTGTCTTATAACGGCTCCATGTTCGCGCTTGAGGGGCTTGGAATACTGCTGACTTTTGAACATCTTGTCGATTGTTCTGAAGGCAGCGGACTCGTATTCAGACCGCTCTACCCTGTCAAGGAAACGGGTTTCTACCTGATATGGAGCAAGCATCAGACGTTCACACCTATTGCTGAAAGATTCCTTGCTCAGGTCACGAAGTCTTTCTCGGAGCATTAAAAAACGGCTGTATTTTTTACAGCCGCTAGCCCGGACTATTCCATAGCAGTGTACGGTGTTACATCTATCCCGATATCAGCTGCCATGTCAATGCACTCTCCCTGTTTGACAGCGTCAAGGATAAGGCACCAGGCATGGTATTTATGCAGCAGTTTCCTGCATTTCATAGCTATCGGACATTTATCCGATATCAGTTCTCTGTAATACACGAATATCTCATATATCACTTTATAATCATCAAGAATCAATTCCATCGTGTCGGCAGTATCCAGATAGATGGAAATGATCTCATCAGGGTCCTCGATCTCGGATATCCCAGTGATCGGACCTTCATCAAGCAGTCCCGCGATGATATCTCCGATGCCCCTGAACTCTTCCTGTGACGGACCGTTTCTGAGTACCTCTGCCGCGCCGGACTGCTCCCAGCATGTCAGCGCTGAGTAAGCAGGCATCACATCATTATGGACGCCATCCGTCAGCAGCCAGCGTCTGATCTCTTCTGTATCCGGATCTAAATGCTCAATGGCATGGATGCGCCCCCATCCGTGGGTCTTCTTAGCGAGTTCCCATATTTCATTGTTGCCGTCACCCCAATGGTGCATCACTATGATCGCGAAAAGTGTAAACTCATCACTGAGGCCGATAGTTCTGACCGCTTTTTTGAGTTTAGGCATTTTATCCGTCTCAAAGAGTTCCAGCAGGGACAATCCGAACTTCACACCCTCTCTGTCTTCTGATTCAAAGAGAAGATGCATCCCGTAATCGAACAGATTGCCAGGATCGAGCTTGCTGTGATTCTCGGCGATATAATCCTGAAGATCCTCGAGCACCACGATAGCGCGGAGATTCCTTGCAAGTATCCTGAGCAGATCATCGGCCAGACTGAAATCTCTCTTGGCAGCCGCTCTTATGGCGTCTGTCATCAGTATGTGATCATCTTCGCTGACTTCGGGCATGCTCGTATGGTATAAGGTGACTCCATCCAACGCCCCATCTGCCCATTTTATTGCCGCCTCACCCTCCGCATTGTCAGGCAGCGAAAAATCTCCCGGCAATTCACCGTTCACTAACGCGGAAGATACATATTCAAATAATGAAGACTTACTCATCTTGATCTCTCCACACATCCAGGATCGTTGACACTTATATGATACCATACCGGCCATGGTCCCGTCCGATTGACTTGTTATCAGGATAGTTCCATAATTTGCTTATGAACAATAATGACACATCCAAAGGCAACAGGCATATTTTAGCGGCGGCCATGATAACGTCCTTCATGACCACTTTCATGTCGAGCGCGCTCAATCTTTCGGTTCCGTCGCTCGAAAGTTATTTCGGGGTCAACGCCGCTTTTGTCAGCCTGATCATCAGTTCATACACGATCTCGGTAGCAGCCATGAGTCTGCCGATGGGTAAGATCTCAGATATAACCAGCCGCAGGATGGTTTTTCTGACCGGTATCGCCGGTTTCGGCATCCTGTCAGCCGCAAGTATTTTCGCGCCATCGATCGTGATCCTTTTGGTGCTCCGCGCGCTGTCAGGTATTTGCGCAGCCATGATATTCGCTACTAATAACGCTATTCTGATAAGTTCGTTCCCGCATAACGTACAGGGCAAGGTCCTTGGTTATTCTGTCGCGGCTACATATACAGGTCTTACAGCCGGTCCTGTGGCAGGAGGTCTGCTGAACAGCGCCTTCGGATGGAGATCCATTTTCGCGGTGTCAGTCATCGTCTCAGCCGCGGCATTTTTCACGGCATTCAGAGCTGTTCCACAGGATACCCCCGCTGCGCATGCTTCCGGAACGGACACTGCCGGCCTCGCGCTGTACATATCTTCAATAGTTCTCAGTCTGCTCGGAATGACAGGTCTCGGCAGCAATATTGCCGCGCCGTACATGCTCGCGGCAGGGTTGGTCCTTATCATCGCCTTCTTTGTTCATGAGTCGAAGCGCGAAAGTGCCGGAAAAAGTTCTGTCATGAGGGTCAGCATGTTCAGGCAAAGCCGGACTTTCACGTTCTCCAATCTGGCTGCTCTGCTCAATTACGGAGCTACTTTTGCCATCAGTTATGAAATGAGCATTTATCTGCAGGTCATACTCGGCATCCCGTCAGGAAAGGCCGGTCTGATGCTCGTGACCATGCCCGCGGCGCAGGCCCTTTTGTCACCCATCACCGGAAGTCTTTCCGACCGCGTCAGACCGTCAATACTGGCCAGTACGGGCATGGGGATATGCGCGCTCACTCTGATGCTTTACTCCCGGATAGACGGGAATACTTCCATATTTTATGTCATGGCTGTGCTGTGCGTGACTGGGATGGGCTTTGCACTGTTTTCATCTCCCAACACGAATGCCATACTGAGCTGTGTAGGCAAGGAAGACTACGGTGTCGCCAATTCCATAATCGCCACCATGCGCACCTACGGGCAGTCATCCGGGATGGCGATCCTCAGCACGATCACCGCGGTCGTACTGGGAAGCGGTACACTTGAAGCATCTCCTCAGGCTGACATACTTCGAATGATGCATATATCGTTCATTACGTTCGCGTGTATCTGTCTTCTTGGCCTCTTTTTCTCTCTGGCCCGCGATCGCAGAGCCTGACTATAAAAGGGAGCCTTGCCGGCTCCCGTTTTTTGTTTGATAACAGTGGGCTTTGCTATTAATATGGACATTCTACACACGATCTCGTTGCTGTCACGTTATCTGTCTCGCATTCATCTTATACTTAGGGTGATACTTAAGGCGCACTGACTGGCCCACTATAAGATCATAGGTCGGGTTGGAAATGACCCCTTCGACTTCTTCTCCATCTTCTGTCTGATATATTGCGTAATAGATGAATGTGATATCCTCTGTTCCGCCTGAATCCTCGATCCGCGAGATGATTCCTGTGGTTTCGATCCCGTTTTCTTCTATCTGCTTTTTCATGTTTCGGGATATAAAGATGATAACCGCGCATATCACAATAAATACAGCCCACATGATCACGCCTTTCACACCCATTATTGATCCTCCTTAAAAAGATGTCAGTATGTCCTGAATCTGCGCTCGCTTTCGACTGGCGGAATAGCTTTTACATCCATATTCTCTATACGCACAAATGAGCCCCGCTCGATCGCTATGATCACATTGTCTATCTGTTCCTGTGTCCCCTGGATCTCCATAGACACGGATCCATCCGGTTCATTCCTGACCCAGCCTGTGACACCATAATGATCCGCGGCATGTCTGGCCCGATATCTGAATCCAACCCCCTGGACCCATCCTTTGAATATTATGTGTTTGCGCTGCATGATCTTACCTGAATACTGAAATATGTTCACATCTTTATGATACCACATCGCTTTGAATCTGCTGCAGAAATAAAAAACGGCTGCGCGTTTCAACAGCCGTCTATGGCGGAGCCCTGACATCGACATGTGACCTTAAAAAGACTGGATCGTACAAACGTTGAAATTCCAAAGAGGAAAAGGACCGTCCTCGTTTGTACCCAGAATTGTGCCCAATATTGTATCTGCTAGAGCTCTATCGTTTCGGTTTTTATCTCTTTATCATGACTGCAAAGAACAGCTGCACATGCAGTGTCATTTGCTTCCTTTGCGACCCAGCGCAGAGTTTTGAATTGCAGTGCCGGATCAGCGGCGAATCCCGGTGCTTCCATCTTTTCCCAGCTGCGCGGAGATACGGCAGCGTCCGAAGCCAGAAGCACATACCTCTCTTTATTTCTGACAATGACTCCGCAAAGCCCGTCTGTATGCCCCGGCATATTCACCATCATGATGCTGCCGTCACCTGTGATATCTATGGCTTTGTTCATCGGGCCAAGCAGATGGCCTCTGAAGAACACTCTTTCCGCACCCTCTACATCCCATAGCTGCTCCGGCTGTCTGATACGGTATTTCGTCCTTACCGACCAGTATGCTTCATCCTCAGGTATCACTATCCTCTTTGCCCGGCTCACCGATCTGAGTCCCGAAACATGATCCGGATCAAGATGTGTAATGAGCACTGCGTCTATATCTTCCTGCCTTATACCCATGGATCTCAGCTGTTCATCCACTGCCATGCCCGCAGGTACGTATGGCCTGTACAGCGCGGCCAGGTGCGCGGGCAGAACGCTTTTTACAGCTTTGGGATCATAGACTCCATCCGGACTGATATCTCTGCTCCAGCCTGTATCCACAAGAAAAAGCCCTGCCGGATGCTCTATCAGATATGAAAACACCGGGAGTGTTACCCGTTTGCGATCGGGAGCCATAACGGCTTTCCGGAAGCCAGTCATTATACTGCCGCCGCCGTACGGCAGATCCTCATGTATTCTTATGAACCCGCAATTCAGTATGTGTATTTTCACAGCAACTTAAGTCCTTTTGTCATAAGCAGGAGTCCCAGGGTGACTATCAGCACCGTGCTGACTCTCGTGATGTACTTATTATACCTCTTCGGAATGAATTTCCCGAACATTCCGAAAAAGATCATGAGCACGCATGTCCCCATTCCGAATGCGAACATCGAAGCAGCCCCGGATCTCCAGGAGCCGGAGGCAGCAGCAAACATCCACATAGCCGTCAGCGCTCCGCATGGCATCAGTCCCGTGAGCAGCCCTACAATGACGGGTCCTCCTCTGAATCTGCATGGCTTTGTCAGTTGAGGGCTGATGCGCCTCAGGAACGGAACGCCCCACATCATAAGTCCGATGATGACAACAAGCAGCCCGCACATCGTTAGAAGCATGCTTTTGAATTCCGTATCATAGCTAATCACCGTCCCCATGGCGCCGAATACTGCACCGACAATGGTATAACTTATGAGCCTTGTCCCATTGTACATCAGCGCATTGTTCTGAGTGAGCATTATGCCTCCGCACATGCCTATGCAATGCGCGCCTGTAAGAACACCTATCATGAATAGCAGTCCAAAGGATGCTCCCCGCTCTGCCTGCGGGATATCTACCATACCGGTAATGACCGGGACAGCAAAATACAGCAGCACTACCGCCGCTGCAGAAATGATGTCTGACCTTATCCCGCTCTTTCCTTCTCCTGCGGGATAACCGATATCCGACAGTTTCTTTTCTATGCTTTCAGCGCTTATGATATCCGGAGCATACTGAACTATGACTTCGCTTTTTCTGTAGCTTGCGTCAGCAGAAAGTACTCCGCGCATGTGTATCAGCGCCTGTGCGATCTCATCCTCGCACTGAGGACAAATCATGCCGTCGACTCTTTTTCTGAAGGTTTCTCTATCCATCAACCGCATCCTTCCTCTCAAGCTTTCTTATTCTCAGAGAGTTAAGCAGTACTCCGTTTGAGCTAAGAGCCATTGCCGCGGCAGCTATTGATGGATTGACGATGCCTGCTGCCGCCAGCGGTATGCATATCACGTTATATATGACCGCCCATGTCAGGTTCTGCCGTATGTTCCTTACGGTTTCCCTTGACATACTGAACACGAGAGGCAGCGCGCTGATGTTGCTTCCTGCGATCATCACATCCGCCGCATCGATCGCTATATCGGTCCCGGTGCCCATGGCTATGCCTGTATCTGCGCAGACCAGAGCAGGAGAATCGTTTATGCCGTCTCCTACCATTGCTATAGTCCGCCCTTCGCTTTGGAGTTTTCTGATGATGTCGGCTTTGTCTGCCGGCTTGACCTCATACACGACCTTCTCCGGTCCGATGCCCAGCTTCATGGCGGCCGTCTTTGCTTTGGCCTCCTTGTCGCCGCTTATCATGAACACATCCATGCCGCTCTCCTTAAGAGCTGCGACCATTTCTTCAGCGCCGGGTCTGAGCATCTCATCTTCACCCTCCACGGTCAGCCCCATGGTGAGCGTTCCCGTTTTATCGAATACGATGGTGTCAGTCTTATAAGCGTTCTCAAGCTGCTCTCCTCCTCGAAACAGAATGCCGAGCTCTGCTGCCCTCCCTGATCCTGTCATTATCGAAGTCGGCGTTGCAAGGCCAAGAGCGCACGGGCACGCGATCACAAGAGTCGAACAAAGACAGGACACAGCCTGCCCCATGTTTCCCGGGTCGATCACCCAGTACCAGAGGCAAAAGATTCCTGCGGATATCAAAGTCACTACCGGCACGAATACTGTTGCGATCCTGTCCGCGAGTCTGGCTATCGGCGCCTTTTCATTCTGAGCGTTGCTTACGATATCTATTATTTGCGCGAGCATCGTTTTCTTTGAGATGTCCTCGCATGAGATCTCAGCGTGTCCCTCTCTTACCAGCGTGCCGCAATACAGTATATCGCCCGCACCCTTGAACACCGATTCGCTTTCGCCCGTCAGCATGGATTCATCTGTCATACACGAGCCTGAAATGATCCTTCCGTCGACCGGTATGTGATCACCGGCTCTGACTGGAATGACATCTGCCTCTGTCAGTTCACTTATCTGTACCTCTGTTTCTTTTCCCTCACGCAGTACAAATGCTGTTTCCGGTCTGAGTCTTATGAGCCTGCGGATCGCAGCGGAAGCTTCATATCTTGAAGTTGTCTCCATGTACTTTCCGAAAAGGATCAGCGACAAAAGCACGCATTCCGAAAGGAAATATACTTTAGTATTCTGATGTACAGTGAAAGTGACATATGCGCTGTAAAGGTAGATTATCGTAGTCGAAAGAGCTACCAGAAAATCCATTCCCAGAACGCCTTCCTTGAGTGATCTGTACGCACCTCTGTAGAAGTAAGATCCCGGCCAGAACTGAACGGCGGTAGCGAACAAGAGCTGTATAAGAGGCCTCATGCCCCACATTAGGGGCATGGTAAGAAGGACGCTCGCGCAGAGCGTCCTTAGAAGCTTCATCCGCTGATGTATATCACTTTCCTCATCCCCGCAGGCCGGGCATGATATATACAGATCTGACGGATCCACCTTATCTACCTTCTTTCAATTTCTTATACTGTTGCCAACACTTCCACGAGCAAGGCAGGCAAAATACAGGGATGTGGAACAGGAGCACCCAGCTGAGCCAGTCGACACCCTGATAATACGCTCCGTTATAAGTCACGCCTTTCATCAGATCAAAGTATGAGAAGTTCCATACTCCCCAGTTACCCGTGAACGATCCACACAGATGGAGAATCAGGAATGATGCTGTCGTAAAGACTCCTGCTACCGAGCCGACTATGCTGGCCGAAGGTCTGCCGCTTTTTGCCAGGAAAAGTGTGATGACCGGCAGCACATAAACAGTCAGATTGAGCACCCAAAGCGAGATAGGTATCGAGTATCCCCAATTGAGCGCCTGACGGATGTGATCGCCGTCATGAACAAGTATGGCGATGATCATAATGATCGAGCATGTAGTGATGGTTTTCGCTATGTCCGCAGGCATCCTTTTGTCGAGAAATCCTGCAGTTTTTTCTTCTCTTCTGGACATTTAGTAACCTCCGCTTTCTTTTTCTACCATTTGGTAGATTTAAAATATCACAGGTTTTTCCTATGCGCAATAGTTTTATTGACCGTTTGGTAGAAATAATGTAGAATTTTGTCAGATAGAATCATCGGAGGTATTTGTATGCCTAAAATCGTAGACAGAGATCAGATGCGCATGGATATCCTTATGGCTTTCCAGCGCTGCATAGACGTAAAACCTATAGATACTATTTCACTTCGCGATATCGCCTCAGAAGCAAACATGGCCCACCCTACACTTCTCCACTACTTTGGATCGAAGGATGAGCTCATACTTGAGTACGTGAAATATACCAGGGAGTATATGACGCAGCACTGCATTGACTGGTTCCTTTCACATCCAAGAAGCAACTATGACTCTAATCTTGCTTACATGAACGCATTCATGCAGTATGTCGCTGACGGACAGGCAAATGAATTCAGACCTAATGCGACTACACAGACGTATGTCCTGGGTCATTACAGTGAAGAGATCGGCAGAATGGTCACGGATGAATTCCGTGAATGGCGGGAAGTCATGGAAAAATGTCTGATTCAGATCTATGGAGAAGAAGCCGGTAAAAACGAAGCTGAAGCCATGATGATCCTCATATCCGGGACATTCATATGCAACTACAACCGCGCCCTTACCGGCAATATAAATGACAATATAATTGGATATCTCAGCAATCTGGCAAAATCATAAGTTTGTACCCAATCCAGTTTGAATCCTATGTTGATTATCCACATTCTCTGCCTCAAATCATATTATTTTCCCAGAATGCCACGGCATCATTGATCCAGCCTTCCGCATTTGTCCCTGTCCCAAGACCAAATCCATGCGGCAATCCGGTATAAGAGTGAAACTCTGTCGGAATGCCCATCTCAGACATAGCATCAAGCCTGGCTTTCATCGTACGCCAGTTTGCGATGCCATCGCTTGTTCCAACAGCGCTGTATGTAGGCGGCTCATATCCTGTCACCTCTGAAAGGCCGGTATAATTAACGATGACAGCAGCAGGATGCGGATACGCTTTCTCACCAAAGTATTCCGTACCGTAAGTTCCGACCCAGTCTGCCATTCTTCCGCCTGCTGAGCCTCCCCACAGAGAGTATCCGCCGGTATCAACTTCCAGTTCTTCCGAATGCTCAAAGATAAAGGCAACAGCTCTCGAAAGGTCTTCGCAGGCAGTCTGCCATCCCGGTCTGTATATCAGGGCGAAAGCGTTATAGCCTTTCTTCGAAAGTTCAAGTGCATGCGGAAAACTGTCGTGCATCGCGCCAACGTATGCAAAGCCGCCTCCCGCATTGCATATCGCAAATTTTGCTCCGGGATCACCCTTAAAGAAGAACAGCCCCGTGTCGTTCTTTGCAGGATCGTCCTTCTTCTCTGTTTCTGAATAGATATCGTAAAAAATGACGTCCCCACTCTCTGCATGAGCCTTCATATAATTGCAGATCTCGACGGTTTTGTCCGGATCGATGTAGTTGTACCATGTCAGCCTGAGATCACCCAGAGTACTGCCGCTCATATATCCGCTGTTTACGGGGAATATAAGTCTGCCGTAATCTCCGAACGCAGGATCATTTAAAACGTCTGCTGTCGGGGTTTCTTTTGAATAGTATTCCTCGATCTCTATATCTTCAAAGAACACCGGCAGCGCATTGTACAGGTATTCCCTTACAGCATCAAAATCATGATATCCCCCATCTTTCTGATAAAAAACGTAATGATCCGGGGTGAATGTTTCATTGCGCGACAGCATCTCATTTGCCATATCGATGCTCTGACTCTTCACTCCGTCTTTCGTTCCGACTGCATGATAGATAAAGTACCCGCGCTCATCGAGATCGTTGTCCTTTACAAGCTGCTCTATGAAGTCTACGTTCTTTTCTATCTGAAAATCTCCGTATCCGCCGTAATACCAGCTGGAGCCGCTCATCGGGAGAAAGTATCTTATGTAATCATAGTCGTAGCAGAACTCAAGCCAGGTCGTAACAGATCCCAGCGAGAATCCGCCAAACGCCCGGTGATCTCTCGATGCTTTCAGATCCTCATCTGAGACCGATCTCGCGTAAGTATGGTATTTACCTTCGACCGCCGGCATCAGATCATTCTCGAAGTCCTGATGGAACGCCCTGAATGCTCTTACCGAACTGCCAAAATCCGTCCCGGTAAAGTCATTATAGACAATATGAAGTGACCTCACATTTGTAGGAACGCGGATTTACCCGTATACTGAAGTTGCAACCACACAACTCA
>SVDB01000104.1 GCA_015058065.1 Clostridiales bacterium
GGACCGGGCAGGCACACATGGCAGTTCTGGAACGAATATATCGACAGGGGACTGAAGACAGTACTGAACAGATAACAGGAGGACATGATGGCTTTTTCAAAAGGTTTTCTGTGGGGCGCCGCGAGCGCGGCTCCTCAGGTAGAAGGAGCGTATAACGAGGACGGAAAGGGCCTCAGCATATGGGACGCCCTGAGCGACGGCCATGTTGCTCACGGAGATACTCCTTTTGTCTCATGCGACCACTACCATCATTTCCGCGAAGATGTGGCCCTCATGAAGAAGATAGGACTCAAAGCTTATCGTTTCTCGGTAAGCTGGCCGAGAGTCATTCCGCGTGAGGGAGAGATAAATGAAAAGGGACTCAGCTTTTACAGCGAGCTCGTGGATGAGCTGCTTGCCGCGGGTATAACACCGCTCTGCACTCTGTATCACTGGGATCTCCCGATGTGGATGCATGAAAAGGGCGGCTGGTATAACGACTCCATAAGCGACTATTTTGCTGAATATACCGAAGCCGTTGTGAAGGCTCTCTCGGACAGAGTCAGATACTGGATGACCTTCAATGAGGGGACTTCCTTCCTGGGCGAAGGCTATCTGCACGGCACGCATCCTCCGTACGAGAAGTGCGAGCCGGGCTCCGAAGAGGAGTTCGACAAGATCTCAAGGCTTTCGAGGAGTCTTCTCATGTGCCACGGCAGGGCTGCCTCGGTCATACGTGAGCATGCCGTGCTGTCGCCTCAGATAGGCATAGCGACCGACAGCACTCTCATGATGCCTGAGTCAGAAGATGAGAAGGACATAGAAGACGCAAGGCTCGCAACCTTTGCCGAAGACGTCAATCACTACAGACTCAACTGGTGGCTTGATCCTATCATGAACGGCACAGCGCATCCGAGGCTGATGAGCGTGCTGAGGGAAGGGGACATGGCTGTCATAAATCAGCCGCTTGATTACATAGGCTGGAACTGCTATCTGGCAAACAATTACAATGAAGGGCCGGACGGCGTAAATGAGAAAGCATGGGCGGGCATGCCGCGCACCAACATGGGCTGGCCGGTCACGCCTGACGCTCTGTACTGGGGAGTCAGGTTCATATATGAAAGATACCGCATCCCGGTGATGATAAGCGAAAACGGCATCGCCATCATCGATTTCAAAATGGATGACGGACACGTGCACGACCCTCAGCGCATACAGTTCCTCAAATGGTATCTGCGCGGTCTCAGCCGCGCGGCAGACGAGGGCTATCCTGTGATCGGATACATGGCGTGGTCGATACTCGATAATTTCGAGTGGGCTTTCGGCTATGAAAAGCGCTTCGGACTGATATATGTGGATTACCGCACTCAGGAGCGCACGTTGAAGGACTCGGCATACTGGTATTCGGAAGTTATAAGAAGCAACGGCAGCAGGGAAGTGCTGTTCGGCGGTGAAAACAAATAAGGCGGAAAAGAGAAAATGAAAGAGTTTTACATTGAAGATGACGGAATAAAACTGCATGCCAAGCTTGACATGCCTGCCGGCTATAAAGAGGGCGAAAAATGTCCGCTGGCTATAGTTATACACGGCCTTACGGGTCACATGGAAGAAACGCACATAATCGCTGTCGCTGAGACATTCAACAGCCTCGGCATCGCATCCCTGCGCGTGGAGATGTACGGACACGGCAAAAGTGGGGGATCGTTTGAGAACCATAACCTTTTCAAGTGGCTCAACAACGCGATGACAGTAGTCGACTATGCGAAGACGCTTGATTTCGTCACGGACATGTACATATGCGGACATTCCCAGGGCGGAGTTAACGCGATAATGCTTGCGGGAATGATGCCTGATATATTCAGAGCGGCGATTCCTCTGTCACCGGCTGTGATGATCACGGAGGGAGCCAGGAGCGGAAGGATACTGACGGGAAGCTTTGACCCTGACCATGTCCCGGATGAGATGTGGGCCAACTCTGAGCAGAAAGTAAACGGAAATTATATCAGGGCGGCACAGATGCTTGATGTCGACTGGGCGATCAGCCATTATAAAAACCCCGTCCTGATCGTACACGGCGATGAGGACGAGGCTATTCCTGTTGAATATTCACGCGAAGCGGCGGCAAAATATTCAGATGCAAAACTTGTTATTATCCCGGGTGATGATCACTGCTACAACTATCATCTGGATCAGGTGCTGGAAGCAGTAAAAACATTTATGGAAACCGTTATGAGATAACCTGCGTTAAGGGTGACAGGCTGTTTGACCAGATATAGAAAAAACGAGAGCATGTCAGCTCCCGTATTTTTTTGAAGTCTTTTGATGCCGCTTTCTGAATTCTGTAGGAGAGCAGCCGCTGTGTATTTTGAATGCTTTGGAAAAAGACAGCTGATCGTCGAATCCCAGTGAGGCGGAGATGTCTGAAACAGGCATGTCTGTAACTGAAAGCTTATCCATTGCGTTGGAGAATTTGCGGTCCATGATGTACTTCTTTGGTGAGATACCAAAAGCATCCTTGAACACACGCGAGAGATAATACGGATGAACGCCCAGCTCTCCTGCTATCTGCTGCACCTGTATCTTTTTGTAATAGTCTCTGTCGATAATGCTTTTAGCTTTTACAGCAAGATCTCTTGCGCCTTGAGGTACTTTCTCGAGAGAGCACTCTTCTGATAGTTTGGCAAAGATCTCAAAAAGTATGCTGTTTACGCGGAAATAGCTGCTTAAAGAATTGGATTTTAATGACAGCGATTCTTTGATTATCGAAGAATATGCTTTGGTGTTTATACCGTTTATCACATACTGATTGTATGAGGTGATAAAAAACGAATATCTGAATCCGGCAGAGCGGTTGCCGGTGAAGCTTACCCATGAGTATTCAAGGGGGTTCATCCCGGAAGCTGTGCATTTGGCAGTAAGCCCAGCCGGAATATAGAATACAGATCCGGAACAGATATTGAATTTTATGCCATCAATACAAAAAACTCCATCTCCGCTTGTAACAAAAAAGAGGGTATGGTAATAGCTTTTGCCAAAACTATTCGATTCCCCTTTGTGATAGCAATCAAGTCCACAATTGAGTGTAAATAGCCTTTAGGCAAATGATTCGGTCTGCTCCGAGAGCCCCAGCGCTGGCCGGTGGGGACTACTAAACCCACCCGGACAGCTATAGAGCGGGGCGATCGGCTAAGCAGACCCCGGGAGTGCACAGGAGCACGACCGGTAAATATATCGGTAATAGCTTGCGACAGTTAATGACAATGCGTATTCGAGCGCGCACGAGATATTGTTGTTCGCGGTGTACGGTGCTCTCGTGCGTGCTATGAAAGCCTCCGGCTAAGCTGCTTCCATAATTTGCTGCTGTTCTCTGGCCTTCTTTGCCAGACGGTCAGCATGAGATTCGATCTCGTTATACATTGGCTTGTAGAACATTCTGTATGTTTTGCGCCTCTCATTGAGCTCGATCAGGACTGACCCCATGAGTCTGTTCAAGGATCCAATGTTTGGAAAGATGCCGATCACCTTGGATCTTCTCTTAAGCTCCCTGTTGAGACGCTCAATGTGATTCGAGGTCCTGAAAAACCTGCGAAGATGCTTAGGAAGTTCCATTGCAATCATAGAATCCTCGAAGCCGGCATCAAGACATGTCATTGCGGATTCAGCTACATCCTTGTAGTCAGCGATGATCGAGTCACGTTTAGATCTGGCTGCGTTGATCGTGTCGCAATTGAACATTTCCTGCAGTTCAACCTTAAGGCCTTCAACATATCTCTTCGGAGTTTTATCCAGGATGTTCCTTGTGAAGTGGAACTGGCATTTCTGCCAAGGTGTTTCAGGGAAAACCTGAGATATTGCGTATTTGATGCCCTCATGAGAGTCGGATACGAAGACGCGTACATCCTTGAGGCCTCTGCTTCTTAGGCTGAGGAGGAAATCTCTCCAGGTTTCTTTAGACTCATTGGCATAGACTCCGAAGCCGATGATGTCGCGGCGGCCTTCGCTGTTTGTGGCGTATGCGATCATGAACGCCTTGGATATGATCCGGTGGTCCCCGCGGACTTTGAAGTATGTGGCATCCAATGTTACGAACGGATAATGTTCCATCAGCGGTCTGTTCCTGAACTCATTGACCGCCTCATCAAGATCCTTGCATAGATCGGAGACAGCAGACTTTGAGATTGTCAGGCCACACAGAGTCTCAACAACGGTCTCTACTTTTCTGGTAGAAACGCCGTTGACGACCATCTCCGCCATAGCTGCTATTAAAGCAGCCTCGCTGCGGCAGTAATTGTCGAAGATCATTGTTTTGAATGGCTCACCGCGATGCTTTGGGACCTCAAGGGTGATGCTGCCGATGCGCGTGTTCAGGACACGCTCACGTGTACCATTGCGGTATCCCGTGCGTTCATCAGTACGCTCATATGATTCGGCGTGAAGCTGTTCTGTTGATTCGGCTTTAAGAACTGCATTCAGGCTGTTCTGCAAAAGTGTTGCGAAAGCACCTTCGCGGTCGCCTTTCATAAGCTGTAGTATTTCGTCCTGGTTTAGGGTAATATTGAGTTGAGCCATCTTTGTACCTCCTTGGTTAATAAAGTGTCGCGACTTCATTATACCTAAAGGTACGA
>SVDB01000105.1 GCA_015058065.1 Clostridiales bacterium
TTTATTCTACGGCCTTTCTGAGCGCGGCTACCTCAGCCGGGCTCAGCTTGCGGCACTGCCCTATCGCGAGTTTACCGATCGTGAGATCCCCCAGCCCTGTGCGGCAGAGTTCAAGCACCGGATGTCCTATGGCTTCGAACATGCGGCGTACCTGCCTGTTCTTGCCCTCGTGTATTACGATCTCAGCAATGGTCGAATTGCGGTCATGCCTGGCGAGATGCACTTCCGCAGGCGAAGTTACGAATCCGCCTATGTCTATCCCCTCTTCGAGACGCTTCGCTTCGTCGCGGGTCACTATGCCCTGCGCGCGCACAAGGTACTTCTTGTCGAATTCCCTTGACGGATGCATCAGCGCGTTGGCAAGATCTCCGTCGTTGGTCAGTATCAGAAGTCCCGTAGTGTTGAAATCGAGCCTGCCCACAGGGAATACCCTGACACTGTCCGGGACGAGTTCTGTTACGAGAGGTCTGCCCTGCTTGTCCGCTGTCGAAGTCACATAACCTGCCGGCTTGTTCAGAAGATAATAGACCTTCTTTGACGCGGGCTCGATCCTCACTCCGTCGACCTCGACTACATCGCCTTCTTCAACATGATAACCGGGCGAAGTCAGCCTTCCGCCGTTGACTTTCACCCGGCCCTGCTCTATAAGTTCATCTGCCTTGCGGCGGCTCGTTACGCCCGCCGCTGCTATATACTGATTTATCCTCATTCCTTGTCCTCGAAATCTATTGATATCTGACCATAGCCTTCATCTTCACCGTCGCGCCTTAGTTCTTCGTATTCGGGCACTTCAGGAAGGTCCTTGAGCGACGCGAAGCCGAACTTCTTCAGGAATTCCCTGGTGGTCGCGTAGATGAGCGGTCTGCCGACTCCCTCCGACCTTCCGGTCACCTCGATGAGACCCTTGTCGATGAGTCCGTCTATGACACGCTCGCTCTTGATGCCTCTGATCGAGTCGATCTCTGATCTGGTGACCGGCTGGCGGTACGCGATTATCGCGAGCACCTCAAGCGCGGCCTGCGACAGTCTTCTGACCCTTACAGGCGTACAGAGTTTTTTCAGGAACATGTCATTGTCGGCAAGCGTGACAAAACCGAAGGCGTCGTCCGCTTCGCGTATCCTGATTCCCCTGCCCTCAGATTCGTATTCGTCGCGGAGCTCGCAGAAGAGTTCTCTCACTTCCGCCTTGTCCGCTTCGAGCACCTCGGCAGCGTCTTTGACCTCGAGAGGCTCTCCCCACATGAACATCATCGTTTCAAGCGCGGATTTCATGGTCTTCTTACTGTACATCTGCGGCCTCCCTCCTGATCACGTTGATCTCGCCGAAGTTTTCCTTCTGCTCAGCGTCATAGCCCTGATTCTTGATCATCGAAAGCAGTGACATGAAACTGAGAGTTATATCATATCTGTCCGGCTTCTCAGGCAGCAGTTCGGTGAACAGCACCTTTCCGTTCCCGTCCCTGAGCTTGCTCTCGAGGAGCTCGGTCATTTCGCTTATGCGGTTCTCTATGGTCTCCTTGCGGAGGCGTACTCTGGTGTAACGCTTTTTGACATCCTCGACTTTTTTGCGCCTGGTCAGGAAGAGTATGAACGCGTTCACCAGCTGCTCGTCGCTCACACGCAGTATCTCATCCGGGTCGTCGAGATAGACCGACATGTCTTCCGCCGGCTTCTCGTGTACCGCGAGATTGTATTCTTCGGCGGCAGCGAGCACCTCGGCCGCCCTCTTTATGCGCATATAGTCGAGCAGCCTTCCGCGGAGTTCGACTCTAGGGTCTTCGATGATCTCGAGCTCGCCCGCGTCGTTGATCCTAGGCAGAAGCATGCGTGATTTAAGGCGTATGAGAACAGCCGCGAGCACTATGAACTCGGTATCCACCTCGATGTTGAGCTGTTCCATCTCTTTGAGATACCCGATATACTGCTCCGTTATCTCAGCGACCTTAATATCATATATGTCCATCCTCGCGTTTTCGAGCAGGTATATGAGAAGGTCGAACGGTCCTTCGAATTTGTCTATCCTGACTTTATACAAATCGTCTCCTGTCTGCTGTCAGCCGGTTCGAGGCTGATGCTTCAAAAAAATATCTCTTTAAGGTACAGCCCCTGCGGCGGCGCCGTGAAGCCCGCCTTTGAGCGGTCGCGGCTTTCTATCACGTCAGCGACCCCCTCGGCTGTCCTTCGTCCCTCGCCGGCTTCAACAAGCGTGCCGACGATTATCCTTACCATATTATACAGGAAGCCGTCTCCTGTTATCTCGATGAAGATCGAGTTTTCGTCTTCTGTAATTTCAAGCGCCGAGACGGTGCGCACCGTTGACTCGCGCGGAGTGCCCCCCGCTGTCTCGAAGCACTTGAAATCGTGAGTGCCCACGATGTGCGACGCGGCTTCGCGCATGGCTCCGATGTCCAGTTTGTCTGCTCCCGGATACTGGAACGCGCGGTTCCTCACAAAGATGTCCCCTGTTTTGTCTATAACATATCTGTATGTCTTGCCTTTGCAGGAATACCTCGCGTGGAAATCTTCAGGCATCACCTCGGCGGAGATTATGCGGATGTCTCCCGGAGCTCCGCTCCTGCCTTCGCCGCCCGCGCCGAACCTGCGGTTCATGACCTCAGGCAGTTTTTCGACCGGCATGTTGGAGTCCCAGTCAAAAGTCGCGCACTGTCCAAGGGCGTGCACGCCCGCGTCAGTACGGCTGGTCCCGTGGATGTGTACATCCCTGCCGGCGATGTATTTCAGCACGTGCTCGATCTCGCCCTGCACCGTGCGGGCGTCGGGCTGGATCTGCCAACCGTTGAAATCCGTGCCGTCATATTCGATTTTGATCAGAACGTTCCTGGTCATGTTGAAAATGTTATCAAGACTGCTTTTTCACAGTTCAAACAGCAGCAGGTCTCCCGCGTTCCAGAGGAACAGAAAATATATCGTGACTGCCGCGCAGGCCGCGGGCATCATCGGATTGCGGTCCTTCACGGTCCCGCGCCGTGTCGCGATGATGAACACCGAGTACAGAGCGAACAGCAAAGTCGTCAGTATGTATATCATGACGATCCCGGTCCTTCCGGCGATGAGTCCCATGCAGGTGAAAAACTTGATATCCGCTCCGCCGATGCTTCCGGTCCTGAAGAGCAGCATGCCCAGCAGGAGCACCGCCAGGGATATGCCTAGACCGAGTCCCGCCCCTGCGGCAGGTTCCCACCATTTTTCGTGATAGTCGACGAAAGCCGCGGCGGAGATCGCCAGCATTATGCAGAACTGATCGGGCACTATCCTGTAGAGCTGGTCGGCGACAGCCATCTCAAGGACGATAAACAGCACACAGAGCACAGATATCTCAAACATGAGACCGCTGCCCCTTATTGCGAGATAAAGCCCTGTAAGGGCAAAATATCCCGTGAAAGCATACTTCCATGGACTGCTTGGGAGCCTTTGCCTTCCGTCGGCGTCAGCCTCCACCAGCTTTACCGGAAGTATCCTTCGAGGCTCAGCTAATGATCCGTGAGCGACGCTGTCTTCATCCCAGTCTTCGAACCATTGAGGTTTTATGCGGTTGAACGCGACAACACTGCCGTTGCCAAAAAAGATGGCTAAAACGGCAGCGGTGATTATTCGTGCTATGAGAGCCGCGTTGTATTCCATTTAAAGTCGCTTAGCTGTGCTGTCAGCGCTTTATCCGACGCAATCTTCCAGGAATTCGCGCATATCGGCCCAGACCTGATCCTTGTCTGTTTCGTTGAGGATCTCGTGTCTGTCATCGTCGTAGATCTTGATGGACACTTCGCAAGGGGAGTTATCCGTGTATGCCACGTAAGTCTTGCGTACGCCCTCTCCCCACGCGCCTACAGGGTCCTCAGCTCCCGACGTGATGAGGATAGGCAGTCCCGCAGGAAGCTTGGCCATTCGTTTCGGATCATGCGCTTTCAGCATGCCGTCAAACATGTTGTAATATCCGTTCGCGCTGAAGTTGAACTGGCACCAAGGCTCATTCATGTACCATTCGACGATGGCTTCATCCTTTGTGAGCCAGTCGGCTACATACTTCGGATTCTCTATCTTTTTGAGGTTGTCTCCGAATGAAAGCTTGTCGATGATCGGAGCCCTCTTGCCGACCTTGTTTATTCCGTACATCTTCGCTACCAGCTTGCCGAACCTGAGTACCGCGTTAGGCTGCCAGCCCGTGCCCATGACGATGACTCCGGAAAGTCCCTTCGCGTAGTCTCCGTCCTGCTCGGTGATGTACTGTCTGATAAGGAATGATCCCATGCTGTGACCAAGCATAGTGTAAGGCACATTCGGAAACTCTTTATGCGTCATCTCTCTCAGCTTATGGATATCTTTGATCACGCAGGCGTTGCCGTCCTTGCCGAAATATCCGTGATACTCATCTGCTATGACCGAGGCACCGTGTCCGAGATGGTCTTCACCTGTGACCAGCCAGCCGTTATCTGCCATATAGGTCGCGAAAGGATCATATCTGTCGATGAACTCGATCATTCCGTGGATGATCTGCAGGATGGCTTTCGGCTTCCCTTCAGGCTCCCATCTGATGGC
>SVDB01000106.1:0-1951 GCA_015058065.1 Clostridiales bacterium
ATGAAGGTCGGTCTGATCTGCCTCCACGACGAGAACTCCACTTATGACCTCAACTTCATCAACGCTTTCAATGAGAGCTGCGAGAAGATGGGAGTCACCGGTATCGTAAAGACAAACGTCCCTGAAGGACAGGAGTGCTACGATACAGCAGGTGAGCTCGTAGACGAAGGCTGCACGATCATCTTCGCGGACTCGTTCGGACATGAGGACTTCATGATCCAGGCGGCCAAGGAGTATCCTGATGTACAGTTCTGCCACGCAACAGGAACAAAGGCTCACACTGAGGGTCTTGCAAACTACCACAACGCGTTCGCGGCTATCTATGAGGGACGTTACCTCGCAGGCGTTGCCGCAGGAATGAAGCTCAACGAGATGATCGAGTCCGGCCAGATCACAGCTGACCAGGCGAAGATCGGATATGTCGGAGCCTTCACATACGCAGAGGTAGTTTCCGGCTATACATCGTTCTTCCTCGGCGCACGTTCCGTTTGCCCGAGCGCTACGATGGACGTAACATTCACAGGTTCATGGTATGATGAGACAGCTGAGAAGGAAGGCGCTACAAAGCTGATCCAGGGCGGCTGCGTACTCATCAGCCAGCACGCTGACTCCATGGGAGCTCCTACTGCATGCCAGGAGGCCGGAGTACCTGACGTTTCCTACAACGGCAGCACAGTTGAAGCTTGCCCTGACACATTCATCGTTGCTTCCAGGATCAACTGGTCGCCTTACTATGAATACGTGATCGGCGCGGTTCAGAACGGCGAGGCACTCGATCCTGACTGGACAGGAACCATCGCTACAGGTTCTGTTGAACTCACAGAGATCAACGAGAAGGCTGCTGCTCCTGGAACAGTTGAGAAGGTAGAAGAAGTCAAGGCTGCTCTCGAGGCAGGCACACTCCATGTATATGATACGAGCACATTCACAGTAAATGGCGCTCCGCTTGATTCGTACATGGCAGACGTTGACACTGACCCTGAATACGCGGGAGATACCGAGGTAATCCTCGATGGATACTTCCATGAATCAGAGTTCAGATCAGCTCCTTATTTCGACCTGCAGATCGACGGCATCAACCTGCTCGATACTGCGTTCTAGGACCTAACCTAAGAGCAAATACTTGATAAATGACTTGACCGGTCTCGCGGGAGTGGGGCCGGTCAAAGTTTAAGAAAAACGGGAAGAAGTCCCGGAAAGGGGATGATATTTTGCAAGACGGCAGAACACCCGCAGTTTCGATGCGGAACATCACCAAAACATTCGGCAGTACGATAGCCAACAACAAGATCGATCTCGACATTTACAGGGGAGAGATACTTTCGCTCCTCGGCGAGAACGGTTCGGGCAAAACGACGCTGATGAACATGCTCTCCGGCATCTACTTTCCTGATGACGGCGAGATAATGATCGATGGCGAACCGGTGATGATATCATCTCCGAAAGACGCTTTCGATCATGGTATCGGCATGATACACCAGCATTTCAAACTGGTAAATGTTTTCAGCGCCGCTCAGAACATCGTGCTCGGCATGGAAACCGATCCGGACGGCAAGCACATTCCGAAGGGAAAGATCGACATAGCGGCGGCGTCAAAGCGCATCCGCGAGATCTGCGATCTTTACGGCTTCGATGTGGATCCGGATCAGAAGATCTACGATATGTCCGTATCACAAAAGCAGACGGTAGAGATCGTAAAGGTGCTCTACAGAGGAGCGGACATACTCATACTGGATGAGCCTACTGCGGTACTGACCCCGCAAGAGACCGAAAAGCTCTTCGCGGTGCTCCGCAACATGAAGGCAGACGGCAAGGCGGTCGTGATCATCACTCACAAACTCCACGAGGTAGAGGAGATCTCAGACAAGGTAGCCGTACTGCGCAAGGGCGAATTCATCGGACAACTGATAACAAAGGAGACCAACGCTCAGGAAATGACCAACATGATGGT
>SVDB01000106.1:2051-4545 GCA_015058065.1 Clostridiales bacterium
GACAATATGATGCTCAGGTCGTACAGACACGGAAGCATCGGATTCACAGACCGTAAGACTCCGAGGGAACTCGCGAAGAAGATCGTTGAAGAACTCGAAGTCGTGACTCCGGGAGTCGACACACCGGTCCGCAGACTATCAGGCGGAAACGTACAGAAAGTACTTGTAGGACGTGAGATCGCTCTCGCGCCGACGGTGCTGATGACCGCATACGCCGTAAGAGGTCTGGATATCAATGCTTCATATACGATCTACGATCTGATCAATCAGCAGAAGAAGCGCGGAGTAGCCGTTATCTTCGTCGGAGAGGACCTCGACGTTCTGCTCGAACTGAGCGACCGTATACTCGTTCTCTGCGGCGGTAAGGTAAGCGGGATCGTAGACGGAAGGACGACCGACAAGAATTCAGTCGGACTGCTCATGACAAAGGTGGGAGGTGGAGAAATTGGATAAGACTGTAAAAGAACCTTTCATCCACATCACCAAACGCAAGGAGATATCCAAGAAGCGTGAATGGGCGATCCGTCTCGCGAGCATACTTCTCGCGCTGATCGTATGCGCCATAGTAACGACTGTTACTACCCACCTGAACCCGTTCAGCGTATACGCTTCGATGTGGAACGGCTCGTTCGGCAGTGAAAGAAAAGTTTGGGTACTCGCGAAAGAACTCTCGATACTGCTAATGGTATCTGTAGCTCTTGCTCCTTCGTTCAAGATGAAGTTCTGGAACCTCGGAGGCGAGGGGCAGGTGCTCGCGGGCGTACTTGCGACATCCGCGTGCATGGTATACCTCGGAGGCAGCATGACAAACGCGGGCATGATCCCGCTGACACTGGTCTGCGCTGTCGCTTTCGGAGCTCTGTGGGCGTTCATCCCGGCTTTCTTCAAGGCCAAATGGAATACCAACGAGACACTGTTCACGCTGATGATGAACTACGTCGGCATACAGCTCGTCGCTTACTTCATAATCAAATGGGAGTCCCCGAAGGGATCCGGAAAAGTCGGTATCATCAACCAGAACACTCAGGTCGGATGGCTGCCTACACTGGCAGGCAAGCCGTATCTGCTGGTAGTACTGGTCGCTATCCTGGTCACCGTGCTCATGTATATCTACCTGAAGTACAGCAAGCACGGATTCGAGCTCTCTGTAGTAGGTGACAGCCAGAATACGGCTAAGTACGTAGGCATCAAGGTAGACAGAGTAATCATGAGAACACTCCTGCTCACAGGCGCGATCTGCGGCCTCACCGGCTGGCTCATGGTTGCCGGCACCGACCACACGATCACGACTACACTGGCAGGCGGCAGAGGATTCCTCGGAGTACTGGTAGCATGGCTCGCTCACTTCAATCCGATCGGCATGCTGCTTTCGGGATTCCTGATCGTATTCATGTCGAGAGGCGCGGCTGAGATCTCGACCGCGTTCGGACTCAACAAGTCGTTCGGAGACATCCTGACAGGAATAATCCTCTTCTTCGTAATCGGAAGCGAGTTCTTCATCAACTATCAGGTACACTTCCGTAAGTCGCACAGAAAGGAGGCCGCTGATGTTTAGTCTGGTTACTTTCATACCGAGAGCCATCGTACAGAGCATACCGCTGCTTCTCGGCTGTGTCGGTGAAACACTCAACGAAAAATCCGGAAGCCTTAACCTCGGTATCCCGGGCGTCATGTACGTAGGAGCGATATCGGGCGTAATAGGATCGTTCATTTACGAGAATTCCGGCGCGGCATTCAATCCGCTCATAGGCGTATTGATACCGCTTATAGCCTGTCTGATCGGCTCGCTGTTCATGGGACTGATATTCTGCTTCCTGACAGTAACACTCAGAGCCAACCAGAACGTTACCGGACTCGCGATGACGACATTCGGAGTAGGATTCGGAAACTTCTTCGGCGGATCCATCATGAAGCTGACAGGCAGCGACGTTCCTTCGATCGCACTTACAGCTACAAGTAAGGCGTTCAAGACCGGCTTCCCGTTCGCGGACAAGGCCGGCGCGGTCGGCGAGCTGCTTCTGTCTTACGGATTCATGACATATGTCGCTATCATCATCGCGCTGGTCACCAACTACATCCTGAAGAGGACACGTACGGGTCTCGAACTCAGAGCCGTAGGCGAGAACCCTGCGACAGCCGATGCCGCGGGTATCAATATCAACAGATACAAATACTTCTCGGTATGCATCGGATGCATGATCGCGGGACTCGGCGGACTCTATTACGTAATGGACTACGCCAGCGGTGTATGGTCCAACGACGCGTTCGGTGACCGCGGATGGCTCGCCATCGCTCTGGTAATCTTCGCGATCTGGCGTCCGAACGTAGCGATTCTCGAGTCGATACTCTTCGGCGGACTGCTGATCCTTTACCTCTACATTCCGACGGGAACGAATTTCGCGACCAAGGAACTGTACAAGATGATCCCTTACATCGTAACGATCATCGTGCTGATCCTCATCAGTATCAGAAACAAGAAGGACAGCCAGCCTCC
>SVDB01000107.1 GCA_015058065.1 Clostridiales bacterium
GCCTATATCTGCTTGATGAAGCAGCGTCTGCGCTTGTGCGGCTCTATGTCGAACATCTTCCACTGGTGATGCACGTTTGTATTGTACTCGAGCTGCGGCCCGGTCTCCGCCTTGCGGATGCCGTTCTTGTTGCAGCCTGTGAACAGATGCTCCATTATGACGCCGTTGAGGCCCGTCTTGAGATATTCAGGTCTTACCGCTATCAGCAGAAGATCGAGCGTGTCTTTTTTCTGCGCCAAAGCCTTCAGCAGACCGATCCATCCGAACGGCATCAGATGCCCTCCGCATTTGCGCATGGCCTCTGCAGTCGAAGGCGCTCCGACTCCGAAGCCCATCAACTTATCGTTGTCGTCTACGATCAGGCATACGAAATCAGGATCGACCAGCGGCAGGAACTTGTTCGTATACTTTTTGATCTGTCTCTCATTGAGTTCCACCACACCGTAAAGGTGAGCGTACGCGATGTTGACAAGTTCGAATACCTGCTTTATGTACGGTTTGTATCCGGACTTGTGTTTCACCTCGACTTTATGGAAACCCGTCCTCTTGAGCATGGCGTCGGAGATCTTCTTGAGCCTCTTGTAGTTAGGGTCGTCCCATCCGTTGAGCGGGATCAGGTGCTCTATCCAGTCAGTATCCTTAACATATCCGAGCGCTTCAAGGTGATCGATGTAATACGGGTCGTTGTAGTATGTATAGAACATGCTTCTCTTGTCGAAGCCTTCGACGAGCATGCCCTCTCTGTCCATGTCGCAGAAGCCCAGCGGTCCGTGGACCTCGTTCATGCCCTTCTCTTTCGCCCAAGCCTCAACGGTATCGAACAGCGCCTTTGACACCGCTCTGTCATCTATGAAGTCGACCTGTGAAAAGCGCATTCTCTTCGTTCCCCATTTTTCGTTCGCCGCGTGGCTGAGGATCGCGCCTATGCGTCCCACCACTTCGCCGTCTCTGTACGCGAGCCAGGATCTGGCTTCGCAGTATTCGAAGGCCGGATTCTTCTTCTCGTCCCAGTCGTCGATATCGTCTCCGTAGAACGCGGGGACGAAGTTTTCGTGATCACGATAAAGGCGGTTCGGGTATTCAACGAATATGCGCCGATCCGCCTTGGTCTTTACTTCTTTTATCTCAATGTTTTCAGCCACAATAAAACTCCATTCCTTTTCCATTAATACCTGCATTCAATGATACATAATGGAACAAGAAACTTCAACTATGTATCGAAAAGCCTCCCGTAAAGATGTGTACGGGAGGCTTTTTTATACAGTTTTCTATTTTTTCTTTTTGTTCATGGTCATGTGGATAGGCAGGCCTCCGGCTGTGTAAGGCTGTACCGATCCGATGATGAACGGTCTCGCGTACTTCAGGAACTCATCGCTCACATACGTGCCGTCGTTGATGATCCACTTCAGCGGCACCTTGCGCTCAACGTTCGCTACCTCGTGGATGTCGAACATATCGTATGTCTCGACATAAGGCTCTCTGCAGTCGACCTGGATGGTGACCATCATGCCGGTCTTGCCCTCGAACGCAGCCTCAGCAGCGAGGAATCCCACGTTATATGCCTCATCGGAATCCTTACGCGATGCCAGATGAGCAGCGCATCTCTGGAGTGATGAAAATTCGATGTAACGCGACTTGAGACCTGTCTCGCGTGTCACAACGCCCGAGAGGAACGCGGCTGTTCCGGCGAGCTGTTTATGACCGAAAGCGTCGACGTGATCGTTGATGCTTCCGAGTTCGCATACGAACTTGCCGTCCGCGGTCTTGAGGCCTTCTGATACGGCGACTACGACCGACTTTTTGTTCTTCGCGAGTTCCTTGATCCTCTTGATGAAATCATCGATGTCAAAGGTGACTTCAGGCAGATAGATCAGGTCCGGGCCGGAGCAGTCGATGTCTCTCGACAGAGCCGCGGCAGCTGTGAGCCATCCCGCGTGGCGTCCCATGATCTCAACGATGCAGATGGTCGGCTTCGAAACGCCGTAACTCTCGTTGTCCCTGATGATCTCTTTCATCGAAGTGGCGATGTACTTCGCGGCCGAGCCGTAGCCCGGGCAGTGATCGGTCATCGGCAGGTCGTTGTCGATGGTCTTAGGGATGCCCATGAACTTCTGCTTCTTCTGATGCGATACAGCATAATCAGCGAGCTGCTTTATCGTATCCATCGAGTCATTGCCTCCGTTGTAGAGGAAAAACTCGATGTTCTTCTTATCAAGTATGTCAAATATCTTTTCGTAGAGGTCTTCGTTGCCCTCCGCAGGAGGCAGTTTATAACGGCATGTGCCGAGGAACGACGATGGTGTCCTCTTGAGGAGCGAAAGATCCTGTCCGCTCGTGATGTAGTCTTCGATATCGATGATATCCTCGTTCAGGAATCCCTCGATACCGTAATGCATACCATAGATGCGTCTGATGCCTGCTTTCCAGCTCGCCTTGATAACGCCCGCAAGACTGGAATTGATAACGGCGGTCGGTCCGCCGGACTGTCCGACTATTACGTTTCCTTTCATTATTTTTCCCTTCTTCTCTTTAATCAAAAATCTTTATCATTTTAATCAAACTTACATTTTGAGTCAATGCTGTATGCCTTGTTTTTTGCGATTTTCATGGCTTATAATTGATGGGTAAGGCTAAACTCTGTTAATTTAGGAAAGCAAATGGATCATAAAGAATTAAGCGAACTTATATACCCGTCGCTCGCGCACAGCCCTGAGGAGTACGAAGCGATGTATCCGCCGAGGGATCTGCCTGAAGGCGCCATGGTCACCAGGCTCGGCCCGAGCCCTACCGGTTTCATCCACCTCGGCAACCTGTACGGAGCCTTCGTGGACGAGAGGCTGGCACACCAGAGCGGCGGCACATTCTTCCTCAGGATCGAAGATACCGATGACAAGCGCTATGTCGAGAACGCGGTCGAGACGATAATCGGCTCGCTTGACTTCTTCGGCATCCGCTTCGATGAGGGTGTCACCGCGGCGGGAGACATCGGCGATTACGGCGACTACACACAGAGCCATCGCGGTGAGATCTACCGCACATTCGCGAAGCGTCTGCTCAGTCAGGGTCTCGCCTACCCGTGTTTTCTGACAGAAGACGAGATCACCGCGATCAGAGAAGAGCAGGAATCACAGAAGATCGCGCCGGGTGTTTACGCCGGCTGGTCAAAATACAGGGACTGGGACAAAGACGAGGCAGTCGAGACTGAAGTCGTCTCTAGGATAAAAGCCGGCGAGCCATTCGTCATCAGGCTGAGATCGAACGGAGTCCCTAACGCCTCAGCCGAAGATACAGCGAGGCACATCGTGCATGACGCCATCCGTGGCGATCTCTCGGTACCTGACAACTTCCTCGATGTCGTCATCATCAAGCAGACGGGCATCCCGACCTATCACTTCGCTCACGTGGTCGACGACCACCTAATGCGCACTACACATGTGGTCAGAGGCGAAGAATGGCTGCCGTCGCTTCCTATCCATGTCGAGCTCTTCGAAGATCTCGGGTGGAAACTGCCGGTCTACTGCCACACCGCTCAGCTGATGAAGATCGGCGAGGACGGCAACAAACGCAAGCTCTCAAAGCGTAAAGACCCTGAACTCTCGCTCGACTTCTACCGCAACGAAGGCTACCACCCTGCCGCGGTCAGAGAGTATCTTCTCACCATTCTGAACTCGAACTACGAGGAATGGCGCATCGAAAACCCGGATGCTCCCGCAGAGGATTTCAAATTCACGACAGAGAAAATGTCGAGCAGCGGAGCGCTGTTCGACCTTGACAAGCTCAACGATGTCAGCAAGAACACTCTGCTTCACATCGACGCCCATGAACTCGCTGAATGGCTAAGATCGTGGTCAGATGAGTTCGCGCCTGAGTACGGCTACATGTTCGCTGACATGGATCACCTCGCTGAGATACTGGACCTGGGCAGACACGACGCGCGCCCGAGGGCCGACCTTGTATACGCGAGGCAGATAATGGATTTCATCGGATATTTCTTCGATGAGGCGTTCGAAACAAAAGACGACTATCCGGCTGAAGCGGCGGCGGACGCCGCGGCGATACTCAAAGGCTATCTTGATTCATACGACCACTCCGACGACAACGAGCAGTGGTTCGGTAAGATCAGAGAACTGGCTGTTTCGCTCGGTTACGCAGCGAAGCCGAAGGATTTCAAAAAGAATCCGGATGATTATAAGGGGCATGTGGGACATGTCAGTACAGTCATAAGGATAGCGCTCATGGGGCGCGCGCAGTCACCTGATGTCTGGGCGATCCAGCAGATCATGGGAGAAGACAAAGTGCGCGCGCGTCTTGAAGCAGCGCTGAAACAAAATTAAGCAAAAAAGGAGAATCGAATGGAACCTATCTTAGTGATAATGGCAGCCGGCATGGGCAGCAGATACGGCGGCAACAAGCAGCTCGATCAGATAACCGAACAGGGCGACATCATAATGGATTTCAGCCTCTATGACGCTTATCAGGCGGGATTCAGAAGAGTCTGCTTCATCATCAAGCACGACTTTGAGGATATCTTCAAGGCGCACAT
>SVDB01000024.1 GCA_015058065.1 Clostridiales bacterium
GAACAGGGAACGTATCTACAGAATAGAACAGATGGAAAAGTATCTGGATGATGTCTCGAAAGCCGTAAAGGATCTTTCGGACGCTCTGACCAGATACGAATGGGAGCGCGAAAATTACTATAAGCTCCTGGATTACTACGAAGGCGGTCTTTGGATGCAGGACTTTGAGGCCGATGAAGAAGGCAAACTTCCCGATGATCTCAAACGGGGAGTGCTCTCCGAGGACGCGGTCTACGACCTGATCACAGAGCACGAGCGTCTGATCGAAAGGCTGAGCGAGGTGTCGATAAAAGAATCCGCGGAGGTGATCTGATATGATGACCGGCACGGTATCTGAAGCGAAGCGGCCGCTTGTTCTTGAGCTAAAAGGCAATTCCCTGGATGACGGCCCGGGCATACGCACTGCTGTTTTTTTCAAAGGCTGCCCGCTTGACTGCGTCTGGTGCCACAATCCGGAGAGCAAACACGTGGAGGCGGAACTGTCTGTCTCACTCGCGGATTGCATCGGCTGCGCGACATGTAAAAAGGTCTGCCCTCAGAAAGCGGCGGATCCGGCGCAGCCGGGGATAGTCGACCGCGGCAGATGCGTCAGGTGCTTCAAATGCACGGAGAGCTGCCCGCCGAAGGCTCTGCAGAGAGTAGGCGAGCCGATGCCGATGGAAGACATCATAAAAAAGTGCGCTCTCGACAAGCCTTTCTATAATGTCTCGGGAGGCGGTGTGACGCTTACCGGAGGCGAGCCGACGATGTTCACCGACTGGGTCGGAGAACTCGCGAAACGCCTGACTGAAGAAGGCATACGCGTGCATATCGAGACCTGCGGCATGTTCAATTATGAGAAAGTACGGGAAAAACTGCTGCCGTACGTGTCGAGCATCTACATGGACATAAAGATCGCCGACCGTGAAGCGCATAAGAAATACTGCGGCGTATACAATGATGTTATACTTGAGAATTTCCGCCGTCTTGTCGCGGATTCCGCTGAGATGGGCTTCTCGTTCCTGCCGCGTACTCCACTGATACCGGAAATAACGGATACCGATGAGAATCTGAGCGCGATCATGCGTCTGTATAAAGAGACAGGAGTGACAAGGACGGAGCTTCTGCCGTACAACCCGACGTGGTACGGCAAGACCGAGAAACTAGGCATAAGCGTCGATGAAGCGCTGAGGGACGTGAAACACTGGCAAAGCAGCGAAAAACTTGAACACTGTAAAGATATATTCCGCCGTGAAGGCATCGAATGCTAAGGAGGTAATCAGGATATGGACAGATCAGCGACCGGAATACTAGCGGACCGTCTCGCGAACGCGGTGCTCCATGGATTCGCCTTTGAGTTCACAAAGGTGAAGAAGAATCAGGAGTACCTGAAATCAAAGGACGGCTGGATCAACTTCTCCATCGGTCTCACTACAGAGAACGGTGAAGTCGCCCAGAGCATCTGGTTCAAAGACGGCAAGGCCAAGGTCAAAAGCAGCGTCGAAGGCGTAGACACCAAACTCATCCTGCAGGATGTGGGGGTCCTCGCGCAGCTGGCGTCACTTCCGCCGAACGAGGTCCTCAACCTGATGCTCAAGAATAAGATGGCGAGCAGCGGCAACATGCAGTACCTTGAGCTCTTCAACCTGATGATCTCAGTGCTGATGAAGAACAAGCAGGTGAAGCAGATGCACGCTCAGGCAGAGGAACGCGCCGAGACCGGCAAGGCTATGGTGGACGATCCGAACGTTGAGCGCGAACGCAAGCCGATGGAATTCCTGAAGGCCGACAAGGTCGACAAGGGTGTCAAGTGCATCAAGGACGATCCTTATCTTTCGACATACAGGAAAGAGGACTTCCCGAGGCTCATGGATTACCTCGACAGGCATCTGACATACCGTCCGGCCATCTGCACTGAAAGAGCCGTGCTGCAGACCGAATGGTGCCGCAAAAACGGCTTCGAAACGAAGGCCGACGGCACGCCTTGGATACCTGAACTCCGCCAGGCTCACATGTTCAAATACCTGATGGAGAACAGAAAGCCAATCATCCGCAAGGGAGACCTGCTGGCGGGCACCACGACTACCAAGGAGATCGGCGTGCCGATCTATCCTGACGGTGTGGGACTCCTGATCTGGGGCGAGCTCCTTACCGTAAGCGAGCGCATGCTGCAGCCTTACGAGCCGCTCGAGGACTGGGAGATCAGGGAACTCAGCCAGAACGTGTTCCCTTACTGGGTGCACCGCAACTTCAGAGAATACGTGCGTGAGAAATATCATGAACCGAAGTGCCAGCAGCTTGACGAGCGCTGGGCGGCTTGCTTCATGTGGAAGAACGTCGCTCTTTCACACACGATCATAGACTATCCGAAGCTCCTCAGGCTGGGACTCACCGGCATCATCGACGAGGTGAAAGCCGAACTCGCCAAGCCGGGCAATTCGGATGAAAAGAAAGCTGAACTCGAGGGCATGATACTCTGCTGCGAGGGCGTCATAGCATACGCGAGACATCTCGCCGAGCAGGCTCGGAAGGAAGCCGCTGCCGAGACGGATCCTAAGAGAAAGAAAGAACTCGAGGTCATCGCCGAGGCCGTCGGACATTCGCCTGAATTCCCGGCCCGCAACATGGACGAGGCGATGCACGCCATCTGGGTACACTGGGTGGGCATCCACATGGAGAGCACCAACGCGGGATTCTCACTCGGCCGTATGGATCAGTGGCTGCAGCCGTTCTTCGAGGCTGATATGAAGAAACTGAAGACGAAAGAGGAGCGTGACGCTTATGTTTCTCACGTGATAGAGCTCATCGGATGTTTCTATCTGCGCTGCCAGGATCACGTGCCTCTGGTACCGGATATCGGAAACTACCTCTTCGGAGGCAGCTCGTCAGATCAGGCGATCACTCTGGGCGGCATCACGCCGGACGGCAAGGACGCTGTCAACGACATGACCTATGTGTTCCTCAAAGTGACAGAACTTCTGGGCATGCGCGACCCTAACATCAACGCGAGATACAACCACAAGAAGAACAGCGAGACTTATCTGCGCCGTCTCTGCGAGGTCAACGTGCATACTACGTCGACACCTTCGATCCACAGTGACGAAACAGTGATGGCTTCGCTCAAAGATCTCAACTACGAGCCTGAAGACCTGCGCGACTGGTCGGCTACAGGCTGCGTTGAGCCTACTATCTCGGGCAAGCACATCGGACACACCAACTGCATGATGTTCAATATGGTGGCTGCCCTCGAGATGGCACTGTACAATGGTTATCATCCGCTGATGCGCTGGCGTGTCGGTCCGAAGACAGGAGAGATAAGCGAATTCAAGACATTCGACCAGTTCCTTGAAGCGTTCTTCATTCAGCTGAGGTGTCTGGCGGATCTTACATGCGAGTACAACAACCTTCTGGGCGAGGCTCACGCAGTTCTGCGTCCTACACCGCTCATGTCGACGATGGTCGACAACTGCATAGAAAAGGGCCTTGACGTTACCAAGGGCGGCGCCAAGTACAACTCATCGGGCACTGCCTGCATAGGACTGGCTGACATCGTCGACTCGCTCATGGCCATAAAGAGCCTGGTGTTCGACCGCAGGAAGTACTCATTCAGACAGCTGGTAGAGGCGGTAAGGATGAACTTCGAGGGCTATGACGCGATGCGCAGCATCATACTCACCGAGACACCGCGCTTCGGATCCGGCAATGATGAGGCGGTAGAGGTCGCGAACCGCGTGACGAAGTTCATGAAGGACTGCTTCTGGGAGCACATCAACTACCGCGGCGGTCACTATACGACCGGATTCTGGTCGATGTCGAACCACGTCGCGTTCGGAGCTCTTACCGGAGCTCTGCCATCGGGCAGACTGGCATTCCAGCCGTTCACACCGGGACTGACTCCTGAGGCGAACGCTTCGAAGAGCCTGCTCGACAATATCCGTGACGTCACAAGGCTCGAACCTACGAGCATGAACAACAACATCGCCTTCAACGTGAAGGTCAACCCTTCGCCGCGTGATACTCACGAGCAGACAGTGGAACATGTCAAGGACTACGCTAAGGCATACGCTGACATGGGCGGAATGCAGATGCAGTTCAACGTAGTATCTTCTGCTACGATGCGCGCCGCGATGGCGAGACCTGAGGAATACAAAGACCTCATGGTACGTATCTCCGGATACAACGCGTACTTCACTCAGCTTAACCGCGACCTGCAGCTCGAGCTGGTCAACCGCGCGGATTACGGAATGTAGATAACAGCAGGCCAAAAGGTCAAACAAGCGATAAGCGGCCGGCCGGACTGATGTCATGGCCGGCCTTGCGTAAAGAAAGGGTATGGAAGAGAGAAAAGCCAGATCACAGCTGATATTCACCATGCTGCTCTTCGGCACCATCGGGACGCTGACGAGGTTCATTGACATGCCGTCAAGCGTGATAGCGCTCGGAAGGGCATTTTTCAGTGTGATCACGATCATTCTGGTGCTCTGCCTGCGCGGACAGAAGCTCGACAGCGAGGCTATAAAGCGAAACATCGGCTGGCTCATCCTCGGTTCGACATTCATGTGTTTCAACTGGGTATGTCAGTTTGAAGCGTTCAAGTACACGACGATAGCGGTCAGCACGCTTTGCTATTACATGCAGCCGATCTTTTACATACTGGCCGCGGCTATCGTCATCAAGGAAAAACTGTCGCCACGCAAACTCGCGTGCGTAGCGGTCGCGTTCTGCGGCATGATCCTCGTTTCGGGAGTCATGCAGACGGGACTGCATCTGTCTGAGATGAAAGGAGTGTTCTTCGGGATAGCCGGAGGATTCTTCTACGCGATGGTCGTGCTGGTCAACAAATACATGAAGGACATATCGCCGGTGAACACGACGATAGTCCAGATGGCGCTCGTTACGCTCATCATGCTGCCTTACTCGGCGGCGACGGGCGGTTTCGGCGAGTCGAAAGTCACGCTTATCGGCATCATATTGCTGATAGTGCTTGGAGCTGTTCATACGGGCATCGGATACATAATCTACTTTGACGCTGTCAACAAGCTGCCTGCTCAGACGGTGGGGATACTGAGCTACATCGATCCGGTGGAGGCGGTACTGCTGTCCGCGTTTTTCCTGAAAGAGCCGATGACCATATCGACTGTGATAGGCGCGGTCATGATACTCGGCGCCACTGCTTACAGCGAGAGGGAGACATCGCGCAGGGCGCGTGATGACGCAGCGTAAGGGACCGGGTCCGCGGTTCAGGGTGTAAAAGGGTTTAAGGATGGAAGAGACTGACAGGAAAAAGGGAATATCCAGAGGTCTGGCGGAAGCTCTCATAGTGCTTCAGAGCGTCGTGTACGGATTCGGCGATCCTATCTCAAAGATCGCGTTCGATGTGGTACCGGTATACGCGATGATGAGCGTGCGCTATTCGATCGCCTTCGCTGTCTGCTTTCTGCTGTTCCATAAAAGGATAATAAAAACGATAAAAACAGTGCCTCTGAGGGCGTGGCTGATACCCGGCATGTGCATAGGACTCAGCTATCTGCTCAACAATGTGGCTCTCGCGATGACCGAAGCGACATCGGTGGCGTTCCTGCGCTCGATGTCCGTGATAATCACCCCGGCACTGGCGTTCCTGATCTTCAGGCGCAGATACCGCTGGCAGCAGCTGCTCGCTCAGATACTCGTTTTGCCGGGCATCTATCTGCTATGCGTAAAGGGCGGGCTCTCCGGTTTTGGCGCTGGCGAAGCGGTCGCGCTTCTGGCAGCGGCTCTGATGGCAGCGACGCTCGTACTGAGCCAGAAATATCTGGAGCAGGTGGACCCTATGAGCATGACTGCCCTTCAGGGAGGGTGCTCCGCGGTGCTGGCGCTGGCGGGATGCGTCATGTTCGAGGGAGGAATAGAGATGTCGCAGGCGGACGGCAAGGTCTGGGCGATAATCCTCTACCTCGCGATAGCGTGCACCTTCCTCGGCTACCTGATGCAGAACCTCGCGCTGACCGGAATATCCGAGCGCTCGGTCTCACTGATACAGAGCCTGTGCCCGGTCATGACGGCGTTCTTCTCGCTGATACTGCTGGGTGAAAGACTGTCGGCCGCGGGTGTGGCCGGCGCGGCGATAATCATACTTTGCTCACTGACGGAAGCATGGAACTGGAAGACATCATCAGACGATCAAAAAGAATAGTGTTCTTCGGCGGCGCGGGAGTTTCGACAGCGAGCGGCATCCCGGATTTCAGATCCGCGGACGGCCTGTACTCTTCGTATGAAAAGCGCGGACCATCACCTGAGGAGATACTGAGCGCGACATATTTCGCGCTCCACACTAAGGAGTTCTACGACTTCTACCGGGCTCACATGATCTATCCGGACGCTGAGCCGAACGCTGTCCACAGATACCTGTACCGTCTCGAGAAACAGGATAAGCTTCGCGGTATAGTGACGCAGAACATCGACGGCCTGCACAGGATGGCGGGCAACAGGAGAGTATATGAACTGCACGGCAATATCCACGAAAACTACTGTGTGGATTGCGAGACTGAGTATCCTCTTGATAAAATAACCGGTACAGAAGGCGTGCCGAGGTGCGACAGATGCTGCGGCATCATAAAGCCGTGGGTCGTGCTGTACGGCGAGGCGCCTGACAGATACACGATGATCGGAGCGTGCCGAGAGATATCCGGCGCGGATACTCTGATAGTGGCCGGGACGTCACTGGCGGTGGAACCCGCCGCGTCACTGATAAATGACTTCAGCGGCCGCGACCTGGTGGTCATAAACAGGGAAGCGACGAGCGCTGATGAAAGGGCGACGCTTGTGATCAGAGAGGATCTCGGGAAGGTCTTTTCGGCGCTGGAACAAAGCGCGTCTGACTGATAACGATAAACTATACGGAGAAGAAATGAAATTCACGACTAAAGGAATAGGATGGCTGATATTCGGCGCCCTGGTGTGCGCGTCCGCAACTGAAACGGTAGGAGTCCTTTCGTGGCTCAGTACGGTGGCTCTCGGGCTGGTCTTCATAGGGATATATGTGATGAAGCAGTTCTTCAGTCCCTGCGGCATAGGCTGGTACATCGTCGGAGGCATGCTTTTCGCTTTCTGCATAGAAGAAGGACCTGACTCTGACTCGCTCATCGCGCTGATCATAGGAGCGGTCCTGATGTTCGTATTTTACACCAAGAACAAAGAACTTCTGGACGCGATGGCGGACGATATCGTGCCGGATGATCCGCTCGAAGAGTATTACAATCAGATGGCTGCAGAGGACGCAGCGGATGCCGGCACTGAAATGGAAGAGGTAGTTGAGGTGGTCGAAGAGGTCACGGAGACAGTACCTGACGTTGAACTTGAGGTATCTCCCGCGGATGAGATTCCTGAACTGTAAAGACTTATGACAAAAACAGCTGAGAAGATCGCGATAGCTGTCAATGACGCCGGCGGGAAGACTTTCTACGTCGGCGGTTTTGTACGCGATGAACTGCTCGGCATCGAAAATAGGGATGTGGATATAGAGGTGCATGGCATTGAGCCTGACGCGCTGTATGAGATACTGAAGACCATAGGCGAGCCGTTGACGTTCGGCAGGAGCTTTGGAGTCTTCGCCCTGAGGGGCGAAGACATCGACATAGCGATGCCGCGCCGCGAGCGGGCCACGGGTGCCGGACACAGGGATTTCGAGATAGATGTCGATCCGTATATCGGCACCGAAAACGCGGCGAGGCGGCGCGACTTTACGATCAACTCGCTGATGCGGGACGTGCTGACGGGCGAACTGATCGACCATTTCGGCGGCCGCGAAGACCTCGACAAAGGGGTCATACGGCACATCGACGCGGCGACCTTTGTCGAGGACCCTCTCAGGGTGCTGCGCGGCGCGCAGTTCGCGGCCCGCTTCGGTTTTGAGATCGCCGGCGAAACGATCGATCTCTGCGGCGGGATCGACCTGTCGGCACTCTCAAAGGAGCGTGTCGAAGAAGAACTCAAAAAGGCGCTGCTGAAGGCCGAAAAGCCTTCGATATTCTTCGGGGAGCTCAGGAGAATGGATCAGCTTGACGTCTGGTTCCCTGAACTCAGGCAGCTCATCGGTCTTGAGCAGGATCCGGTATTCCATCCGGAGGGAGATGTCTGGACTCACACGATGGAGGTGCTCGACAGGGCGGCTGCCATGCGCTCCAAGGTCTCCGATCCATACAGTTTCATGCTCCTCTCTCTCACTCACGACCTGGGCAAGATCGTGACGACCGAAAAGATAAAAGGGCGCATCCATGCATATGAACATGAAATAAAAGGAATGCCGCTCGTCGAAAGCTTCATCCGCCGCCTGACGAACGAAAAGGACGTGATCGCTTACGTGAAGAACATGGTGCCGCTGCACATGAGGCCTAATGTCTCCGCGTATTCCAGACCATCGGTCAAGTCGACCAACAGGATGTTCGATGAGGCGGTCGCGCCAGAAGATCTTATCTGGTTCGCGGAGGCTGACAAGCCTGTCTTCGCCGGCAGCGATGAGTTTTCAGGTGACAAGAGATTCCTGCTTGAAAGGCTCCGCATGTTCGAAGAGACCATGGCCCGGCCATATGTGATGGGGCGCGATCTTATAGAAGCCGGCATCACGCCGGGTGAGGATTTCACTGAGATCCTCGCCTACGCGCACAAGCTGAGGCTGGCAGGCATCGAAAAAGAGTCCGCGCTGAAGCAGGTCCTGTCTTACGCGCGTAAGCTGAGAAAAAAGACCGGCAGCAGTGCCGGCAATGAAGAGTGACTGAAGGAGGCCGGTTATGTACAGTGAAAAAGTAACAGTCGGAGCAGGAACTGAATACCCGCTGAAAGGCATGCTGACCATTCCGGACGGAGCGCAGGGTCCTGTGCCTGCCGTTGTCATGGTGCATGGCTCAGGCCCGAGCAACATGGATGAAAAGGTCATGAGCCTCAAACCTTTCAAAGATCTGGCTGAAGGACTTGGAAGAAGAGGCATAGCGTCCCTTCGTTACGATAAGCGCACTTTCGCGCACAGGCGCAGGCTTGTGAAAGTCCGCGGCATCACTGTTAAAGAAGAGACTGTCGAAGACGCGCTGCTTGCGATAGACCTTCTGAAGAACGATCCGCGGATCGACCGTGATAACATCTTCATCCTCGGGCACAGTATGGGAGCGATGCTCGCGCCGAGGATAGACGCGGAAGGCGGAGACGTCAAGGGCCTTGTCATGATGGCAGGCACACCGCGCCGCCTGGAAGACATAGTGATAAGACAGCTGGATCAGGCAGGGGGCGGACCGGCCATGAAAATGATAGTCGGTCTTGAGCGGAAGATATTTTTGAAGAAGTTTGACGGGCTCTATCAGATGAGCGATGCCGAAGCGAAGAAAAAGACGTTCGCGGGAGGTCTGTCGCTTTACTACTTTAAAGAGATGGGGCGCAAAACGGCAGCGGACTATCTGCTCGAGAACAGCAAGCCCGCGCTGATCATGCAGGGCGGAAGGGACTTCCAGGTGCTTGCTGATGACGATTTCAAAATGTTCCGCGAATTGCTGGCCGGCCGTGAAAACACGGTGTTCAAACTTTACCCTGAACTCAACCACGTGTTTGTGACCGCGATCTATGATGATATAACCATGGCTTCGAAAGAATACAGCCGTAAGAGGCATATCGGAGATCAGGTGATGGACGACATCGCGGGTTTCATAAAAGCTAACGCGTGACTGCAGACAGGTCAGCTGCGGACGATCGATAATTACAGTATAAGTGAGGGACAGAAAATGGTCATTCTGATCGACATGGACGACACCATCGAGCTGCTCATGGAAGCATGGCTGAGGGTCATCAATGAGCGCTACGGTTATTCGACGCGCATGGAGGAAGTAACGGAATGGGATGTGGCCGCGGCGTTTCCGGATCTTACATGGGAGCAGGTATACTGCGTCCCCGATGAGCCGGGTTTCTGGGGGACAGTCAGTCCGATGGAAGGCGCGCCTGAGGCGATACGCCGCTTCATGGACGCAGGTCATGAAGTATATATCGTGACAGCGACTACATATAAAACGATCACGGAGAAAATGGACGACCTTCTGTTCAGATGGTTCCCGTACATTTCATGGGATCAGGTCATCATCACCAATCATAAACAGCTGATCAGGGGCGATGTCCTTATCGATGACGGTGTACACAATCTGGAGGGCGGAGACTACGTGAAGATCCTGATGACAGCTCACCACAACCGCGATTATGACGCCAAAGCAAATGGTATGATACGTGTCAGCACATGGGACGAGATAGAGGATATCATCCGGGATCTAAGTTCCGGAAAGGAGATACAGTATGATCGTAAGACACGCTTCGGTCGATGATATGGAGGGGGTCAAGGCTCTACTGAGGAAGTACCACCGGGATACGATCTCAGATGAAGACCGCCCGGATGGCTTCGTTACCACTGCCATCACGGACGAGCAGCTGGCGGAACTAATCGAAAAAGAGAACGGCGTCATGATAATAGCGGAGCCTTCGGATGAAGGCCCGGATGCTGTTCTGGGTTTCTGCTTCGCGGCTCCATGGGAGTTCTGGTCTGCCTGGCCACTTTTCAGATATATGATGGAGGTCATTCCCGGTTATGAGTTTGAAGGCAAAAAGCTCGTGCTCGGGGACACCTACCAGTACGGGCCGATGTGCGTGGACCGTTCGATCCGCGGTACTGGCGCCTTCGAGGAGCTTTTCTTCGCGAGCCTGGCGGATTTCAGGGACCGTTTCCCTGTGATGCTCACTTTCGTCAACAGCATCAACGGAAGATCCGAGAACGCGCATAATAACAAGGCTCGCATGGAAACAGTAGGGACATTTGATTTCAATGATAATCACTATCTGCTCATGGCGATCAGGACAGACCGCGAGAGCAATCAGAAGCGATAAAAATGGCTATACACATAGTACTTGTTGAACCGGAAATACCGCCCAACACGGGCAATATCGCCAGGACTGCCGCCGCTACGGACAGCGTTCTTCATCTGGTGAAACCTCTCGGCTTCAGTCTCGATGAAAAGAGCCTCAGACGCGCCGGCCTTGATTACTGGCCGTACGTCTCGCTTGAGGTCCACGAGAGCCTTGATGAGTTTCTTGAGAAATACTCAGACAGAAGGATGTGGCTCTCGACTACGAAGGGCGATAAGTTATATACTGAAGCGGACTTCAGAGATGAAGATATGATACTCTTCGGGAAGGAGACGGCGGGGCTGCCGCGCGGATTTATTGAAGAGAGAAAGGAATGGGCGATCCGTATCCCGATGAGCAGAGATACGCGCCTCAGATCGTTAAACCTTTCGAACGCCGCGAACATCGTGCTGTTCGAAGCGCTGAGACAGCTTGGATTCCCCGGACTGGAGTAGAGTCACGGGCATAAAGAAGAAAAAAACAAAATCAAATCGATAATGATGATCAGGAGGGACTGAAGATGCTTACACTTGAAAGAGCAAAAGAACTGAACGACTCGGTGGTCACAGAGGACCATCTCAGGATACACGCGCTGAACGTTATGGCTGCCATGGGAGCGATGGCTGAGCATTTCGGCGAGGACAAGGAACACTGGATGGCGGTAGGATATCTGCATGATTACGATTATGAGCAGTATCCGGATGAACATCTGCTGCATACCGAGCAGCCTCTGCTCGACGCGGGGGTCGATCCTGAAGACGTGCGCGCGATACTCTCGCATGGCTACGGTCACTGCAATGATATTGAGCCACTTACAAATATGGAGAAGTCCCTCTACACAGTCGACGAACTCACCGGCATCATACAGGCGTACGGACGCCTTAGAGCCGAGGGCATCATCGGGATGCAGGCGAAGGGCTTCATGAAGAGGTTCAAGGACAAGAGATTCGCGGCGAAGTGCGACCGCGGGCTGATACTCGACGGATGCGAACGTCTGGGGATGGAGCTTCGCGATGTTGCGGAGATCTGCATAAGGGGCATGGAAGAGCACGCTGAAGAGATAGGCCTGGCCGGAAACGCAGCCGAGTAAGACCCATACTTACGCATAACAAAACAGACACCGTCAAGGTGCCTGTTTTTTGGTGCGCGCGGAGGGATAATCCCGCCGTCAAGGACGCCTTCGGCGCCGCTGCGCGGTCTTCGATCCTTGACTGCGGTTTTCCGGGTATTAAAAAAATCATATACCCGGATACGAACCCGCCGCGGGTTCTCATCCCCATCAACACCTACGCATAACAAAACAGACACCATGAAGGTGTCTGTTTTGTTATGGTGCGCGCGGAGGGATTCGAACCCGCGACCTACTGATTCGTAGTCAGCCACTCTATCCACTGAGCTACGCGCGCATGTCGTTTCGCGACTTTATGAGGTTACAACAAAGAAAGGCAAATGTCAATATCTGATGCTTTTTTCGACAGTCTCCGCGTGATATTATTTATACATAAGCAGCAGATCACAAATAAAAAGTCGCTTCAATCAAACATTGGGAGGGGATATCATGCTGGTAATAAACGCAGTATTCAGATGCAAGGAAGGCAAGAGGGATGAATTCCTCAAAGCGGTAAAGGCGGAGGGTATCGACATTGCCTCCAGAGATGAAGAGGGCAATTTCAAATACGAATTCTTTGTATCCGCGGAAAACGGAATCGAGATCCTTCTGCTGGAGTTCTGGAAGGATCAGGACGCGCACTCATTCCACAGGACGCTGCCTCACTACTTAAGGCTCGGAGAACTCAAGGAAGTATTTGTGGATGAGACTATAGTCAGCAAGTATTATACAGACTGATAACAAAGCAACGCAAAAGACCGGCAGCGCTTGCCGGTCTTTTTGTTTTACATGTGTAAAGCGATCAACTAGATCGAGAAGCCCTTTGTCATGTGGTCATCATCATCCATGAACCACTTGGCTTCGCCGCAGAGGTACGCAGCGCCTGTGACCTGTGGGATGACTGTGTTGAACTCACCGACCTTCGGACCTTCTTCGGCGATCTTTCCGATGAATCTTGTTCCGATGAACGATTCATATACGAAGCATTCGCCAACGCCGAGCTCACCGTGCTTGTAAAGCCAGGACAGCTTAGCTGATGTTCCTGTGCCGCATGGTGATCTGTCGAGCTGCGGATTTTCAAATTCGCCGAATACTACGAGGTTCTTGAGAGCGAACTTAGCTTCAGGGCATGTCTCTTTGAAGTCGATGTCCGTTGTGCAGTAGTTCTCAACGAGGTCTACGGATGTGATATCGAGTTCAGGATGCTGGATAGGGATCGTTCTGTTGATCTCCTGAAGAGCAAAACTCGACCACTCTGTGAGGAACTTGGCTGTGTCGGTGCCGACTTTGATGCCGAAGTTCTTTTCTGTGTCTACCAGAGCGAAGAAGGAACCGCCGAAGCAGATGTCATACACGACTTTCTTGCCCTGATACTCGAGCTCGAGATTTTCTTTGTAAACGAACGCCGGAACGTTTGTCAGTGTAACGCCTGTAACCTTTCCGTTCTTGCATGTCGCTGTCGTTCTTATGAGTCCCGCAGGAGCTTCAAGAGTAACGTGAGTGACAGGCTCGTTCATTGCCATGAGACCGCCCTCGAGGATAGCTGTTACCGCACCGATAGTGCAGTGTCCGCACATGTTGAGGTAGCCGCCGCCATCCATGAAGAAGATACCGAAGTCTGCTTCAGGATTAACAGGCTCACAGAGGAACGCTCCGAACATGTCGTGATGTCCGCGAGGCTCGAACATGAGCATGGTTCTGAGATGATCGTAATGTCTCTCAAGATAATGCTTCTTCTGGATCATCGTACTTCCCGGTACGTCAGGGCAGTCGAGCGCGACTCTGCAGTATTCGCCCTCTGTGTGTGCCTCGATCGTTCTTACGACGTCCTTGTTGTAAAGGTCATAGTTGATCTTGGCTTCAAGATACTTTGCCATAGGTAATTACCTCCCTAGTAATTATTACTTACACGTGTAAATAGTGCTTTGAAGATCATTTGTCTTCATATTGTATGATATCGCAAACAATATATAGCGTCAATGATTTAACTATCCGAATCATACACTTTTACTTAAGACCGGATTCAGAAATTTTAAACAGATCTTTGATAAAAAATTGACTGCTCTCAGAGCCTTGTAATTTATAGGTTTTTGATAAGTTTTTTACATAAGCGAGGTTGTCTGAAATAAATAAAAGTGATATTATGGAGTCGTCAAAAAAGGCGTATTTTTGCGTGTCTTAAGACAATTACAAAGGAGATAAAAGCATTATGGAAAACATTCAGATGTTACTGAAGCAGGGTGCTGTAGGCAAACCGTGCGCGCCGGTAGTAGCTGTCGGCGACAAGGTCAAAAAAGGCACACTGATCGCTGAACCGACAGGACTCGGCGCAAACGTTCACTCCAGCGTATACGGCGAAGTCATCGAGATCACTGATGACAGGATCATCATCAAGCCGGACGAAGAACAGCCTGATGAATACGTCAAGATCAAGAAGGGCACAAACCTCGAAATGATCAAAGAGGCCGGTATCATCGGTCAGGGCGGCGCGGGATTCCCGACATTCATCAAGATCTATAACGGCAGAGAAGACAAGCCGGTCCTCGATCACGGTTACATTCTCGTAAACGCGTCAGAGTGCGAGCCGGGTCTCGCTCACAATATCCAGCAGATCGATGAGGACCCAGCAGCACTGCTCAGAGGTATCCATTATCTGATGGAGATCGCCGGAGCTGACAAGGGCATCATCGCGATCAAGAAAAAACACAGAGCGACCATCGAGAAACTCGATGCCCTTCTCAAGGACGATCCTGCTATCGAGAGACACCTTCTCCCGGATATCTATCCGATGGGCGAAGAGCGTGCCGTAGTAAGAGAGTGCCTCGGCATCGAACTCGAGCCGGACAAGCTCCCGTCCGCAGCGAACGCTGTAGTCATCAACAGTGAGACAGTTTACAGCTGCGTAGCCGCGATCGAAGACCAGAAGCCTCTGATCGACAAGAACATCACTGTCAGAGGAATGATCAAGGGCGGCAGTGAGGCTCACGTATTCGAGCACGTTCCTGTAGGAACAAGCGTACAGGCGCTGATCGACAGAGCCGGCGGATTCGACGAAAGAGGATACGGCGAAGTCATCATGGGCGGATCCTTCACAGGTAAGGCAACCGAACTCGATGCGCCGATCACAAAATGCACAGGAGCGCTGCTGGTAACACGTCAGTTCAGAGATCTGCACGGAGCGAAGGTAGGTATCCTCGTATGCGCATGCGGCGGAAACCTCGAGAGAATGGAAGACCTCGTTGCGAAGTACAATGGTACAGTAGGTCATGTCTGCTACTGCAAGCAGGCTGCTGAGATGCCTAACGGATCCCGCAAGTGCGAGCGCCCGGGCAACTGCCCTGGTCAGGTCAAGAACAACCTCGAGTTCAAGAAGGCGGGCTGCGAGTACATCATCATCGGCAACTGCTCTGACTGCTCCAACACAGTCATGGCATCCGGTCCTAAGATGGGACTCAAGGTAATGCATATGACAGACCTCGCGATGATGGCTGTAGGACATCCGCTCTACAGAACACTGAAGGTTTCCAAGAAGGTCGACCAGGATCTCAACGTAGTAGACAATGTCGAAGACAACGAGACCGTCGAATAATCAATTATCACCGTTATTTATCTCCGCCCGGACAACCCCAACAAAGCCCGGGCGGGGGGAAATATAATAAACTGCCGACACACAATGTGCGGCAGGCAAGAACAACTTTTAGGAGGAAGATCGATATGTCAATCACAGCTGAAACAGCTAAAGCACATGCGAACGATCCGGCAGTACTCTGCTGCAGAGCAGAGGCAGGCACAGAACTGACACCTGCAAACTTCGAGGATCCGGCAATTTTCCCAGATCTGGTAGATTCTGGACTGCTGAACCTCGACGGAGCACTGAAGCTTGGCCAGGTGCTCAACGGATCCAAGCTAACTAAGACTGTGGATTCTCTCACTCCTATCACAGCTGACATCGTCGATAAGTATGATGCGGCAGAGGCAGAGGAAGAAGCTCCTGCTGAGGCTCCGGCTGAGGCTGAGGCAGCTCCTGCTGCAGCTCCTGCATTTGCAGCTCCGGCAGCAGGCGGATACATCAGCCTGCACATCGGAGAGGGCAAGAACATCGACATCCAGATCCCTGCAGGTATCGGCGGCGGCGCAGTCGCGGCTCCTGCAGCAGCAGTAGCAGCTCCTGCGGCAGCAGCAGCTCCTGCGGCAGCAGAGGAGACTGGTGAGGCTGTAGTAGTCAGAGAGATGACACGTAAGCACTACAAGATCGACAAGGTAGTTCTTGGTGACGAGACCAAGATCGAAGGAACTACACTGTACGTCCGCAAGGCAGCGGCGACTGAGGGCGCTGACGCTCAGAAGCTCGTTCACAGCCTTGAACTCGACGTGATCACACCTGACAACTACCACGTATACTCCGAGACAGTAATGGACATCCAGCCGATCGCTACTAAGGAAGACGATTATGAGCTTGGTGAGGGCGTTACAAGAGTTCTCGACGGAGTAGTCATGGTAGTAACCGGTATCACCGAAGAGGGAGTACAGGTTGGTGAGTTCGGTTCTTCGGAAGGATACATCGATGAGAACATGATGTGGGGACGTCCTGGCGCAGTAGACAAGGGCGAAATCATGATCAGAGCTCATGCTGTTATCGACAACAAGAAGAACATGGAGAGACCGGGCCCTATCGCTATTCATACTGCAGTTGACCACGTAACTCAGGAGATCAGAAACGCAATGAAGAAGGATCTCACAGACGACATGGTAGTTGAGACTCAGACAATGAAGCAGGTTAGAAGACCTGGTAAGAAGAAAATCGTTATCGTTAAGGAGATCATGGGCCAGGGCGCTATGCACGACAACTTCCTGTTCCCGACTGAGCCGGTAGGAGTACTCGGAGCCAAGCCGAACGTAGACCTCGGTAACGTTCCTGTAGCTGCTAACCCTCTCGAGGTTATGGATGGCTGCATCCACGCTCTTACATGCATCGGACCTGCTTCGAAGGAAATGTCCAGACACTACTGGAGAGAGCCGCTGGTTTACGAAGCGATCCATGATGACGACGTTGACCTTGTAGGCGTAATCTTTGTTGGTTCGCCGCAGGCTAACACAGACAAATTCTACGTATCCAGAAGACTCGGCCAGATGGTTGAATCCATGAACGTAGACGGAGCATTCGTTACAACAGAAGGATTCGGAAACAACCACGTTGACTTTACTTCCCACATCGAGCAGATCGGTAAGAGAGGCGTTCCGGTTGTCGGATTCTCATTCTGCGCTGTACAGGGAGCTCTCGTAACAGGTAACAAGTACTG
>SVDB01000108.1 GCA_015058065.1 Clostridiales bacterium
CATTACGCGCGTGTAGTAAAGCTTGATAACGGAAGGTTTACAGTCAAACAGGCAGCGTACGCCGCGAAGGACCAGACATACATGCTTTATCAGCTGACTCAGGATCAGCTTGCCCGCACTCTGATGCCTCTCGCGGATCTTACCAAAGAGGAAGTGAGACAGATAGCCAGAGAAGCCGGTCTAGCCGTGGCGGAAAAGCATGATTCACAGGAGATATGCTTTGTTCTGAACGGAGGATACGCTGAGTATATCGATGAGCATACAGATGGAAAGCTGCCTCCTCCGGGGGACTTCGTCGACGAAGAAGGCAATGTTCTGGGCCGGCATAAGGGAATAGTCAATTACACTGTCGGACAGCGCAAAGGGCTGGGCATAGCTCTCGGATACCCGGTATTTGTGAAAAGGATAGACGCCGAAAGCAATACGGTGGTCCTCGGCGATGAAGCTTCGGTCCATCAGAGCAGCATAATGTGCGGAGACCTGAATTTCATGTCGGTCGAAGACATCTGTCCTGGAGAAAAACTGCGCGCGAACGTAAAGATACGCTATCATCACGCAGCGACTGCCGCGACACTTGAGCGCGTTGATGACGATAGAGTACTTGTCATATTCGATGAACCGGTCAAAGCGCCCGCACCGGGACAGTCAGCGGTTTTTTACGACAGCGATAACAGGGTCATAGGCGGCGGGATAATACAGCAAGGCTGAATACAGAGGAGATTTAGAACTATGGATATATATGAAGATATATATGAAGAGATAGAACTGAACAGTTGTCCGTATTGCGGAGGGGCCGGACTGCTTGATGACGGAAGCGGATGGTGCTGGACAGTCACATGCATGGACTGCGGCTCGCAGACCGGAGAATTCGCTTTCACGAATGACGAGAACAGAAAAGAAGCAGCGCGCAGAGCGGCGTATGTATGGAACATCGGAAAGGTGATCCGCAGCGATCTCGGTGAGTAAACAAAAAAAGTATGCCTTTTTGGCTCTTTTCATTGAGAAATAGACCCGTAAATGGTAAAATCTTACAGTACGCGTTTGAAAAGCAATCATTTCTATACAAGGATCGAATGATCCCAAAGGAGGAATATTATAATGAAAGTAGCAATCAACGGATTCGGACGTATCGGCAGACTGTCCTTCAGAAAGATCTACAAGGAAAAGGACATCGAGATCGTAGCTATCAACGACCTCACAAGCCCGCACATGCTCGCGTATCTCCTCAGAAACGACAGTGTTCAGAAGAGATTTGACGCAGAAGTAGAAGAAGCTGAAGATGGTATCATCGTAGATGGAAAGAAGTTCCCTGTATACGCTGAGGCTGACGCCAGCAAGCTCCCTTGGGGCGAGCTCGGAGTAGACGTAGTCCTCGAGTGCACGGGCTTCTATACATCAAAGGCTAAATCGCAGGCTCACATCGATGCCGGCGCCAAGAAAGTCCTGATTTCGGCTCCTGCAGGCAACGATCTGCCTACCATCGTATACGGAACCAACCACGAGACACTCACAAAAGAAGACAATATCGTATCCGGCGCATCATGCACCACAAACTGCCTCGCTCCTATGGCAAAGGCACTGGCGGACTACAGAGAACTGAGGACCGGATTCATGACAACGATCCACGCTTACACAGGCGACCAGATGATCCTCGACGGACCGCACAGAAAGGGCGACCTCAGAAGAGCAAGAGCCGGCGCGATCAACATCGTACCTAACAGCACGGGCGCAGCTAAAGCTATCGGACTGGTAATCCCTGAACTCGCAGGCAAGCTGATCGGTTCCGCTCAGAGAGTTCCTGTTCCATCGGGTTCCATCACCATTCTCGACGCGACACTCAAGGATATGTCTGATACAGTATCCGTAGAGGGAATCAACGAGGCCATGAAGGCTGCCGTTTCGGAGTCCTATGGCTACACAGAAGAAGAGATCGTATCCAGCGACGTTATCGGAATGAGCTACGGTTCGCTCTTCGACGCCACACAGACTCTCGCGCAGCAGTGCGGAACTCACATCTTCGAGGTCAGAGTCGTATCCTGGTATGACAACGAGATGAGCTACGTAAGCCAGCTCGTAAGGACACTGAAGTACATGGGAACACTTCTGTAGTGTTCAGACCGCTTTATAAAGGCAACAAAAGCAAAACTCCGGTACATACCGGAGTTTTTGTCTGCGTAAATGTGGTATCATTAGAAAAACAGTTATAAGCATTAAAGAGGTAAGGACTATGTATTACAGCGAAACCGAAGCAAGAAGGCTCGTGATCGAAGCGGGTCACAGACTTCTCGAGAAGAAACTCATCGCGAGGACCTGGGGCAACATCAGCGCCAGGATCAGCAGGGACGAGTTCATCATAACTCCAAGCGGCAAGGCATATGACAGGCTCACGCCTTCCGATCTTGTAAAGGTAAGAGTCAGCGACTGCTCATATTCCGGTTCAGTAAAGCCGAGCAGTGAAAAGGGAGTACACGCAGCGGCATACGCGCTCAGGAGCCATGTCGGATTCATTATCCACACCCATCAGTATTACGCTTCAGCGGTCAGCGCGGAGTGCAGAAGCATCAGGACAGCCCCATGCGCGGAGTACGGCCTGCCGGGCACGACAAAGCTCAGAAAACTTGTTGAGACCTGCGTAAGAAGAAACCCTTACGAGAACATCTTCCTGATGGCAAGGCATGGAGCGCTGATCCTCGGCTCCGACATGGATGAAGCTTTCGCGAAGGCGGAAGCACTCGAAAAAATAAGTAAGACGCTTGTCGAGTCCAGGGTAAGACCTCGTGAATACGCTGAAACTTCTCCGTTTGACATCTCAAAAATAAATATACGGGCGTTGCCGTTCATAAAGGTCGTAAGCGACCCGTATATCATGGAATGCTGCGAAAAAGGCAAGCCTGTCGGATCGTATCTGGACGACTTTGCTCAGATCGTCGGTCCTGACATGCAGGTGGTAGACTGTGATGAGTGGGTGGCGGAAAGAGCGCTTCTCGGTTATTCGACCAATCAGTCACAGCCACCGAAAGGGCTGAAAGGCATGAGACCTATGACAGGAGTTCTTGATCTTATGGGCGGACAGCATTCTGTGCTGAATTCTACGATCGGCCGCAACGCGGTGCTGGTAAAGGGTGTCGGAGCGGTATGCGCCGGCAAGACACAGGCTGACGCGGAGGCGATCGCCATGATCGTCAGTAAGAACTGCGCGGCTGCCTGCTACGTGAAATACGCCAAGCCTTTGGGTCTGGTCGACGCGAGACTGCAGAGGACCATATACCTGACAAAGTATTCAAAGCAGATGGACAAGCAGGTCTGATCATGAGTCTGATAAAATACATAGACAGAAAAGGGACAGACTGTTTCAAGTGGGACGGTCTTAAGAATTCGTTCAGCAGAGGCGATCTCCTTCCGATGTGGGTCGCGGATATGGATTTTGAAGTTCCGGAATGCGTCAGCAGGGGACTCAGGAAGTATATAGATCAGGGCGCTTTCGGATACTATTTCACGCCTGACGGATATTACGACGCGTTCATCAGCTGGGAAAAGAAACACCATGGTTATGAGGTGAAACGCGAGTGGATGAGATTCGCTCCCGGAGTAGTTCCCGCGTTCAACTGGCTGGTGCAGATACTGGCTGATAAAGGTGAGCCGGTCGCGGTCATGCCGCCTGTCTATTATCCGTTCATGAAAGCCGTAGAAAACAACGGCCGGCGTCTGGTGAATGTCCCGCTCCTTCATACCCCTGACGGTTACGTGATGGATCACAAGGCTTTCGAAGAGGCGATCATCCGTGAAGGCGTAAAGCTGTTCATATTCTGTTCTCCGCACAATCCTGTAGGGTGCGTATGGAAAAAAGACGAGATAAAGCGAGTGCTCGATATATGCAGCAGGCATCGCGTCTTTGTCATATCGGATGAGATACATCACGACATCGTGATGAGCGGACACGAGCATGTTCCCGCGGCGACAGCGGGTGATAAGGCAGGGGAGTATGATGACATCCTTGTCACGCTCACCGCTGCGACAAAGACTTTCAACCTGGCCTCCGTGCAGAATTCTATCGCGGTGATCCCGAATGAGGATATCCGTGCCAAATGGGACGCCTTCACTCAGGGGATAAGCGTCAGCAGCGGAAACGCTTTCGGCTATATCGCCGTGCGGAGCGCGTACGAAGAAGGAAGGCCGTGGCTCGAAGAACTGCTGGGAGTCATAGAAGGAAACTACAGATACCTTCGGAACAGACTTGAAGATGAACTTCCTAAGGTAAAGGTCACGGAACTTCAGGGAACCTATCTGATGTGGATAGATCTGAGCGCTTACATGGATCCTGAAGATCTGAAAGCAGGCGGAATGGAGCGCCTGATGGAAGATGAGTGCGGCATCGCCGCCGATTACGGTTCGTGGTTCGGAGGAGATGGATACGCCGGATTTATCAGGCTCAATATCGCTACATGCAGGGAAAACATAGAATTCGCGGCCGATAGGATCATAGCGGCTTTGAAGAAATAGAAACAGCAATGATAA
>SVDB01000109.1 GCA_015058065.1 Clostridiales bacterium
TTCCTTATTTTAGTTTCTTCAGCTTGCGGATAAAGAGGATGTTCAGGATGGCACCTTTCAGTATGCTTGAAATGGATATCGCCCACCAGACTCCGTTTATGCCCAGATATGGCATCAGAAGATAGCAGGCAGGGATCCTGGCGATCGTCAGGACAAGTCCGACAGCTGCCGGCATTTTCGTCTGACCGATGCCGTTGAACGCTCCTGATGTCGAAAGTTCATAACACATGAAGAGCTGCGAGAGTCCCACTATTCTGAGATAATCCGCTCCGCCCGCGATAACTGCGGGTTCACGGATGAATATGCTGACTATCGGAGCTGCGCAGAGCACCAGAAGGGCAGTGACAGCGATGCCATATGCTGTGATCATGCCGGTTCCCGTTCTGAATCCCTTTCCCACACGCTTATAGTTTTCAGCGCCGTAGTTCTGAGACGTGAACGCTGTCATCGAATACGCGAAGCCGTCCGCGGTCATCCACGAAACTGATTCTATCTGAGCACCTATCCTCTGGACCGCTATCGCCGCGTCGCCGAATGTAACGATGATCCTTGAAATGACCATCGAGATGAAGGCGTAGCCTATGTTGAAAATGGCGGGCGGCGCGCCAAGTTTGAAGATGTGTATCACTTCCTTGCTTTTGAATCCGCCAAACAGATCGAATCCGCTGAACAGATAGTCATCTTTGTGGATGAATCTCGCAAACATGAAAGCTACGATACATTCCGAGAACACCGTCGCGAAAGCCGCACCGTTGACTCCCATTTCCGGGAAAGGACCTATGCCGAAGATCAGGAGCGGGTCCAGGAATATATTGAGGACAGCGCCTGAAGCATTGTACTTGAAAGGTGTTTTGCTGTCTCCCGCGGCAGTGAGAAGGCCTGTCATAACAAGGTTAAGTCCCATTACCATGTCCGCAGCGGACACTATCGCGAGGTATGTCGCTGAAGCTGAAGCGGTACCGGCATCATGCAGGCGATAGAAAGATATGAAAGGGTGCCTGAAAATGATGCACATAGCTCCGTAGATGAACATTATGGCGAGCATCAGCTGGATGGATTCCCTGGCATAGCGGCGGGCTTTGTCCATGTCTCCTTCGCCTATGGACTGGCCGACCATTACCTGACCGCCTATCTGAGGTATCATGGCGATGCCCGAGCAGATCCACATGAAAATACCCGCAGCTCCGACTGCGGTCACTGCCTCGTGACCTATACGTCCTACCCATACGGTATCGAACAGGTTATATGCCATCTCTGTAAACTGGGTCCCCATAATAGGCAGAGAGAGCCAGAACAGCGCTTTGGCAATGCTTCCGTTCAGCAGATCTATTCTTTTTTCAGCTTTGCTTTCGTCCATGCATACCTCTTTTCAATCAACGCTAATTGTACAACATTCAAGGTCGCAAAACCAAAAAAATATAAGAGAGGGGCATATGCTTTAATATCCCCGTAAAAGGTGGGGAATGCGCGAAAAGTTAGAAGCATATAACAATTCAAAATCGCTTTATTTGCCGCTTTTTTAGTGCTATATTGGTAAAAAACAGTGAAAAATGCCAAATTATTAGATATATCTAACTATTTTGGTTGACAATCAACGCTCTTAATACAGCAGAAAGAGGTGCATAATGGCGACAGTCCTCAAAGAACCTTCAAGGACATTCAATGAATATCTCCTTATACCGGGATACTCCGGCATGGACGCGCGTCCTGAAAACGTTTCTCTAAAGACCCCGGTCGTAAAATTCAAGAAAGGCGAGGAACCCGCTCTTTCAATGAACATTCCACTGACATCCGCTGTCATGCAGGCTGTTTCGGACAACAACATGGCGGTAGCTCTCGCGAAGGAAGGCGGCATCTCATTTATTTTCGTATCGCAGCCGATCGAGAGCCAGGCGGAAATGGTAAGAAAGGCCAAATCATATAAAGCGGGTTTTGTACCTAGTGACTCAAACCTGAAGCCTGACGCGACTCTTCAGGATGTTCTCGATCTGAAGGCTGCCAAGGGACATTCGACCATCGCCATCACTGAGGACGGTACAGCTGCCGGAAAGCTGCTCGGCATCGTTACAAGCAAGGACTACCGCATTTCACGCATGAGCCTCGACACACCGGTGTCGGAATTCATGACTCCGTTCGACAAGATGGTCTGCGGACACGAGGGCATCACTCTCTCGGAGGCGAACGATATAATCTGGGACAACAAGGTCAACCAGCTGCCGATAATAGACGACAATCAGAGACTCAGCGCTTTCGTTTTCCGCAAGGACTATGATTCGCACAAGGAGCATCCTGATGAACTCCTCGATGCTGACAAGAGATACATAGTCGGCGCTGGTATCAACACCAGGGACTACAAGGAAAGAGTGCCTGCGCTGCTCGAAGCGGGAGTAGACGTGCTCACGATAGACTCTTCAGAGGGATACTCGGAGTGGCAGGCAGAGACACTTAAATGGATAAGAGACACTTATGGGGATACCGTAAAGGTCGGAGCAGGCAATGTCGTGGACGCTGATGGATTCAACTTCCTGGCGGACTGCGGCGCGGACTTTGTCAAGGTCGGTATCGGCGGCGGATCCATCTGCATAACAAGAGAGCAGAAGGGTATAGGCCGCGGTCAGGCTTCGGCTGTCATAGAGGTCGCTCAGGCCAGAGACGAATATTATAAGAAGACCGGAGTATATGTGCCGATCTGTTCCGACGGCGGTATCGTATACGACTATCACATGACGCTTGCGCTGGCTATGGGCGCGGACTTTATCATGCTGGGCAGGTATTTTGCCAGATTTGATGAATCCCCATCGGCGAAGCTCATGCTCAACGGCAGTTATGTCAAGGAGTACTGGGGCGAAGGCTCCGCGAGAGCCCGCAACTGGCAGAGATACGACCTCGGCGGTGACGCGAAGCTCAAGTTTGAGGAAGGCGTCGATTCGTATGTGCCATATGCCGGCGCGCTTCATGACAACGTGCAGATGTCGCTGGGCAAGGTCAAGTCCACGATGTGCAACTGCGGAGCGCTCAACATACCTGATTTCCATAAAAACGCGAAACTCACGCTTGTATCTGCCGTCAGCATCGTAGAGGGCGGCGCGCACGACGTCATCCTGAAAGAAGTTTCAGGACGCACTTCGGGCGGCGGCCGCTAAGCGGCACCATCCAGCCAATAACACTCTTCTGGTTTTCACGGAGGTAATAGAAATGGGAAACAAGAGACCGGAAACAATGGAACGTATCACGACCCGTGCACTCGCTGACAAGTTCATCGAGGAGCAGCTCGCCGAGATCAGAGCGCAGGTCGGAGACAAGAAGGTGCTTCTTGCTCTGTCCGGCGGTGTTGACTCGAGTGTAGTAGCTGCGCTGCTGATCAGAGCGATAGGCGACAAGCTGACATGCGTCCATGTAAATCACGGTCTGCTGCGCAAAGGCGAGCCTGAAATGGTCATAAAGGTGTTCAGGGAAGAGCTCGGAGCCAATCTGATCTATGTGGATGCTGTCGACAGATTCCTTGATAAGCTCGCCGGAGTCGATGACCCTGAGACAAAGCGCAAGATCATCGGCAAGGAATTTATCGACGTGTTCGCTGAAGAGGCCGCTAAACTTGAAGGCATCGAATTCCTCGGGCAGGGCACGATCTATCCTGACATCCTTGAATCCGACGGGGTCAAAGCCCATCACAACGTAGGCGGACTCCCTGAAGATCTTCAGTTCGAACTCGTAGAGCCTGTGAAGCTGCTGTATAAGGACGAGGTCAGAGTCGTGGGGTCCGCGCTTGGACTTCCTGACAGCATGGTATACAGACAGCCGTTCCCGGGTCCGGGACTCGGTGTCAGATGCACAGGCGCCATCACGAGGGACAGACTCGAGGCGCTCAGAGAGGCAGACGCGATCGTAAGAGAAGAGATCAGCAAGATGGAGAACGTGCCTTGGCAGTACTTCGCGGTGATCCCTGACGTGAAGTCGACGGGCATCAAGGACGGCAAGAGATATATGGGCTGGCCGGTGATCATCAGAGCCATCAACACGGTCGACGCAGTGACGGCAGAGGCGGTGGAGATACCATGGGAGATGCTGAAGACCATGCGTGACCGCATCATTGCGACCGTACCTGGCGTCAACAGAGTCATGTGGGACTTCTCGGACAAACCGGTAAGCACGATCGAGTGGGAATAGCGGTTCTCTTGTTTTCATTGACAAACAAGCTAACAAAGCAGAATCTCTGTCAGGGCTTTTTACTGCTGTGGTTGCAGATGAATACATCGATATACAAAAAGAATACTGTATAGGTCGCGCTGTCTTAACAGGCAGCGCGCCGGATTTTTTAAAAAAGTGTTGATATTTGCTGCTGAAAGTAGCAAAATACTGAACGTTGCTTCTCTTTTGAAGCGGATTTTTATCAGAAAAGGAG
>SVDB01000025.1 GCA_015058065.1 Clostridiales bacterium
GCGTCCTTTGTGATCTGCTCTGCTTCTTCGATAGATCCGATACCGTACTCAGCCAGCTTGGAAAGGATCTGTTTTTCTCTTCTATCGTAAGATTCAAATGTAATCATGTCTCTTTCCTCCCTGTACTATTCTTTGCGCGGATCGATCAGTTTTGCAGCGTCAGCTACGCGTCCGTACTGTCCGGATGCTTTCTCGACAGCCTTGACCGGATCATCGCCTGCTTTGATGAAGTCCATCATCTTGCCGAAGTTCAGATACTTGTAACCGATGATCTCATCATCTTCGTCCAGCGCGAGCTGCGTGATATAGCCTTCTGTGAGGTCGAGATATCTAGGACCCTTATCAAGGGTGCCGTATGTTGTTCCGACCATGGATCTTGTTCCCTTGCCGAGATCCTCAAGACCCGCTCCGATCTGGAGACCGCCCTCTGAGAAAGCGCTCTGCGAACGGCCGTAAACGATCTGAAGGAAGATCTCTCTCATCGCGGTATTGATGGCGTCACATACGAGGTCCGTATTGAGAGCTTCGAGCAATGTAAGACCCGGAAGGATCTCTGCTGCCATAGCTGCTGAGTGTGTCATTCCGGAGCAGCCGATAGTCTCGACCAGAGCTTCCTGAATGATACCGTCTTTTACGTTGAGCGAAAGCTTGCAGGCTCCCTGCTGAGGCGCACACCAGCCGATGCCGTGAGTGTATCCAGAAATATCGGATATCTGCTGTGGCTTTACCCACTTTCCTTCTTCAGGAATCGGCGCAGACCCATGGTGTACTCCCTGATGTACAGGGCACATGCCTTTCACTTCTGCAGAATAAATCATAATAGTAACCTCCTGGTACTCAGTGAAATTGAGTTCTAGCTCATTCATAGTTATTGTATCTCATACACAGAAATACAACAAGTTCAGATTGTAATATGATATGCCTAGACTTCAAAATCGCAGGCTACCGAGCCGCTTCTGATCTCGTGCATACGCTTTTTGACCGGCATGTGTACCGGATGAGTCTGATAAGCGTCAAATGCTTCCCTGTTCTCGAACAATGTGACCAGCGCCAGGTCATATGACCTTTCGCTGTGCAGTATGTCTGCGCCTGCCTCGAGTTCAAGCATTCCCTCGATTCTTCCCTTCATCCCGTAGAAATTCTTCACCAGCTGAGGGATCTCATCTTTGTATTCATCCTTTATCCTGAACATTACGATATGTCTGATCATAACTATGGCCTCACTTTCGGTTCACAACTATCCTTAACTCGATTATAAAGTGTACAGTCATTTGTTTGCAACAAAGCAGGTTCAGTCTAAAAAATCATTTCGTTGTGTTTCTCAGCCTTTTCACAATGCTGAATGTCAGGCCGGCGCCGGCTGTTATCATACATGCTATCCAGACATGGAGGATCGAATGATCTCCTGTCTCAGGCACAGATCTTCCTATAGTTACTGTCTGCGATTCGGATCCCATATCCTTATGTTCCGCCACACTGACATCCCGCATACCGCCTTCAGCAATCAGGTAAAGCGTTTCAAATGCCACAAGTTCACCTTTTGCCTCACCGGGATCAAGCATCACTTCAACGATTCCTTCAGCGGTTTCCGGGGTGAAAGAGACCTCTCCTTCTGAACCGGATATGGTTTTTCCGCTTCTTTTATCGATCAGGCAGCCTTTGACCTTATAGGTCATTCCGGGAACAAGGTTTTCATAACGCACATTGTCTATAACGAATCCATCGACGTGAAATCCGGCCTCTGTTGACAGGGACGGAAAATGTACTGTCTGTTTCTCATCATTGATATCCCTGTGGGACGCGATCACGGTTTCATTTATCACGCACTCTTCAAAAACGACTGCTGTTTTCCCTGCTGATCCTTTCCCGTCAAAACTGAATGTCAACTCGACCGAGCCATTCGCTGATCCCGGAACAAATGAAATCGATGCGGTTACAGGCTCTCCGCCAGGTTCCAATTGTTTCCCGGTTCCTTTATCCATCAGAGTTCCGCGCATCTGATATGTTTCTCCCGGGATAAGGTTCTTATATTCGATAACATCACGGATCACCGTCTCTTCAGATGCGCCGGCCATATGGCTTCCGGTCTCAGCTCCCTCCGCAGTTGTACTGATTTCCGGTATGTAAAGTGTCTGATCCCTGTTTTCAGGATCTTTGTGCGAACTGATCTCATTTCCGTCTGACATCAGCGTCTCGTATACCACCAAAGTATGTCCTTCCAATCCGGATGTATCGACATTTATCTGTATGTCCAGATCACCTGATGCCGAATCGGGTGTGAAATCCACTTTTGCAGAAGAGTCAAGCATTTTTCCTGCTGTCTTGTCATATACTTCTGCAACGACTGTATAGTTCTCTGATGTCGAAAGGTCACTGTATCTGACCGTATCTACTATTATTTCCTTTTCAGCGGCGACGATATTGCTGCTTCCGCTTTTACTGTCTTTCGCGGATGTGAATGTGATCTCTCCTTTTGTATATCTCCATACCGAAAAGTTCTGACCGGATCCCGCATCACAGTAATAAAGTTCAAAAGAATCCGGAACAACCACATCGTTCACATCGAGGCTGGTGACATACCTGTACAGTGTGTTGGCAAAAGACGAAGTCATGCCTCCGCCATCAACCGCCGCTTTCTTCCAGGAACTGCCCTGAACACATATCTGATTCATGTGTTCTACAAGTTTTCTTTTGGTGGTTTTTACCGAAAAGTTCGCACCAAGCTCGCCTTTTGCGCTTTGCTCACCTTCCGGGCCTCTCCACCATCCTTTTTCTATCGCATATTTATAAACAAGTTTCGCATGCCTTGAAGTGTTCGGTACTTTGCTTACCTTTGCAGTTCCTCTTCCGAGAGCCTTTACCCCTATCTGGGAACATGCGCCGTCATAGGTCTTTCCGTCTTTCGTGATACTGAATGCCACGATCTCAATTTTTGAGGCTCCTGTCGTTTCTTTTTTGCTGGTGTATGGAATACTGGTCCCCGGCTCGAGCCCTGTGACTCCTGTCTCTTCATTGCCATCATCCTTCTCTTCAATGGTTTCCTCAGTATTTTGTTCTGCTTCATCATTCTGCTCGTCGTTTTCATCTTTTACGGTAAGTTCTCCGTTTCCTTCCGTGTCTTCTTGCTGTCCCGTTTCTTCTCCTGTGTTATCCATGTCAGTCTGGTTTTCAGATATGATACCGCTCTCTTCTGATATCGCAGCCGCTTCCGGGCTGAGCTGCATGCAGGAAAAAAACATAACAAGAATCGTCAGCATCACCATCGCGCGTTTTATATGATCCATTTTTTCCTCCGATTATGATCTTCTTTGCATTGGGGCAGGACTCCCGGTCATTCTGTTTTCAAGCCTTATAATGCTCTTGTCCAGGAATAGTTTTATCCTGTTCAGGTCTCCTTCTTCCGCGGTCTCTCTTAAGCGCTCAGCCATCTCCCGTTCTTCGCGTATCCCCTTATCCAATATCCTGTCGGCAAACAGAACGATCTTGTATCTGAAATCCAGTTTTTTCTTGTCCGGGTAATACATTATCCTTATGCTATCCGTATTTACTTTACCGTCTTTCGCATAGATCAGTTCAGGCTCCAGCAGATATGTCTCAGCTCCTATAAGATGATCTTCTGTGCTCTCACTCATCTTTATCAGATTCCTGAGCAAAAGCAGTTTTTCATACAAACTCAGATCACTTGTATCCAGTCTGTTCAGAATTCCGGGCTTGTAGCTGAATGAATAATTTCCCTTTTCTCTGAGTATCGACATTCTCATGAAACTGTCGCAGTAGTTCTGTGTAAGTATTTCTTCTATGTAAACCGGCATCCTGTATCCGGTCATATCCTGCCTTATCCTTTCCATTTCTGTCTCCCTTCTATCCTCCGCATTTGCCGCAAGGTGTGTATCCGCGTTCTATCGCGACGCTTTTATCTATTTCTATGTAGTTCCGCTGCAGGGAAGGACAACCCGGCAGATGATAGTCTTCTCCTGCAGCCGGAAAGTAATAAATCAGATCCCCGTTCTTTGCTTTACTGCTGTGACAAAGCGGACACGATTTGTATTTCTTTTTTATAGATTCATTCAAAGCAGTTGATGTCGAAGCCGCGTTCAGAAACTCACATCCTTCAGAATGATACTTTTCTCCTCTTTTCGGAAAAACATACACGGGTTCAGATCCGTCAGCTGCAAACTGCTCCGCTGTCATGTTAGGGCCATTTCGCGTCCTGCCTACATATGCCCTGGTGACCAGTGACAGATCGTAATCCGCGGAGGCATTGATCCCCAGCGGATTGTTGGTTTTGAGTCTCAGCGAATAATCGACGATCAGCAATTCGTCAACGCCCCACCTTTTTGTCCTGAATCCGGCGTCTCTTAGTACCAAAGAACTGACCTGTGAATGCTTTTCTTCTATTTCTTTGCGGATCCTGTAAGGAACAGCCATGGAAGTATCCGCGAAAGCCGCCTCTGCCGCCCCTCTTCTGAGTTCATTGGCTGCAATGAAGTTGCAATCTTCGATGCACGAGTACATCAGGATCACTGAACTCATCACTATGACGGCTATCAGAAATACCGGTAAGGTAACTGCTGCTTCAACGATGTAGCTGCCCTTTTTATTTGTAATGATCTTCGAATTCATGGTCTTTTCCGTTTACACAAATAGTGAATCTGGTTCCCGTGTAGTATTCCATCATGTTGAAGTCTTTATAGTACCTGTATTTCATGTTGATCTGAATGAGATCCATCATTCTGAGAAGACGCAGATTGTCATTCAGCGACATGATCATTATCAGCAGGTATTCATCATAGTTGAGACCGTCTTTGAACTGAGCCACTGTATCCAGCTGCCCGGCCAGTTCCGATAGTTCTCCCCGGTTCTCATCAAGAAGTTCCCTTGAATCATCATCGAGATTGTCCATCACCTCTGATGAATCCAGGACCGCTCCTAGTCCTGTCTTCCACTGGTCCGCAGTCTTAAGTACCGGGACACGCCCTCCGCTGTACAGTTCCTTCAGGTCCTCTTCAGTCTCCAGCGCTGCCCATGCTTCCGCTATCAGTACCTGTGTCGCGAGACCCAAAGGTCCAGGAGTTATCGTTTCGGCCACCGAGATTATCAGTTCAACCTTTTCGGGATCACTGTAAAGGACAACAAGATTCAGCGCGTTTCGCGCAATGAATAACCTTTTTTTACATGCTTTGTAGTTTTCTTCATCATCGTTGCTGCCTTTGATGATGTATTCCCACTCATTGACCAGCAGGTGCTCTTTGTTATCTGCAACGGTGACGTGATTGTCAAAACATCTCTCGATCATCAGGATCTCGGCGCCCGCGCCTTTCAGGCTGCCCCATAGTCCCTCTTCATCTCCGTAATACTTGGCTTTTTCAGTTAAAGTTTCGCCGGATACCGTTCCGCCCATCCCATGAGAAGGCAGCGTATCCAGTACTACACTGTCGTTGATCACACGGCTATCTGCTTTCTGGTCATTATCATTTGTTTCTCTTTTGGTCCTGCTGTTTCCGCTTATGAGTTCAGAGGCAACACTGCTGCCGAAACCCTGCTCCAACGCTTTTTTGAAATTTACAGGATCTCCCAGTTCAAGACCGGTAAGATCCGCATTGACGCCTTTTACTGAGGAATCCATTTTGTTGCGTAATGAATAATCCAGATATGCGTTCAGCTTTTCTGAGACCTCGTCATCATTCCCGAAGTAAGCCAATATCGAATAATCTTCAAGCAGGTGAACGTCATACTCCGAGAGGATGGCTTTCGTCCAGAGTCTGCCCATTACCTCGCATTCACTGCTCACCACCAGCTTTCTTGACACCACGATCGCCCCTGCTATGCAAATGGCGAATCCGGTGAAGATCATTGCCAGCAGGACCGCCGATGACCCTCGACGCTCTTTGATTTTCAAGACGATGGAACTATTCATTATCCGTTCAGTCAAATACTTCAATACCTCTTACCCAAACATCTTCATTGATCAGATACGCTTTTACCCGGAGCTTCTTACTCACATCCATTTGCAGGATTCCTCCTCTCAGCATTTCCAGACTTGTTTCATGCTCATATGTACGCATCAGTCCCCCTTGATATGAGTCCTGCGCTTCTATAGCCTTTCTGTGTTCTTCTATTCCTGCTGTAAGTATCTCCAGATAAAATACGAAGAGCCTTACCATGAGCATTGCTGTGAGTATGATGACCGGCAGCGCGATCGCAGCCTCTATCATCTGTGAGCCCTTTTTATTGTTCAATAAGTGTATGTGATGCATTTTAGAAATTTGCCGCGTCAAGATTTCCGAAAATGCGATTCACGAAGTCCACTACGGAAGTCTTGAAAATTATTCCTACAGCTACCGCTATGGCGACAAGTATCGCTACCTGTACCATCTCCATCCCCTGCTTGTTCCCAAACAGCATCAATAAATTTGTTCGAATCTTTTTCATCTTTTTCATCTTTTACTTCTCCTTTCCTTTTATTTACATATTCAAAAGCGCGGGCGCGATCGTTATGACGATCAGTAATATCAGCAGAAGACCAAGTGGATAAGACATTTTCGCGTCGATGGCCTTGCCGCATTCTCTGGCGATTATCTTTCTTTCGTCCCAAAGATATCTGCTTTCTCGGGCCAGGCTCTCAATGACATCACTGCCTCTTTTTTCGTTTTCACTGAGTATCGCTGATATCCTGATCATTTCCTTTACATCATGTCTGACAGCAAATTCTCTCAATACATGTGCTGTACTGATGCGGTGTCCGCATGTCGCCTCTCTCAGTTCAGCAAGGTCTTTTTCAAACATGCTCAGCCCATCTTTATTTCCGCTGTAACTCTCCGTGATGGTATCGAACGCGTCGCTTAAAATGAGTCCCGCGTTCATCATGAGAAACAGCTGGTTGCAGAATCTAGGCAGACCTCTCAGTATCGACCTGCGTTCCTCGATCGCGGTTTTATCTTTCGCTGCGTCCGTGGCAAGAATAAGCACCAGTGTCGCGTAAATCACTACCACGATCACAGTTGCGGGAACCGCTTTGTGTTCTCCTTCTGACCATCTGAGAACTGTACCATCCGGTAGCTCTGACGGGAGCTCAACCGCTTTTTCTTTGGAATACTCTATCTCATTGATGATTCTGTCTATCTCAGCGTTGATTGCTGCTTCCCTGTTTTCCTCTTCCGTATGTGCGCTGATGTTCCCTTTCTCCGGAGTTTTCTGCATGACCAGCGTCACATCCCGCGTGACCGTTTCTGTTCCGTTACCGGCTTCTACTCTTACGTCGTAGCTTTCAGAAGCCTCTGTACTTCTTCTTTCTATCCCAGTGACATTTCCACCGGCATCTACTAACAGTTTGCCGCTCGCCTCAGGTCCTTTTATCACTGAGACAAGGATCAGGACCGCTGCCGCCAGCGTTACCGCATATAGTTCAGACATGAATTTTTTATTATGGATCAGTTCCTTATATCTCGACATTTGTTATCCTCTGTATCAGTGCATATATCCCGAGGTTCGATACCGCGACGGAAGTCATTATGATCCTTCCTGCCACGGTCTCGTACAGCGGCGCTATATAGTCAGGCGCGGTAAGATTTAAAAACAGTATTATCAGCGCCGGCATCGCGAAAATGACAAGCCCTTCACTTTCCTTTCTTTTGATCAGTTCTTCTATTTCACGGTCGATGCTTATCTTTTCCATTATCACGGATGCCGCTTTGTTGAGCGCTGTTATCAGGCTGGCTCCGGTCGTCTTGCATATTGAATAAATGGTTACGAAATCATGGACGTCTTCAAGTCCTGAGGCTTCAGACAGATCCCGAAGCACATTTACATCGTTTTCACCGCCTTTATCCATCCTCTCAAACGCTATGGTAAGATCCGAAGACAGCACGGACTTCTTCCCGTATATGTTCTTAAGTGACGGAATAGATTCAGCTATCGCGTCCTTCATTGATCTTCCCGCGCCTATGGCTGTCGACGCCATGAAGAGGAAATCCTTGAATTCGGCCATATACCTCCTTCGCCTTTCCTTGATCATCCTTTGCTTCACCATTTCCTTTATCTTCCCTATGAATGGTATGATGATCACCGCGAAAAGCAGATTCCTGTACAGCAGGTATGAAATCACCAACCCCGCGGCAACTGTTGTCAGATAAAAGGCAATTTTTTCTTTTTTATTGAATTCATATCGATCAAGATCCGTCATGCTGTTTCTCCTGAAATGACTTTTTCATTGATCCGGTCAGCATAGAGCCATAACCGCTCCTGATCAGTCTTTCTCTGTCAAGAAGACTGTTTCCGGTAGCTTTCAGTATTCCCTTTTCGTCGGACCGGTACAGATAGTTCAGCCTGTATTCGTTACCATCAAAGCCTGTCATCTCTGCTATCTCAACTACACGCCTGGCGCCTTTCGCATCACGCTTCAGATGTACGAATATATCTATGGCATTCGCTATCTGATTCCTGACCGAGGTCAGCGACACCTGTGACCCAGACAGGTACATCGTTTCAAGGCGGTTCAGCATTCCCCGAATGGAATTGCCGTGACCTGTCGACATACTGCCGTCATGCCCGGTATTCATGGCCTGAAGCATATCGACTACTTCCTTGCCCCTGACCTCGCCAACGATTATCCTGTCCGGACGCATCCTAAGGCTGGTCCTTATGAGCTGTGTCATGCTTACTTCACCTTTACCTATGGAATTTGCCGCCCTGCACTCAAGCTGCACCTTGTTCTCGATATGACTGATAACGAGTTCAGCAGAATCTTCTATGGTTATCACTCTTTCATTCGGGTCGATAAACGCTGTAAGCGCGTTCAGAAACGTTGTCTTGCCTGACGAAGTGCCTCCGCTGATAAAAATGTTGTAGCCACTCCTTACCAGAGCGGCCAGAACATCAGCGCATTCTTCCGTCAGGCTGGAATATGCGACCAGTTCAGCCATTTCTATTTCCTTCTCTCTGAATTTGCGGATAGTCAGTATCGGTCCATTCAGAGCTACTGTTTTCAGCACCCCATTGACCCTGTATCCCGAAGGCAGTCTCGCGTCTACTATCGGATTTGCTTCGTTGATCTCCCTGTGGACATCAGACGCAAACATCCTTATCATCTCCTCGAGTTCCCCTGCAGATGTAAAGGCGTCATCAACTCTCAGAAGTGCACGGTTCTTTTCGACAAATATCTTCTCCGGTCCGTTGACCATGATCTCGTTTATGCCTGTGTCCTCAAGAAGTTCTTTGAGGATCCCATATCTGCTTTTCAGTCTGCGATCCATACTGTCTATGATCACGATCGTCTCCTGCGGATCTGAAATGCATGAAATGTCTGACTCAAAGAACAGGTCCTCACATTTGCACAGGATATCTTCCCCGTTTATTTCATCACCAGCCTCGCTCAGCCATTTTCGAGCTTTCCTGATCATTTCTTCTATTTCAGGTCCGTACCTTTTAATCGTATCCACTCTGCTCATCGTTATGATCACCCGTAAAATAGAGCTGCTTTACACAGTCATCCAGTGCCATAGCTTCATCTGCTTCACCTGAAAGTTTGATCTTCATGAGTTTTGCGGGAGGTATGCTGCCTGCTATTTCTTCCGGTCCGTTTATCCGTCTTCCTGTCCCGAAGAAAAAGATGCTGTCCGATTCTTCAATAATTGACAGGTTCTCTTTTCTGAAGCATGTCCCGATGTCAAAAATCAAAGTATCGAAACTCTCAGCAAGTCCTGAGGTCAGCAAACTCAGATCTTCTGCGCCCAGCGACGCCAGAGGGTTTTGCCCGGAAGGGAGCATAAGATATGACACTCCGTAACTGTCGGTATATGTAAAGCTTTCCGCAGCACGTTTTCTCCCGGTTTGGATCGAATACAACAATCTGGACAATCTGTTATTTGAGGAATCCGCCGTACCGTAATCATTTATGAAAGACAGTGGTAGTATCAGTACTTTTCCTCCGTTTCTGTATATGATCTGCCGCGCGAGAGACATGCACTTTTCAGCTGCATAAGCGTCTGTTTCACAGATGACCGCAATATTTCTTGAAGTATAATTGCGCCCCCGGCCAGTGCCATGCCATTCGTTATAGACAAGAGACAGCTCTGAAATCAGACTCGACACTCCCGAATACTTAAAGATCCTGTGATATGAGCTGAGTGAGTCATCATTACGCTCCGTAAGAAATACTGTCCTGTTACTGATAGCTTTTAAAACCCTCTCATCTATATCCGAAGGATCCGCATCAGTAAGAATGACGCATCCCAAAGTATCTTTTGTTGAGTTTTCAATGATTGTGACGAATATATTGTTATCGTATGACGCTAGTTTTTGAACCAAAGCGTCTCTGTAATCCTTGTCTCTTATCAATATCCCGAGTCTCATTCATGCCTCCCGCAAGTCCAACTATACGAAAAAGCGCCACTCAAATCTGTACAGACTTTGCCGTGCTGAAAATGCGGGATTTCGTGCAAAATAATCATCTGTCAGGAATAGAAAACAGCCGGTGATCTTAATTCTCGACAATAGAAAAAGCCGCCCTTTACAAGGCAGCCTCTTCTGTATGGATACCGGTTTTAGGAATTCAGAATTATTCCAGGATCAGTTCAGCTTTACCATTACCCATGTGTCCTGGCTCATATAGGTGTCTCCGCTGTTTGCCTCTATCTCGATCGTAACATTTACCGGTCCGTACGCGGTCTGCAAAACGGTATCGAATGCAAACAGGCTGTCGGATGACAGATTTGATGGTACATCTATCTCATCTTCGAAATCCACAGTATAAGTATAGGTTGCGCCGAGGTAGTCTGCCATTTCCTGTGCCGTAAATCCACCTGGTTCGCTTTCATAGTCGAACACTCTGCTGAACCATCCGTCTGCCGCGAATGCATAATCGTTATCGAAGAATGGCTCATTGCCGGTATAAGTGTAGATTACATATACGTTCTGCATATTGCCGAAAATCGTTCCGTAGCAATCGGAATTTATCAGATCCACAGTCCTTACCGAAGAATAATCTTCCTGATGATAATAGTCGTACATTGACTTATATGTTGCTCCAAGAGCATTATACGGGATCTCAGCAAGCTCAATGTAGTTCACCGCGCTGTCGCTGTACTCTTCATCGTCATATTCCTCATAACCATCACTGTAATCATCACTTGGCCCTTCATAGTAATCATCATCATTTCCAGAGCATGCTGTCAATGAGAAAGCCAACGCCATGATAATAAGCAAACTCAGCATTCTGTTTTTCATTGTGTTTTTCCCTCCATCAATTTAAGCGTTTCAAGGATCGTTATTCCTTAATACATCTGCATTGTAAAGCAGCTTCGCTATCCTGCAGCTAAGGGGGGATATTGTTCAGCTTTATTCTTCGGAAAAAAGGCAAGGCACGTTCCGTCATAAACAGTGAAAACACGCCAAAATGACGGAACTTTTCTGCTGTATGGCTGTAATTGTTCCGTCATTTATAGCGAAAAAAGCACATTGTGACGGAACATGGGCACCGGTATTTCCCATATGCATTTCCCTACGATTTCTCTGCGAATCCCCTTTCATTATTTGTGAAATTTGCTTCACATTCACTAAATAAATCCTTCACATATAAGTGCTACAATAATAATGTCGAAGATGATTCGACGGTAATCTTTTTCTTTTGATTGTTCTTTCTTAGTTAGATATTTTCGCAAAAGGAAAACTCCGGCTGTTTAGCCGGAGTTTTCTTTTATTAATTGGTATCACGACCTATTTTTCATTATCATGGCTTTATGCCCTTTAATAAATGATTTCAGCTCGATAACCGTTTTTTATGACTCGATCTGATGACCTTTTTATCATGATCTCTATCTGATGACCAAATTTTATGATCCTGATTCGATGATCCTGATCATCAGTCTTCATCTTTGCCGGCGCCGCTGGCTTTGCCATCTAAAGACGTTTTATCACCGGTGGTCTTGCCGGTTTTGCCGCTGTTACCGGCTTTATCGCCGGGGTCAGTCTGCGCTGACCGCGCCATGCGTCTCGCCTCGGCTCTCTGCCTTATAAGCATGGCGTTCCTCTCAGTGAGGAACCACCAGGCCACGGCGCAGGCAGCCACGAAAGCCGCCGCCAGAAAGATGACGCCAATATGGCTAATGAAGTAATCCATTAGTTGAACTTCTTAGCTGTCTCGCAGAGATCCGCGAATCCTGCCGCGTCAAAGATAGCCATCTCGGAGAGCATCTTGCGGTTGATCTCGATGCCGGCCTTCTTGAGTCCGTTCATCAGCTTGCTGTAGCTGAGTCCGTTTGCTCTGGAAGCAGCGTTGATCCTTGCGATCCACAGTCTTCTGTACTCTCTCTTCTTGTTCTTGCGGCCTACATATGCCGATCTCAGGCTTCTCATAACTGCCGGGTTGGCTGCTCTGAAAGTGTTCTTTCTTCTGCCGTAGAATCCCTTAGCCTGCTTCAGAATCTTTTTATGTCTCTTGTGAGCGTTTACGCCCTTCTTTACTCTTGCCATTTGTTACACCTCCCCGAATTATTTAGCCATCGATCTCAGCATACGCTTCAGATCTGCACTTGTAAGAGTAGTTGCCTTGCGAAGGCCTCTTTTTCTCTTAGCGGTCTTCTTTGTGAGAATGTGGCTCTTGTAAGCCTTGTTTCTCTTGACCTTGCCGGAGCCTGTAACGTGCAGACGCTTCATAGCGCCTCTGTGTGACTTCATTTTGTTCTTAGCCATTTGGGTTATCCTCCTGTATCGTTGTCTTATTTTTTGTCTTTCTTTGGTGCAAGGAACATGTTCATCCTGCGGCCTTCCATCTTCGGTTCCTTTTCGATCACTCCGTAATCCGCCACCATGTCGGCGAACTTCTTCATCGCGTCAAAACCGAGCTGCGTGTAGTCGCGTTCCCTGCCGCGGAATCTCAGAGAAACCTTGACCTTGTCCCCGTCCTGCAGGAACTTGGTCGCGGCCTTAGCCTTTACCTCTACGTCGTGGTCTTCGATGGACGCGCTCAGCCTGATCTCTTTGATCTCGGTGACATGCTGGTTCTTCTTCGCGTTCTTCTCTTTCTTCTGCTGCTCATAGCGGTACTTGCCGTAGTCAAGGATCTTGCATACAGGCGGTTCCGCGTTAGGCGAGATGTTGACCAGGTCGAGGTCTGCCTGTTCCGCGAGAGCAAGCGCTTCGTCTATGCTGACGATGCCGCGCATAACTCCTTCTTCATCAATGAGACGGACCTCGTCAGCCCTTATCTCCTCATTGATCTGCGTCTGATTCTTTTTATTGTCTCTGGCGCTAATGGTTCTGTCCCTCTCTTTCTGAATAGAGCCTTTCAGTTTATTTCCGGTCCGCTGAATAAAAAACCGCGGACGCACAAGCATCCGCGAATAAGACTTTCTGTATCTTATGTGGCCCTACCAACGCTAGTCTGTAAGGCGAGAAGCGGATAACTTCTGCTTTGACCTCGATTATTATATGCACGCCGGCGCGCGTTGTCAACAAAAATGTGGTACAATTTTTCTGCGCGGATACCGGATGACCGGTCGCATCGATCATCCGCGTGGATCGCGCAAAAATACATATTGGGAGTTGTTATGAAGATCATACTGGCATCCTCCTCTCCGAGGAGACTCGAGATACTTAATAAGCATGGCGTAGAACCCGTTATTTTGCCCCAGGACACCGATGAATCCCTTCCTGAAGGTATCGGCATGACTGAGGCAGTTGAGATGCTCGCGGCGGCAAAAACCCGCGCCTGCTACGATTCCGTAAAGGACGATCCCGCTTACAGCGGTTTTGTCATACTCGGTGCCGACACCATCGTATGGAAGGGCGAGATCATGGGCAAGCCTGTTGACAAGGCTGACGCCTGGCGCATGCTCGATAAGATACGCGGCACATTCCATTACGTTGTGACTGGCGTCTGTCTCATCGATGTCAGCAGCGGTTCAGAGACCGTGATGAACGATGTGACCACCGTACACTGCGTCAACTATTCCGACGCGGATATAGAGGACTATATCTCGCGCGAAGAACCGTACGACAAGGCCGGCTCGTACGCGATCCAGGGCTATTTCGGCCGCTACATCGATCATATCGACGGCGACTACGAGAATGTGGTGGGGCTGCCCTTCCATATCATCGAAGCGGCTCTTGAACCATATCGCGAATGAAAAAAAGGCCGTCCTTTCCGCGATGAGCCGCTTCAATTGACAGAAATAAAAAGCGGGCTGATGAGAAGGACCTCAAATGCCCGCGTATAACACCGCGCGAAAATTGGTCGCGCGATGGAATGCAACAGCCCGGAAAACCGGGCTGTTTTTAAACTGTATCATTCTGAACGTTTAGTACGTATCAGTTGAAGTATCTGAACACTCCCTTTACCTTGCCCACTATCGTGACGTCACGCGCGATAATAGGATCCATGTAGTCGTTTTCAGGCTGCAGCCTTATGTGGTCGCTTTCCCTGTAGAACCTCTTGACAGTAGCTCCGGTCTCATAGTCATCGTTCACCAGAGCAACAACGATCTCACCGTTCGACGCGTCATGCGATTCCTGTACTATCAGGTAATCGCCGTCGTTGATACCTACGTTGACCATGCTGTCTCCGTGTACTGTCAGGATGAAATTGTTGCCGGGACCGACGAATCTTGCCGGAATAGGCATTTCATCGACGATGTTCTGCTCGGCGAGAACAGGCTCGCCGGCTGCCACGCGGCCGACCACCGGAAGCGAGACCGTATCATAAGATACCGCGCTCGCCTGTTTGAATTCATTCTCTACAGGGAGCACCGTTCTTGGCTTAGCCGGATCTTTCTTTACAAGGCCCTTGTCTTCGAGCACCTTGATATCGCTGTGCACGGTCGAGGTCGACTTGATCCCGAGCGCGGCGCATATTTCTCTGACCGTTGGAGAATAGCCCTTGGCGGCTATCGTCTTTTTCATGAATGTGAGTATGTCATTCTGACGCTGTTCACTCTTTTTCATGGTCTTCCTCCGTTATTTATACTGATGATCCACCAGATCGTTCACGTTGAGTTCGTGGCCGTACTCATTCCAGTCATCATAGATGCGGCCGGTCTGTCTGATGATTATATCTCCTACTACGCCGTCTACTTTGGCAAACGGGAGCGTTTTGTGGTATGTGATCTTGCTGTCCTCGCGCTCGAACACATAACCTGTCCTGAAGCGTTCTTTTTCGAGCGGGTACTTGAATTCGCAGATCTCGGAGATCAGCTTGAAAAGATTGTCATTTTCGGTATCGAAGACGTTCTCGAGAGTCAGGAACGAATAATTCGCCCTAAGCTGGATCTCGCGTCCTTTGAACCTGTCGAGGAATCTCAGCAGTTTTTCTTTGGTTTCGGGATCTTTGGCGTCCTCGAATACGACACAGTTTATTCTTGTGCGGAACTGCAGCAGATCAAAGATTTCGTCAGGGCACTCCTTCACATAATGCTTGAGATGCCGGGAAACATTGATGCAGCTGATGCGATCCTTGTATTTATTGAGCACTGCGGCGACATCCTCTATGGTCTGTCCCTCGCCGACAGGAAGCGTCGTATTGATATAGATGTGGTGCCCCTCTTCGATGTGGTCGAGGATGTCCTGGAGCGCCTCGAGTTCGGCAAGAGGTTCGCCTCCGGTAAGCACGATATCATTATGCGGAAAGATCCTGTTCATGAGGTCGAGCGACCTGTAGCATCTTTCGAGGTCAAATGATGATGTGTCTCTGTATTCCTTCTTGTTTACGCAGAACGGGCACGCGTTATTGCAGTCATACGGCACGAACATCGTGACAGTAGGACCGATCTTCGGAAAATCTTTCTTCATCTTATTGAATCTTGTATCCCCGGCTGCTGTCCCGGCAGCCCATAATCGTGTGTTTTACGTGCAAATAATAGCATTCAAACATGTGTTTGTAAATATCAATCAGAATAGTTTTAAAAATAACTTGATACGTTGCCGCTGTGTAGTGCTACAATGGACATGACTATCAAAGCACTGCTCAAACATCAGAAAAACGGAGGCAAACAACATGAAAGTAGGATTTCTCGGCGCAGGCGCCATGGGAGGCGCAATACTCTCCGGAGCTCTCAAAGCGGGCGTTTTCGAAGCTAAGGATGTATACGTATCCGATGTATCGACAGCCATAACAGACAAATACAAGGAACTGGGATGCAATATCGTTACTGATAACAAGGAGCTCGGCGAATCAGTCGATATCCTTCTGTCATGCGTAAAGCCGCAGTACGCGGCCGGCGCTCTCGCTCAGCTGGGTGATTCCCTAGACGGCAAAGCCATGATCTCGATCATGGCAGGACTCACTACCGCAGCGATACGCGAGATGACCGGCGGAGAGTTCAGGCTTCTGAGACTAATGCCTAACACCCCTGCCCTGGTAGGCATGGGCGCGTTCGCTCTGGATTCCGGTACTGACCTCACCGCGGAAGAAAAAGAATTCGCGCAGAAGCTTTTCGAAACACTCGGCATAGTCGAATGGATGCCAGAGAACCTCATCGATTCCGCGTGCGGCCTCTCCGGTGCGGGACCGGCTTACATCTACCTCGTTATCGAAGCTCTCGCTGACGGCGGAGTAGCCAAGGGACTCCCTCGCAAGACGGCGCAGAACCTCGCCGCTCAGACAGTTATGGGAGCCGCCAAGATGGTGCTCGAGACCGGACAGCACCCGGGCTTCCTGAAAGACCAGGTATGCTCGCCTGGAGGCAATACCATCATCGGTATCAAGACTCTTGAGGAACACGGAGTCCGCGGCGCGTTTATCGAAACAGTGATCAAGTCTACGGAGCGCGCTCAGGAACTTGGCAAGAAATAATCAACTCAAGCAAAAAGAAAAGCATATCACCCGCAGGTGAACTAGTAAGATGAAAGTAGACATGTTAAAAAAGCATGTCTACTTTTCTTATGCTAGGATTTATGTAAGGAGGTG
>SVDB01000110.1 GCA_015058065.1 Clostridiales bacterium
GTAAGCAAGGGCAGGACCAATATCAACAACTACATAAAAAAGAAGGGGTACGACCCGGCTCTTGTTACGAAAAACGCCTATATCCTCAAAGCTGTAAAGGATTTCAACTGCTCGAACGTCAATGAGCTTTTCCTGCAGATATCTCGTGGAGGAAGCACGGTTTCAAAACTCGGGCAGAAACTCATAGAGTATTACGAGGCTGAGAATCAGAAGCAGAAGGCCGAAGAGCAGGAGGTCCCTGAGATCAAAAAGAAGCCTGTCAGCCGAGGCTCTGAAAACTCGGATTCGGGCATCATAGTCAAAGGTGCTGACAACCTTCTTATAAGACGGGCGACATGCTGCAACCCTGTTCCGGGAGATCCTATCATTGGATACATTTCCAAAGGCAAGGGGATAACGGTCCACAGGACCGACTGCGCGAATATAAGGAACATCAGGGAAGAAGACCGCGGACGTCTTATAGACGTAGAGTGGGACAGCCCTAGCGTGAACAGAAAGTACTTTGCCGACATCCAGGTCGTGTCAGAGGAGCGTAAGGGACTGTTCAAGGACATCTCAAAAGTCTGCGATGACTACGAACTTGAAGTCGTCGGACTGAACCTTACGCCCGGAGAACCTGGAACTACAAATACTCTTCTCACCGTTGAGATAACTGACATGCATCAGATCCAGAGACTTCTCACCGGTCTGAGACAGATAGAAGGCGTGATAAAGGTTTACAGGCCAAGATAAAGCATTCTTTACAATAATTTATTATCGACCTAGCGAGGTGCTGAAATGAGTCTGGATATAAAGTGCTATCCGAGAGGGATGTACGGCGAAAACACATATCTGATAACTGACGATGCCACCGGCTTCAAAGCCATAATCGACCCCGGATATTATGATCTCGAGGTCAGGATGGATATCCAGAACAACGCGTTCCTGAAATATATCCTGCTTACGCATGGCCATCACGACCATTTCCTGGCGGCAAGTCAGTATCTCGAAGAATATACATCAGTCAGATTCGCGGCTCCCGCAAAGGACATGGGGATTATATCCGAAGGGATGTATAAATGTCCCGAGCCATCGATCCTTCTGAACGAAGGAGATGTGATAACGCTCGGCGAGACTGAACTCAGAGTCATCGAGACACCGGGACATACCGCGGGCGGGATATGTTTCGCGACAGATCATGAGATCTTTACCGGAGATACGCTCTTCAGACTGAGCGTAGGAAGGACCGACCTTCCGACAGGAGACTGGTTCACATTGCTGCACTCCATCAATGACAAGCTGTATACGCTCGATGATGATCTGATCGTTTATCCGGGCCATGGCGAACCGACCACAATAGGCTACGAAAAGAGGGCTAATCCGTTTGTATAGGTTTTATATCAACAACGTAGACGATGATTATCATTTCATGGAACTCGCCCGTGCGTTCCTGCCTGACGACGGCTTTGAAACGATACCGTACAGCGGCAACCCTATAAGATTTCTTCCAAAGCCTGAAAGCTATCTTGTAAACGAAAAAGCTTCAGATGACAGGGAAGAGATAAAACGCGAGTTTTACTTGCTGCTGTCGGATCTTACCGGCATCAGACCTCCATGGGGCACACTGACCGGAGTGAGGCCTCTAAAGCCTGCGCTGGCGATGTGTGAAAGGTCTTCTGTAGAAGAGATGAAGCGTGTCATGCAGGAAAAGTACCTCATGACCGGATCCAAAGCGTCGCTGATCGCCGACATCGCAGATTACCAGCTTACGCATGTCAGCGGAACACCATGGGAAAAAGCATCACTTTACATAGGTATACCGTTTTGTCCGACCCGGTGCGCGTACTGCAGTTTCGCTTCGATGGTCGCCCCGGAAGAAGACCGTGCGGCATATCTAGAGAAACTTCTTGATGAAACTGCTTACGCCGGAAGGCTCGCTTCTGAGAACGGGATCGTTCTTGAAAGCATATACATAGGCGGAGGAACGCCTACTACGCTCAGCGCTGATCAGCTGCGCGTACTGATAAGCAAAGTCGGGGATTCATTCGGCATAGATCCCGCTTCCATAGAATTCACTGTTGAAGCAGGACGCCCCGACACCGTTACGAAAGAAAAGCTGGAAACCCTTAAACAAATGGGTATTTCCCGCATAAGCATAAATCCTCAGTCCATGAAGGATGAGACCCTGCGGCTGATAGGTCGGGATCATACGGCTGATGACATAAGGCGTGGATACAGACTGGCCGCGGAAACCGGCTTTGATGTCATCAACGCGGATATCATAGCAGGCCTTCCCGGAGAAGACATCGATGACTTCCGTTCAACACTTTCGGAAATGATCGCGCTCGGCGCGGACAATATCACGGTCCATACACTGTCAGTCAAAAGGGGTTCAAGGCTGAAAGAAGAAGATCCGGCATATTACAGAAAAAACGCCGAGACCGTTTCGGGCATGCTCGACATCTCCAGGGAGATGCTGACAGAAGCCGGATTCAGACCGTACTATATATACAGGCAAAAGCATCAGACAGGCTCTCTTGAAAACGTCGGCTGGTGTATGCCGGGCAAACACTCCATATATAACATCCGTATCATGGAGGACAAACAGACAATAATCGGACTCGGGGCAGGCGCTGTCGGAAAAGTCTATTATCCTGATGAGGACAGACTCGAGCGCATCGCCAACGTGAACGATCATCGAATATACATTGAGAGATTCGACGAGATGCTCGCCCGCAAGGACGGGTATTACAGATGATCTCAGGAAAGGAAAGAAACAATGTCTATCCAGGCGCCAAAAGGCACTAAAGACATGCTGCCTAAAGAAGCGTATAAATGGCAGTACATAGAAAAAGAATGGACGAAGATATGCGCGGAATACGGCTTCAGAGAACTCCGCACACCTCTGTTCGAAGCTACTGAACTTTTCAGCAGGGGAGTTGGAGATACGACTGACATCGTCCAAAAAGAAATGTATACCTTCGAAGACATGGGCGGCCGCAGCATCACGCTGAAGCCTGAAGGGACTTCTCCTGCCGTGCGGGCCTTCATCGAAAGCAATCTTTACGCCGAGACACAGCCGACGAAGGTATTCTACGACACGCCGTGCTACAGATATGAAAAGCCTCAGGCCGGAAGGCTCAGGGAGTTCCACCAGTTCGGGATAGAAAACTTCGGAACTCATTCGATGCTTGCCGACGCTGAGATCATCGCTCTCGGACATGACTTTCTGGGACGCATGGGTATAGACGATGTGGAACTCCACATATCAAGCGTGGGCTGCCGCAAATGCAGACCGGTATACAGAAAGGCTCTTCAGGATTTTCTGAGACCTAAATATGACTGCCTCTGCGATACATGCAAGTCGCGCTTTGAAAAGAACCCTATGAGAATACTCGACTGCAAGTCTGCAGAAGACCAGGAAGCCGTCAAGGACGCTCCGAAAATGCTCGACTATCTTTGTGATGAATGCAGGCAGGACTTTGAGGCTCTCAAGGCTCACCTTGACGCGATGGGAATCAGTTACACAGTCGATCCTTCGATAGTCAGAGGCCTGGATTATTACACAAAGACTGCCTTTGAATTCATCACCACCAAAATCGGTGCCCAGGGCACTGTATGCGGCGGCGGCAGATACGATCACCTTATCGAGGAGATCGGCGGTCCGGATATGCCGGGAGTCGGATTCGGCCTCGGAAAGGAAAGACTGCTTCTGCTGATGGAAGCCTGCGGCCATGATTTTGGCGCGGAGCCGGTACCGCAGCTGTTCCTCGCCTGGATAGGCGATAACGCCCGTGAGTATGCTGTGAAACTGCTTCACGAACTCAGGAATCAGGGCATAAGGGCTGACATGGACACCAGAGAACGTAACCTCAAGGGTCAGATGAAATACGCGAACAAACTGGGCGCAGAATTCACAGCCGTCATAGGTGACGACGAAGTCTCCAGCGGCGAAATAACACTCAAAAACATGTCTACATCAGAACAGACAAAAGTAAGAAGGGAAGATCTTGCAGATGCTTTATAAAAGAACTCATATGTGCGGCGAGCTCAGGCTCGCCGATGAAGGTAAAAACGTTGTGCTGAACGGCTGGGTAGCGAAAGCGAGAAGCCTCGGCGGACTTGTGTTTGTCGATCTCAGAGACAAGACCGGCATCACTCAGATCACATTCAACGAGGATGTTCCTGCTGAAGTGATCGAGAAAGCAAAGAGTCTCAGAAGTGAATACTGCGTCGGAGTAAAGGGCGTAGTAAGGGAAAGAAGTTCGAAAAACCCTAATCTCCCTACCGGAGACATCGAAGTGTTCGCTGATGATCTTGTAGTTTACTCGACATCAGAGACTCCTCCGATCTACATAAGGGACGATGACAACGTCAGTGACGATCTGAGACTCAAATACAGATACCTTGACCTCAGAAA
>SVDB01000111.1 GCA_015058065.1 Clostridiales bacterium
GTCACGGGCGTGCGCACAAAGCGCGGTGATACGATCAACTGCGATTACGTTATCTCTGCCGCGTACCCTAACAAGGTTTACACACAGATGATCGAACCTCTGTCCGAGGTTCCTGAGGGAGCCATCAAGATGGTAAACGGCCGCAGGCTTTCCGTCACGACCGCATCGGTCATGATGGTCCTCGACGATACGCCTGAGAACCTCGGCATCAAGGACTACAACATCTTCTCGGCCGGCGAGACGATGGATACGGACAAGATCTGGGAACAGGGCAAGACTCTGGGACCATACAAGTACCTGACATCGATATGCCTCGATCTGGCAAATCCTGGCGCTACGCCTGAGGGAATGTGCCAGTTCTCGATCACCAACCTGCCGCTGGTGCAGGGATTCCTCGACCTCAAGGAAGAGGACTACTACGACTTCAAGCGCAAGATGGCGCTCGACATGATCACCGAATACGAGAGAGTCAGCGGTATCAACATCCGCGACCACATCGTTGAGATCGAAGTCTCGACGCCTGTCACGATCGCCCACTACGTAGGCGCCTGGAAGGGCAGCATTTACGGTTATTCACACAGCATCGACGACCACGCGGTGGCCAGACTCCAGATGAAAGAGGCCGATCATTTCATTGACGGGCTCGAGTTCGCGGGAGCCCATGCCATCAGCGGAAACGGCATGGGACCGGCCGTCACGAACGGCCGCGCCGCCGCCAAGGCAGTCATCGACGCTGTAGCAGCGAAGAAAAAGGCATAGAAAGGAGGCAGCCACATGAAAGTAAAAGGATTTCTGAAAGATGTCGGCGGCGCCTCCCGCGTCACCAAAATGCGTCAGGAGCTCATTGCGAAAGGCTCTCCGGTCCCGGATCCTAAGGATCCTATCCGCGAGCTGGCAGATTTGCTCCATCCGGGAAAGCAGCAGTTCACGGTAACTGAGATCCGTGAGGCTTCCCCTACTTCGACGACTTACAGGTTCTCGCCTGTGAACGGCCATGTGCCTGTGTTCCAGAGCGGTCAGTATGTCAACTTCTATCTGACTGTTGGCGACAGCGTGCTCACAAGGGCATACTCGATCTCATCTGCGCCATATCAGGCAAGGCTCGAAGATCCGTTCTTCGAGGTCACGATCAGACACAACGTTCATTATCTGGTACCGGACTGGTTCCAGGAGAACGTAAAGGTAGGCACTGAGATCACGGCTGCGCTTCCGTTCGGACAGTTCCACTATGAACCGCTTCGCGACGCCGATCACGTAGTCGGTATCGCCGGCGGATCGGGCATCACCCCGTTCGCTTCAATGGCGAAGGAGATCGCCCACGGCAAGCTCGATATCGATCTCACCATCATCTATGGTTCGGTCAAGCACACTGACATAGTCTGCGGCGACGAACTCGAGGAAGCCCGCAAGGCGGCTCCGGACAAGATCCACGTAGTGCATGTCATGTCCGACGATGAGGACTGGGACGGCGAAAAGGGCTTCGTCACAGAGGAGATCATCAGAAAGTACTCGCCTGAAGGCTGCTCGTACTTCTTCTGCGGACCTCCGGTAATGTTCTTCCTGATCGACAAGGTCATGAAAGAGATGGGCGTTCCTCTGAAGAGGTTCAGACATGACGCGACGGCTCAGCCTGCGGTCAAGCTGATCCCGGGATTCCCTATGGAACAGGTCGGCAAGACCTACAAGATGACTGTAGTTCGCGGCATCCACGAGGATGTCATCGACGCGGCGGCAGACGAGCCTGTAGCGGTCGCTCTCGAAAGATCGGCCATCCCTATCGACACTCACTGCAGAGGCGGAGAATGCGGATTCTGCAGGACTCAGCTCCTTGAGGGCGACATCTTCGTTTCGCCTCTCAATGACGGCAGAAGAGCGATGGATAAGGAACTTGGCTGGTTCCACGCGTGCTCGGCTTATCCGACCTCAGATCTGAAGATCAAGATCCCTATCATCTGACACGGAAAAAGAACCAACGAATGAATACTGAAATGCTCCGGACATCCGGGGCATTTCCTTTTTTAAAATTCATCAATGAACGCGAAATCCTCACATTGTTAGGCTATAATTCCAGCATGTGAAAAAGGAGTGATTGAAATGACTAACAAAAGAAATCTGATAGCGGCGGTAGGATACATCACGTGGATAGGATTCATCATAGCTGTCGTCATGGGGGACAGAGGGGACGGATTTTCGGCGCATCATATGAATCAGGCGCTGGTGATCAACCTCATAGGAGTCGTCGGCGGCGTTCTCGCGGTGATCCCGCTCGTAGGATCGATCGCCTCGGGCATAATCTCCGTCGCCGTATTCGCCTATGATGTCATGGGAGCGATCAGCGCGTACAAAGGAAGCACACAGTCTCTTCCTTTCCTCGAGAATATACACCTGATCGGGTGACGTCCGCGCGGTAATATCCGGAACCATAATAAAACCAATATCTGCATATATTTAATGCAACAGAAAGGGACTATAAACACATGAAAAAGACCAGAAAAATGCTTGCCGTAATGATGGCTCTCCTGATGCCCCTCGCGTTAGGGCTGACGGCGTGCGGAAACAGCGGCGAAGGGTCGGATGACGGCCAGAATCCGGTAATGAATTTCGTCGGTAATTATGTATGCGACAGGGCAAATATTTTCTTTGACGCGGACGGTGAAGAAGGAGCGAACGCGGTCGTTACATGGGGAGGCAGCGCGTCGGAAAACAGCACCTGGGTCATGAGCGGTACTTTTGACGCTGAGACTCTGCAGTTCGAATATCATGACTGCGTCAGGACAGATTATGTCTATAAGGAAGACGGCAGCGTCGAGTCCGAGACAGAAGTCTATGTGAACGGACATGGTTTCATGACTTTCAGCGAGGGAGATCCGCTGACACTCACATGGCAGGACGATCAGGAAAATGTAGCTGACGGTATGGTGTTTGAATACTCGGGCATGGGCCCTGAGACAGGCATGACCAATCCGTGGTCAGTCGCGGACAGCGCGGAGGCTGCTGCTGAAGGCGCGGGCATTGACGGATTTACCGTTCCTGAAGATGTCGAGATCAGCCTCGGAAAGGTAAGCGTAACTGAATACAGATACATGGACGGCATGGCAGAAGCCTATGTGATGTTCCCTGCTGTCGATATGACCATACGCAAGGGCAGCCCTGAACTCGAAGCATCGGAGGGTGATATTTCCGGAGATTACAACGAGTACGCTAACGAATGGACCGAGTACATCGGCGGCATGGAGGTCAAGTGCTTCGGAAACCGCGAAGGTGAAGCTACAAAGACCATCTGGAGCGACGGCACTTATGATTACTCGATCACAGCCTATGGAATGGGCGGAGATACAGACTACGGCCTTTCCTCGGATGACCTCGAAGCGCTCATCAACGGGATACAGTAAAACTGACAAAGAATGAAAGACAATGAGATACAGGAGCGGCCGTCCTGTGCTGCAGGTCGATGGGAAGCGGCGATCTCGACAAAACAAACAGGATATTTACTATGAATTTCAGCGCGGCACTGGCCGCCGGAGCTTTGCTTACGGCGGCCAGTTTTATTATGGCTGAAGCGCATGGTGATGAAGATCGCGAAAGAGGTCACCTATCAGAATCTGATGGGCCTCAATGTGCTGACCGTCAGGCTTTAGCGTTCTCGATGAGAGAAAGGGCCTGCTCGATCAGATCATTGCTTTCGCCGAGCTTGTCTACCGCGTCGTGTATAAGGTCAGCGGTGACGGCGTCAAATGAATGAGCCAGATCATGCAGTTCCTCAGCGTGATGACGGTTGTGGTCAAGCATGTACTTAAGCAGAGCCAGAGCTTCTTCAGGTGAAGAAGCGGTCGCGTGTGAGTGCGTATGACCGTGAGAATGCGTGGTGCCGTCCGCGTGTGTATGCGTGTGGCAGTGCCCGCAGTGTTCGTGCTCATGGGTGTGTTCATGATCATGCTCGTGGACCTCGTGTTCGTGGTCAGCGGGCGCGTTTTTTTTGATGTTTTCAGCGCACATTTTTATGCCTCCGTTTGCATTTCTGCGTGATTATCTTTACCTGCATATTGTATCAAATATTGTGGTTTTTTACAGTATTTGCAACCCTATATAGGGGATATAAATACAGGCAATATATTGTATCAAAAAAATACAAAAACTAAATCGCTTTGAACAGTTTCCCGCCTCTCGCGACATTGACACTGTTGTAACAAAAGCCTTAAAATAAAACCATCAATATTATTGTAGGAAAACTGTTTGCTCCATGTGAGTTCCTCGGCTTTACGCGGGCTCAAATCGTGAGAGCGGCGGCTTCCTATGAGAGTTTTTTATCAGAGAGGGAGAGGTAAGGTGACACATAATGCGTGACTTAAAGCATCTGATCTACTTTGAGGACCTGCTGCAGGAAGC
>SVDB01000112.1 GCA_015058065.1 Clostridiales bacterium
GTTTTCTTCTTGAAGCTAAAGCTTTTTATTCACACCGGCATAGCCGGTGGTATATTCACGCTGAAGCTACAATAAAAATCCGCGGTCCTTACGGGCCGCGGTCTTCTTTTCTCCGGCACTTCTGATACATTCTCATATCCTGAACGTAAGCACGTTCAATCCGAATGTATTGCGGTATTCAATGTCTTTCATGATCTTATATATCATCCTGATGCCCATGTTTCTTGCAGGGTCGTCGGGATTGAACATCTCGCTCCTCTCTTTCGGATCGAACGGCACGCAGTCATCCTTGATACGCAGTATCACCTTATCATCCTTATGCACCAGGCGGACATCGACGGAATGCGGCTTGTCATCTTTGTGGAATCCGTGTTCAACTATATTGACTACCATTTCTTCAGCAGCCAGGGCAGCGTAATAAGAGCGCTTCTGATCGATCTCTCTGCCGAGGCAGAATGCCTGTATCTTCTCAGCCACTTCCACGGCTTCCTCTGTGGTCCTGACAGTGATGTCGATACGCTCGTCATCGGATACACCGAAGTCACCCGGTATCATCATCAGATCCTCGATGCTGCGCGGCATTCTTTTCGTAAAGATCCAGGCAAACAGTATCACAAAGAGCATGCATATGATGCCGTTCAGAACGCTTGCGAAGCACACGCCGTTATATCCCATCATTCCTATCAGCAACGCGGCGCTGCCGGATACGCAGACAACTCCGTCAAGCAGCCCAAGAGCGTTGACATAGATCTGCCTGCCGCAGATCTGCTCATAGCACGAAAAGTGCGAAACAAATACTTCAAGCGGCATAGCCAGGCATATTATCCGTATCCCCCATACCGTCATGGTGAATACATCCTGCGACGGATCCTTGTAGAAAATATATGTCATAGGAACAGCCAGCGCGAACACAGCCATATCCACCACGATCATCAGAGGCATGAAATACTTCATCATGACCCTCATGATGTCGGTGAGCGTCTTCCTGTCCTCTTCGCCCACGCTGACGCTTATCAGCAGCCGTGAAACGGCAAGCATGCCTCCCTGTATCGCCCAGAAAATGTTGAGCAGGTTGTTCGCGGTCGCGAAGGCTGAGATGCCCGCAGTGCCGACATATGAATCGAGAAGCTTGTTGAGTATGAGTCCCCTGAACGTCAGATATACCAGAACAGCGGCTCCCGGGAATCCTACGAGGATGATCCCGCCTATCTCCTTCAGACTGGCTTTTCCGCCGAACACCTTGATGTGCGATTTCTTCGTCATGAAGTACTGCAGTTCCGAAACAAAGAACACCGCCATTCCGAGAGATGATGCCAGAGCCAGTCCGAAGGCTCCCATGTCCATTTTCTGAACGAAGATGAAATTGAATATGATGTTCGATGCGATATAGATGATGCTCGCGCGCATCGTCCTCTTCCCCATGCTTTCGATGGAAAGAAACGGCGCGAGCTGTGTCCCCAGCATGTACGGAATGATACCTATCGCCTGTCCTATCATGTATATGTCGAGCACCTGCCTCGCTTCAGGATCGTGCGTGAACATGCCGGTAAGATCGAATGCCCCCATCACCGCGATTATTGCAGTCAGTACCAGACCGATGGCAGTTGTGATCAGAAGATCCATCGAAAAAATGTCCTGGATCCTATCGAAACGGTTCATTCCAAGATATTTGCCGCATATTATGGCGCAGCCGCCTGAGAGGACCGCGCAGATCGCCCCGATAAGCAGTGTGAACGGGTTGTACAGACCTACAGCGGTCATGGCGTCGATACCGACAAAATTTGTCGCGAAGTAGCTGGAGACCAGACCGTTCACTGAGCCAACGCCCACATAGAGGATCTGTACAGGCAGCAGCCTGAACATCAGCTTGCGGATTATCTCCTGACTATTATCACCGATATTGGCTATTTTGTTTTCGATATCAGACTGAACGTCCTTCATCAGTTATTTATAGAACTCCTCAAAGAATTGTATGTTGGAACGCATTGGTCTCAGACCTTCATTCTGCTCTTTTTTTATTACCTCAACGATCCTGTCATTCACAGGCGTTGGCACACCGTACTTTTTGCCCCACTCGCAGACGACTCCGTTGATGGCGTCCACCTCGCAAGGCTTGCCCTTCTCGATGTCCTGCAGCATCGAAGGATATATACCGAAGTGCTTTTTCATCGCGATCGGGACCAGCATCTCTGCGAATTTCTGCTTTGCCTTGTTCTTATAGTAGAAGAGCTTGGTGATGTCCTTGCCCTGCACCGGTGCGAACTCCACGCCTCCGGCATGAGCGACATCTATGCATTCCTTCATGCACTTCACGGCGACCTTTGTCGCAGGTTTCCACCCGGCCACATCACCGAAGGTTCCACCTATGACAGTTCCAAGGCCTGAGTATGTAGCGTTGATCAGGAGCTTCGACCAGCGGGCGCCGATCAGGTTGTCCTCGATATCCACCGGACACATATATTCGAGAACCTTGCTGACCTTGTCAAGGGTCTCTCCGGATATCCCCTTCATGCCGCCCATGTGGAACGACAGACTGTCAGGATCACTCGTGAGTTCGCATTTACCGGGTTCTGTCATCGTTGCGCCCCATTCGACAGTGCATCCGATGGTCCTTTCCACACCGACTATCTCGGCGATTCCCGGTTCAGGGATGCCGTTCTGCAGCGTGACTATGACACCGTCATCGGCCAGTTTCGGCTTGAGCATCGTGACGACCTCAGGATTATGCAGCTGCTTTGTCATGAGGAATATGATGTCGTAAGGGCCCTGCATCTGATCAGGAAGGATCGCATTTACCGGCGTCGTGAAATCGACTGTTCCGGAGATATGCGCTCCGTTTTTCTGAAGGGCTTCAACATGTTTTACATTGCGGTTGACGAGTTCAACCGGGAACCCGTTTTTCGTGAGATAAGCACCGAGTATCGTGCCGAGAGAGCCGGCACCGTAAATAGCAACTTTCATGATCGTCAGCCTCCTATCTTAATTATCCTTCCGGATCCTTCAAATGAATAACCTCCAAGTTCCTCCAGTTTCGTCCTGAACTCATCGCTTGCCAAAAGCCTCAGGAAACTCTTTATCTCAGGCATTTCCAAAGTCTCCGGCCTCATCGCAAAATCATATTCTTCCTGCCCGACAGGGATGAAATCGAGGCCCATAGCGTGGGCTGCAGAATAAACGCCCATTCCGCAGTCCGCCTCTCCGCCCGCGACCTGAGCGGCTGCAGCCATGTGAGTGGCTGCTTCGGCATCATAACCGTCGACCTGCGAAGGATCAATGCCGGCCTGCTTCAGCCTGTAGTCGAGCAGCACGCGCGTGCCCGCTCCGCGCTGTCTGTTTACGTATCTGACCCTCGTCAGGTCTTCTACGCCCTTGATATTGAGCGGGTTTCCGGGAGCGACCATCAGCCCCTGGATCCTGCCCACTCCCTTTACCAATAACATTTCTTCGTTAGGGAATAGGGTCCTGATGTACGACTCATTGTATATGCCTGTTTCCTCGTCAAGAAGGTGCGTAGGAGTGATATGAGCTTCGCCTCTTTGAAGCGCCATAAGCCCTCCGAGGCTTCCGATATGCGTACTCGCGAGTCTTATTCCCTCGCTTTCGCCTGACATCATGTCGGACATGACATCAAGCAGCAGATCGTGGCTTCCGGTGCAGACTATTGTCCTGTCGATATCCTCCGCAGTACGGAAGAGATCTACATCTACAGTCTCCCCGGCCTCAAAGCCCTCGCTCTCCTGAGGTATCACGCAGAAGCCGTCCGCCTTTACCATGCTCATCGCGGCTCCGGCTCCTCTTGCCAGCGGAGCGCAGACATATTTGCCGCCTACATTTCCGACTCTTACTCTTACATACTCTCTGTGCTTGAGCGATGAGACCAGCCTCCTGGACAGGACTGCCTTGATCTTCCTGCCCCCGGGCTCTCTCATTCCCGTGAAACATCTCAGCACAGGATATACAAAATTCTCAGCCGCGAGGTACGCTGACACCGGATATCCCGGTATGCCTATCACCGGCTTTCCGGACGCTTTTCCCAATATGACCGGTTTTCCCGGTTTCATCGCGACGCCATGAACAAAGACTTCGCCGATGTCTCTTAGTATGTGGACCGTATAGTCCTCAGTACCGGCGCTCGACCCGGCGTTGACGATCACCATGTCGTTCTCTCCAAGAGCATTCAGTACACTCTCCCTGATCATTTCATAGTCATCGGGTACGATGTCATATCTGCACGGGATGCCTCCCTGCTCGAGCACCATCGCCTCCAGCATCCTGGAGTTCGACTCTATGATATCGCCTTCCTCCGGATCTTCATAAGGCTCAACTATTTCGCTGCCTGTCGGTATGATCCCCACTTTCGGACGTGT
>SVDB01000113.1 GCA_015058065.1 Clostridiales bacterium
GCCATCATCAGCAGCATGTTCGAAATCAAGGTAGAATGAAAACCGCAGTTCCGCTCACAGGTCCCTACAAGGAAATCTTTCGGTATCATTAGTATAAGTGACTTTGTCTGCGCCTGCGCATACATTCCGTATTTACTTTCTCCAATTAGGATAAGCTCTTGACCGAAAATGTCACCCTTGTTCTCAAAGATAGCGATGATATTTCTTTTCCCGTCGGAATAATCCATTCCAAGGGTAACGGAACCGCTGATAAGCATCGGCAGACAAGCAGGATGATCTTCTTCTGAGAACACCATCTCGCCTTTCTCATAATAGATGCTTTCAGCCTTACTGCACGCGAGACAGCTCTGTATTTCTTCCTCGCTCAAATTCTTGAACAAAGCAGTATCATGCAGTACTGATTTCAGGCTCTCATCATTTTTTGCAAGTATCTTTACTGACATTTCCCAGCCCTCTCTTCATATATCCATTTTGCCGCTTGCACCGCGTGATAAGTTATGATCATATTTGCGCCGGCTCTTTTCATAGCGGTGAGATTTTCCATCACTATTTTCTTCTCGTCTATCCAGCCGTTTTCTGCAGCAGCTTTGACCATCGAATATTCTCCGCTGACATTGTAAACAGCTATAGGCTGTCTGACTTCTGCTGCGGCTGCCTTTACGACATCCAGGTATGCAAGTGCCGGTTTTACAATGATTATGTCAGCACCTTCTGAAGCATCTGCAAGGCACTCTCTTACCGCCTCCCTGCAGTTTGCCGGATCCATCTGATAAGTCTTTCTGTCTCCGAATGCCGGCGCAGAGTGAGCAGCATCTCTGAAAGGCGAATAGTATGCCGATGCGTATTTGGCGCTGTAAGCCATCAGTGATAAATCCGTGTAGCCATTTTCATCTAGGTAACTGCGTATAAAGCCTACACGCCCGTCCATCATATCTGAGGGAGCAACCATATCAGCTCCGGCTTCAGCAAGGGTGAGCGCTGCCTGTGCAAGCAGCGGGAGTGTTTCGTCATTGAGTATCTTCCCCTCATGTACCAGTCCGCAATGTCCGTGAGATGTGTATTCACAAAGGCAGACATCTGCTATCACTATCAGATCAGGCGCCACTTCCTTGATGCGCTTCACTGCTCTCTGAGCTATACCGTCACACTTATATGCCTCACTGCCCACCTCATCTTTGTGCTCCGGGATGCCGAAAACCATTACCGCAGGGATTCCATATTTAATAACAGGCTCCAGGAATTCTTCGAGCTTGTCTATAGACCATTGATACACTCCCGGCATCGATTCCACAGGGTTTTTAATATCTGTCCCTTCTGTAACGAAAACCGGCAGGATAAAGTCATCCACGCTGAGCCTGGTCTCGCGTACCAGATTTCTGATGCCTTCACTTCTTCTTAATCTCCTTAGTCTTTCCATCATTCATTATTTCCTCTCTATGGATGACAGCCGACTGCTTCCGAAAGTTTCTCAGCCAGCCCGCGGGCAGTATGTGTTTCGGCTATGATATCAGCCTCATAACCGTATTTTCTCAACTCCTCAGCCGTACTGCTGCCAATACAGGCAAAGCGAGGAGCTGAATCTTCATCTATATCGCGTGTTTCAAGAAATGCTCTCACGCCTGAGGCACTGGCAAGAACTATATGATCATCCCTACGCGGAGCCTCTCTGATCTTCTCTTTATTTATGACTGCACGATAAAGGATCACCTTCTCGTAATCCCAATGCGATCCGTCCAGTACATCGAACATCTCGTCACTCCCGGATTCTGCGCGTATGATCAGCGCAGGTCCGGCTTGCTTTTCCTTAACGAGTCTCTCCGCAAGAGCTTTCCCGGTATAGACACCCGGCACTATGTCTGCATAGTATCCATATTCGTTCAGCGCAGCTTGAGTCGCTTCTCCTATGACCGCAAACCTTATTCTGCCAAGCCGCCGTCTGTCAAATCTGATCTCGTCAGCGATCTCAAAAAACAATCTGACAGCATTTCCGCTCGCAAATATCAGCCACTCGAATTCTTCTATACTGTTCAGCGCACGCTCCAGATTTATGCGGCCCTCAGGAATTATCTCGGTCTGTATTCTCAGCCAGTGCGAAGTGCGTAATCCCAGTCTGGCCATTTCCGAACTGAAATGCTCATAGAACCTGTCCGTTCCAACTGTAAGAAATCTCCGCTTTCTGAAAAATTCAAACGTCCGGCTCTTTAATCTGTATCCCGCCGTTTCTCCTATTACTATGACAGAAGGCGTTTTTATCTCTGCGATGTCAGAAGCTCTTGTAATATCCGAAAGTGTGCCCTGTACTGTATATTCATCTTCAGAGTATCCGCAGGATATAACTGCAGCCGGAGTCTCGGGATCCATCCCTGCCTTAAGGAGATCTCCTGTGATCCTGTACAGATTGGAAAGGCCCATCAGAAACACCAATGTGCCATCAAGGCCGGCATATCTGCCGAAGTCTGTTTCATCATCCATGGTATGCCCGGTTATTACATGGAAGCTGCGTGCAATGCCTCTGTGTGTGACCGGTATCCCTGCATGTTCAGGTACAGCTATCGCAGACGACACTCCCGGGATCAGCTCAAAATCTATTCCCTCACCAATCAGAGCCATTGCCTCTTCGCCTCCGCGCCCGAAGACAAAAGGATCTCCGCCCTTGAGTCTTACGACCGTCCTGTAACTTTTTGCTGTTCTGATCAGAAGCCCATTTATCTCTTCCTGCTTCATGCTGTGACTGCCCATTCTCTTGCCGACATTTATCAGCAGGCAATCATCCCTTGCATTATCCAGCAAACTGTTGTCAATAAGACTGTCGTAAAGGATGGCATCTGCCATTCCTATGAGTTCGCGGCCCCGCACTGTGATCAGATCCTTGTGTCCGGGGCCTGCTCCGACGATGTACACTTTACTCACCTGGCACCTCCGGCATCTTTGAAACAGCCTCAGCCACTATGCTCTCGATATTATCGGCCTTGCCCTCTGCACATACACGCGCAGTATTTCCGCCGTCATGTTTCATGACCCGCAGAAGCATTCTTCCGTCCTTCTGAACAGTCGCCCAGGCTCCTACCGAAGCATGACAATCGGCACCGATCGCCTTCATAAAGCCCCGTTCTGCCCTCAGAGCTGCACTTGCTTCTCTGTCATCCAGGCTGCGCACGGCATCACTGATGTCACTTACAGCAAGTCCTTCTATCGCTATGATCCCCTGACCTGCTGCAGGAATAAACCTCTCAGGATCAAGGTCGACATATCTGAGATCCGGTTCATCATCAAGTCCAAGCCTCTTAAGGCCTGCTTTCGCAAGCACCAGTGCATCGAACTCTCCCCGTCTCAGCTTGGTCAGCCTCGTTGGTACATTCCCCCTTAGCGGTCTCGTAATATAATTTGAAGACAGCTCTTCAATAAGAGCCTGCCTTCTGCGGCTGCTGGTTCCGACTATCCTGATATCTTCAGGCCTTCTCCCTGATAACGAAACCAGCACATCACCCGGTTCTTCTCTCTCGAGGCACGCAAGTATATCGATCCCTTGAGGAAGCTCACCGGGCATGTCTTTTGCGCTATGGATAGCAATATCGATGCGTCCTGACAATATCGCTTCTTCAAATTCAGAAACGAAGACTGCTTTGCCGCCAAATTCCCATAGTGGTCTGTCTGTCTGTTTGTCCCCTTCAGTACGAATGATCACTGCCTCACAGTTGATTCCCTGCTCCTTAAGTGTCCTGATCACGATCTCCGTCTGAGCCATCGCAAGAGCACTGCTTCTTGTACCGATACGGATCTTTCTTATCCCAATCCGTTTATCTGCTTCTTCTCGGAACAATCTGGCTCTTTCATCCTGAGAGTCTGTCGTTTTGAGGACATCTTCTCTCATCCGGCCAAGCTCACCGACCGCCTCGTCGAATTCTTCAGGAATCAGTTCCGCGATCCTGCTGCGGATCCTGCCGGCAAGCAAAGGACTTCTGCCATCGGTACAGACCGAAACAGAATAATTCTCTTTCTTCAGTACTGCGGGGAAAATAAAATCGCTGTGCTCTTTGTCATCGACCGCATTTGCCGGAATGCCTCTTTCTCTGGCAAGATCAACTATGCGTCTGTTGAGTTCCCTGTCATCGGTCGAGGCTATTACAATATCCCTTCCCTCAAGATCGGTGATCTCGAATGGTTTCCTTACCATAGCAAACTCTCCGGACACTTTGATGATGTCCGGAGAGATGTTCTCAGCAATAACGGTAAGATGCGCGCCGAATCCGCAAAATGCGCGGACTTTATGGAATGCGCTCCTGCCGCCGCCAACGACCAGAATATCCTTGTCACTGACTTCTGTCATGAACGGAAAGTATGCCACATCCGTCCTCCTGTATTTTT
>SVDB01000114.1 GCA_015058065.1 Clostridiales bacterium
TGGGACTCGAACCCACGGGGCTGTTACGCCTTACCTGATTTCCAATCAGGCTCCTTAGCCGCTCGGTCAATCCTCCATGGCTAATTTTGTTCAGCTCGATTATGTTAACACAAAGGGGAACTGTTTGCAACCGAAAGGATATAAATATCCTTTCGGTCACTCCGCCTTTACTCCATTACTTCACGTATCAGTTCCTGGCCCCCCGGAGCAATACATGGGATAGTCCTTCCGAGCACGTTCACATTCTGGAAGAATCCTTCGTCAAGCTCCAGCCGGTCCCCATTCGCCATGGTAAGCACCGCGGAACCGTCCGGGTTGAAAAGGCACGGGAATATCCTTACCTCTCCATATCTTTCACTGTAATAACTCCTTACGCCTCCCGAATATCTGTGTCTGGCTTCATAGCGCGCGTGTTTCAGCCAGGCCATGAATTCATCTACGCAGTCTATATCATAGGCGATATCTATCTGCTTGTAAGCATAACGCCTGTTTCCCTTAATGAGGCCCAGAGCCCATTTGCCGCACACCCAGAATGAGACGTTTTTATTTTTTGAGTCATTCAGCATGCTGAAAAGGTCATTCCATGTGACTACCTCTTTGCGGTTTGTACTGAATACCGATACGCAGAGAAGGAAGAACGCCAGGAAATAGATGGTCGTTGTGATCACATAGGTGACCTTATTGTCCATCTTCATGATCCGCAGCAGTCCCGCGAGATCCGAAAGATAGAACACCGCTCCCGCGAACCAGAAGAACCTGTTCGACAGAGAGAATACCATGACCATCGTGACGATCGCTCCATAAATGACACCTATGACGATCAGGCGCACGTCGCTGACCATCTTCACGAGAACGATCGCCGGCATAAGGACGCAGACGATCAGAAGATACCGCTGCCATTTGTGTATATACGTTGTCTCAAGTATCGCCCATATCATGAATATATGGCCTATACCGTACAGGACTCCGCCGACAGGGACGGAAAAGAATACCGCTATGTCTCCGAGAACGTAGAAAACCAGCACGCGCATCAGCAGCTCGTTCCTCTTTGTCGGATAGTAGCGTGTACCGAGCATCGACGCCGCGACCCAGCACATGTCAGTCACGCATTTCATGGCTAGCCTAGGCCAGAAGTAACGGGTCTCATCTACAAAAAAGAGTACCGTATTATTGATCAGAAAAATAAGGATCCCGGAAGCAAGCAGAAACAAGGCCAATAAGGCTTTGGCCCTGTTTCCTTCAAAATGATCCGTATATTTACCCAGAATCTTCTCCACGACCCTTGCTTGGTTCTTTATTTATAAGTTTCCCATTGTCCCGTTCTGAGCGCCTTGAGAGCTCCCTCCGCGAGTGCTCTCATCTCTTCTTCGCCCGGGAACCTCATGATCGGCGCGATCTTGCTCACATACGAAGCGATCTCATCGCAGAATCTTTCGGAATATGCCATGCCGCCTGTGAAGATGATCGCGTCGACATCGTAACGAAGGACCGCAGACATAGCTCCGATGTCCTTCGCAAGCTGATAAGCGATCGCCTTGAACGCCATCAGCATCTTCTCGTCTCCATCATCGAAAGCAGCGTTCTCGACCTCTCTGAAGTCCTTGGTTCCGGTGTACGAATAGACTCCGGCCTCCTGTCCGATGATCCTCTTGACATCAGCCTTTGTCATACCCTCCTTGAAGCAGAGATTGACCAGCGCGTTCGCAGGAAGCGCTCCGCCTCTGTCCATGCCCATGGCTCCGTCGTCCTTTACATTGTTTACGTCAACGACTCTGCCTTTCTTGTGGGCAGCGACCGATACTCCGCCGCCGAGGTGGCAGATCACGAGGTTGAGTTCTTCATACGCTCTGCCGAGGTGTTTCGCCGCTTTGCGGGCGACTGATTTGTGGTTGAGCGGGTGGAAGAACGACTGTCTCTCAAAACCTTCAAGACCAAGCCCGGAATATCTGGCAAGCGGCTCCATCTCATCAACGCAGACAGGATCCACGAAGAATGCCGGGATGCCTACTGAGTCTGCCAGTTCTTTCGAAATATACGCTCCGAGATTTGCAGCGTGCTCGCCGTACGGAGGGTTTTCTATGTCATGGATGACCGCGTCATTGACTTTATATGTGCCTGACGGAATGTGCTTGAAGAGTCCGCCTCTGCCGCAGATAGCGTCAAAATCTTCCAGCTTGTATCCGTTCTTTTCTATCGTCTGCAGGATGGCTTCCTTTCTGAACGGAGCCTGGTCCACGACATGAGGGTACTTCGCGATCTCGGATGCTTCATGGTCGATACCCACGCGCATCACTTCTTCTTCGTCTTCAAATACGCAGATCTTTGTGGAAGTAGCGCCCGGGTTGATTACGAGGATTTTCATTTCGTTGATTCTCCTTTCGACTGACGTCGTGCATAGAGTTTGTGATAATTAAACTATATCTATAATCCCATTCCTGTTCAAGCGTGAGCCGCGTTATCTGTTCATGCGGTTGTTGTATTTGCGCCTCTCCAGTTCTGTGAGAAGTTTTTTGCGCAGACGGATGTCCGTTGGAGTGACTTCTACGAGTTCATCGTCATCTATGAACTCGAGCGCCTCCTCGAGCGTGAATACACGCGGAGGAGTCAGTTTGATAGTATCGTCGGAACCGGCAGCTCTCATGTTGGTCGCCTTCTTCGCGCGGCACGGGTTCACTACCATATCGTCAGACCTGGCGTTCATGCCGACGAGCTGTCCCTCATATACATGGTCCTGAGGCTTCACGAACATCTGCACTCTCTCCTGGATCGTGAAGATGGCATACGCAGTACAGTTGCCTTCTTCCTGCGCGACAGCGACTCCGTTTATACGGCCCGTGATCTCGCCTTTCCATGGCTCAAATCCGCTGAAGCGCCTCACCATCGTGCCCTCGCCCCTGGTGTCGTTTATGAATTCCGAACGATATCCCATGAGGCCTCTGGTCGGAGCGGTAAAGACTATGCGCGACCAGCCGTTGCCCTCAGACATCATGGCTGTCATGAGTCCCTTTCTGAGAGTCAGTTTCGAAATGACCGGACCTGTGTATTCGTCAGGTACGCTCACTACCACCTCTTCTACCGGCTCGAGCTTTTCGCCGTCCGGTCCGCGCTTGATGACTACTTCAGGCTTGGAGACCGCCAGTTCGTATCCCTCGCGGCGCATGTTTTCTATAAGAATCGACAGATGCAGCTCGCCCCTTCCGGACACCTTGAATGAGTCTGTCGTATCTGTTGGTTCCACCAGCAGGCCCACGTTGACCTCGAGCTCTTTCTCGAGCCTGTCCTTTATGTGCCTTGATGTGACGTACTTGCCTGCCTTGCCCGCGAACGGCGATGTGTTGACCATGAAGTTCATCGAGAGTGTCGGCTCTTCGATGCTGATGGTGCCGAGTGATTCCGGATGATCCGGATCGCAGATGGTATCACCTATTGAAATGTCCGTGATACCCGAGACGACGACTATGTCGCCCGACGAGGCCTCAGGCACGACCGTTCTGCTGAGTCCCTTGTATACGAATACCTGATTGATCTTGTTCTTTGTAACACTGCCGTCGCTTCTCGTGACCGCGACCATCTGGGCTTCCTTTATGGTGCCCCTCGTGATACGCCCTATTCCGAGCCTTCCGATGTAGTCGTCGTACGCGAGTGTGGACACCTGGAACTGCAGCGGTTCCTCATCCCTGTCAGGATACAGGTCGCAGTGCTTCGTGATGCACTCCAGCAGAGGTTCTATGGTCAGGCCTCCGTACCCCTTTGGCGATTTACGGATCTTCGCGGCGCCTTCTCCGACAGTGATACCTTCGACTTCCGACGGATCGTTCACCGCGATGCCTTGTCTGGCGATGCCGTAGAGTATCGGAAAATCGAGCTGATCATCGTTGGCCTCAAGATCCATGAACAGTTCATATACCTCGTCGACCACTTCATCGATTCGGGCGTCCTTCTTATCTATCTTGTTGATAAAGAGGATCGGGTTGATGCCCTGCGCGAGCGACTTGCTCAGCACGAACCTTGTCTGCGGCATTGGTCCCTCGCTCGAATCCACCAGGAGTATGACCGTATCCACGGTCTTCATGATGCGCTCTACCTCGGAACTGAAATCCGCGTGGCCCGGTGTATCTACGATATTGATCTTGTAGTCCTTATACATTATCGAGCAGTTCTTGGAATAGATCGTGATGCCGCGCTCTCTTTCGATCGCGTCGGAATCCATCACGCAGTCCACTATCTG
>SVDB01000115.1 GCA_015058065.1 Clostridiales bacterium
GCGTCGATGTTTTCCTCTATCGACATATCGGATGTATCGAGATACACAGCATCCTCAGCCTGCCTCAGCGGACTCACCTCGCGGTGGGAGTCCTGATAGTCTCTTTCCTGTATCTCTTTGAAAATCTTATCGTAGTCAGCTTCCTTGCCTGCGGCAAGCAGCTGTTCATAGCGTCTCGTTGCCCTGATCTCAGGAGAAGCTGTCATGAATATCTTGACCTCTGCGTCAGGTATCACCGTAGACCCAATGTCTCTGCCTTCCATGACGACATCTTTGATCGCCGCGAGATGACGGCTGACTTCGTCCACCTTTGCCCTGACTATCGCCAGTTTTGAGATGTTGGAAGCAGCCATGGAGATCTCGTTGGTCCTTATAAGGCCGCTGACATCTTCATCATCGAGCATCGTCTGTCCGCTGACAAAGTCTATGACAGTGTCATCGAGCATCGCTCTTACCGCGTCTTCGTCCGCAGCTTCCACACCATTCCTCAGCGCCTTAAGTCCCAGTGCCCTGTACATGGCACCGGTATCGATATATTCAAGTCCGAAACGGGACGCCACGGCCTTCGCGATCGTGCTTTTGCCTGTGCCTCCCGGTCCGTCTATAGCAACTCTGAGCATTTTGATTCTCCCGTCGTGTTATTTGTTTTTGCTTCTGGTGAGCTTGTTGATCTCGTCGATGAATGTGTCGATCGTCTGGAACTCTCTGTATACGGAAGCGAACCTTACGTACGCTACCTGGTCGATAGCCTTGAGTTCTTCCATGATGAGCAGTCCGATGTTCGTAGACTGGATCTCTTTCTCCATCGTATTCGAGAGGCCGCGTTCGATGTTATCCGCGATCCTCTGGACATCCTCGTAAGTGACCTTGGTCTTCTGACAGGCCTTCATGATGCCGTTGATGATCTTGTTCTTGTCGAAGCTTTCACGTGTACCGTCTTTCTTGACTACTACCAGCAGAGAATTCTCGATCTTCTCAAAAGTAGTGAATCTCTTGTGGCACTTTGTGCATTCACGCCTTCTTCTGGTAGCGAGACCGTCTTCGACAGGTCTTGAGTCGACCACCTTTGTATCTTCAAAATTACAGTACGGGCATTTCATATCTATCCCTCCATTGTCCCGGGCTTCTCTCATGTAAACCCCATTTCCATATGCAAGCCGATGTTATCACAATATCTTGTGGGTTTACAAGGAAAGGCTGCCATTATAAGCCTTCTCTTAACAGAAATTGAGCAATCAAAAGAGTTCCCGCCTTCCGGCATCGTCAGCCATAAGACAGGAACTCCGCATTCTGTATGAATGATCGTGCGCTCAGTTACGTCCGCTCGTGAAGTGTGTTACTCGAGGTAGCAGATCTTCCATTTGCCGTTGAGTTTGCCTACATAGAAGATTATCTCTTCGGTCTCCTCACCCCAGTCGACCATCGTGTAAGATAACTGTGTCGTCACCATATAGCAGTCTGTGACGCCAAGATCGCTTACATCGTAAGGGACGCTGTCTCCTTTCAGATGTACGACGCTTGTCTCCTCATATGAGAAGCTCGACATGACGTAGTCTTCAAAATCCCAGTAGTACCAGTCAAGCACCTCAGAAGCGCATGAATCTTCGAGGAGAGCGTAGTCATGCGTATTGAAAGCCTTGATGAACTGATCGATCGGCTTCTTGTATGGTTTTCCAAGGAGCATCACTCCCGCGACTGCCAGTATGGCAACAGCTGCTACGACTCCGATTATGATGCCGATCTTGCCTCCTGATTTTTTCTTTGCCGGTTTGACAGGCGCATATCCTATAGGACCCTGCTGTGGAGCATACGGGGCATAACCTTGCTGAGCGGAGGCGTATGGTGCCTGCGCAGGCTGTGCTGCCGCTCCTACCTTGGTGCCGCAATTCGGGCAGAACAGACTGCCTTCCGGGATCTGAGTACCGCATTTTTCACAAAACATTTTCTTTACTCCTTTGATTTATTCTTTCCATAGCCCAAGACTATGAACAGAATATAGCACATTTTATACGCTACCTCAATCTGCGGGCATCAAGCCTTAGGTCTCAGAAAACCATCTGTACCAGCACCATGTACAGAGCCGTCCCGATGACTACGCTCAGTATCGTATTTCTCTTCCATAGGTATGTAACAGTCACCACCGCAAGAGCGATGATTTCAGGGAGAGCATGAGGAGCTTCAAGCACCGGTACGTCCCTGAGGCAATAAACTATAAGCAGTCCCATCGCTGTATAAGGAACGACCTTTCCAAGATACAGGATGCTGTCAGGAACTTTTTCACCCCGCCCGAATATGAGCACAGGAACTATCCTAGTCGCCAGCGTCATGAGCCCCATAACCAGGATGATGATCATCGCGTGTCTGTGATCAGTCATTGCCATCACCTCCAGGAGCTTCTATTCTGCCCCTCATCAGCATGAGTACGGTGATTATGATCACCATTGCGGGTATGAGGAAGAGATCTCTGCCGAACAGCAGTCTGCAGACAAGAGTAGCGGCGACTCCCAGGATCGCCGGAACGTGGTTCTTTGACTCTATCCACTGCTGTATGAACACAGTGGTGAACAGGGCTGTCATGGCAAAGTCGATACCCGTAGAATCGAATGTCAGAAGTGTGCCTATCCAGCCGCCAAGAAATGAACCTATCACCCACGCGCTCTGGTCGAACAATGTCACCAGCAGGCGGTATGAACCTGTATCAACATCCTCAGGACCGTCATCCTTGCTCAGCATTGCGTAAGTCTCATCACAAAGGGCGTAAAAGAGATACCATTTTCTCTTTCCTTCGCTGCTGTACCGGCCTATCATCGAAATGCTGAAAAAGATATGTCTAGCTGCCACCATCAGAGCCGTCACCGCGGCCATTATGACCGATCCGCCGCTCAGCATCGTGACGCTTATGAACTGCACTGTGCCGCTGAATATTATTATTCCTGAAAGGAGCGACCACCATGGACCGAATCCGTGTTTCTGCATAAGTATCCCGTATCCGATACCCAGTACTACGAATGTCACCATGATCGGAAGAGAAGTGCGCAGCGCGGCCAGCACATCTTTTTTACTAACCTTTCTCATGTTCCCCGTTTCCCTTGTACTTGAATTTTTCACTCTCAGACTGTACTCTTGAGTTAAACTATATTATATGGATTTTTTGTTATTAAGGAAGGAGTTAATTATGTATTGTTACAAATGCGGGCAGCAATTTGAAGACGGCAGCGCTTTCTGCCCTTACTGCGGAGCGCCTGCAGAGCAGCCGGCACAGCCACAGACCGCCTACGATCAGAATCAGGGGCTGTATGGCTATCCTGCGCAGAATCAGGGACAATACGGATATCCTGCGCAAAACCAGAACTACGCGCAGAATCCGTATGGATATTCTGATCCCGGTGCTATGAACGATCCGCTGAACGATCCGCGCGGCATGAAATGGTTCAAGTTCATAATATATTTCCAGTTGTTTGCCGCCGCGGTAGTAGATGTTATCAACGGCATAACGTGCATTAGCGGTTCACATTACGGCGGCGACGCTTATTGGGTATATTCCTTTTATCCTTCACTGAAGACAGCGGATGTTCTGTTTGGTATCTGCAGCCTAGCCGTTGCCGGTTTTGCCATTTACGTTCGTATGCGTCTCGCGAAATTCCGCCGCAACGGGCCTATGCTCTACTATATCTTTTCAGGCGCGACCATTGTAATATCGCTGATCTATATAATCGCTGTATGCTCAGCCCTCGGCGCCTCCGTCGGAGAACTCCTGAGTGCAAGTCCCGGAACCGGTTCGTCTGTCATTACTAGTATAATTATGCTTGTCGTCAACTATATTTACTTCGGCAAACGAGCGGATCTTTTCAAAAACTAGCGTGTTAAGAAAAGGCGCAAATAAAATCTAATAAAATTCGGGATGGTCGATGACCATCCCGTTTTAGTTCAGTTTAGTATTCAGCACTAACGATATAGATATCAAGCGTATACCGAATAACTATTATTGGTTAATTTCTGATATGAGTGTTGGTTGTGGTGCGGACGAAAGGACTCGAACCTTCACACCGTAGTACCAGAACCTAAATCTGGCGCGTCTGCCAATTCCGCCACGTCCGCATATATAAAAAGGGAATCCTCAGATTCCCTCCAATGGTGACCCCACCGGGACTCGAACCCGGGTTACCGCCGTGAAAGGGCGATGTCTTAACCGCTTGACCATGGGGCCT
>SVDB01000116.1 GCA_015058065.1 Clostridiales bacterium
AGGACTGTAGAGGTCGAAGACGTTGTCAGAAGCGCGGACAAGTTCCACGATATCGTCGTAGGCGAGATCAAGGAAGTAAACGCTCATCCTAACGCTGACGCTCTCAAGGTCTGCGTCGTCGATGTGGGCGACGGAGAACTCCATCAGATCGTATGCGGAGGAAGCAACCTCACTGCGGGTCATAAGGTGTGCGTTTCCAAGCCTGGCGCTGAAGTCGTATGGCACGGAGAAGGCGAGCCGGTAAAGATAAAAGAGACAAAACTCAGAGGCGTTCCTTCATACGGGATGATATGCGGTGCGACGGAAGTTTTCCTCGCGGACGTTTTCCCTCCAAAGGACGAGAGAGAGATCGTTGACTTTACAGAACTCGGGATCGAATGCGAGGCAGGGCAGTGTGTAGCTGAAGTCGCAGGTCTGGATGACGTTATTCTCGAAGTCGACAACAAGTCGCTGTCCAACAGACCTGATCTTTGGGGGCACTACGGTATCGCCAGAGAACTTGCGGCGATCTACAAGATCCCGCTCAAAGAACTCAGCACTGAACTCCCCGAAGGTCTTCCTGAGTATCCGGTGACCATTGAAGAACCGGACAGATGCAACAGGTTCACGGCTACAAAGATAGATAACGTCTATGTCAAGGAATCTCCGGCATGGATGAAGACTCTCATTACCAACGCAGGTATGAGACCGATTAACGCGCTGGTCGATATCACCAACTTCGTACTGCTCGCGGTCGGAGCGCCGCAGCACGCGTATGACAGCACGCATGTGGAAGGAGACGAAATAGTCGTAAGACTCGCGAATGACGGGGAAAAGCTCCTGCTTCTCGACGAAAAGGACCTCGATCTGACTCACGACCACCTAGTGATCTGTGACGCGAAAAAACCGCTGAACCTCGCGGGCATCAAGGGCGGCAAGGATGATTCAGTCCTTGATACGACAAATTCAGTCATACTCGAGTGCGCGGTATTCACCGCGCCCGGGATCAGACGCACGACCGCGTACTTCAATGAAAAGACCGATTCAGCGCTCAGATATGAGAAGGGTATAGATACACAGAGGGCTGACCTTGGTGTCGCCATGGCTCTTTCACTGTTTAAAGAGATCTATCCTGAATGCGTCTTCTCGGCGTTTACTGACAACTATCCTGTAAAGACTGAAAACGCCGTGATCGATATCACGCAGGAGTTCCTCGACAGAAGGCTTGGAGAAGTCCTTCCTCAGGCGGAGATCGAAGATATCCTGACAAGACTCGGATACGAAGTAAACTTTGACGGCGAAACGTATCACTGCGTAGTTCCTACATGGAGATCAACGGGCGATGTGTCTATACACGATGACATCCTCGGAGACATAGCAAGGCTGATCGGTTACGAGTACTTCAAGAAGCAGCCGCTGACTGTGAGCTTTGAACATTCAGTCAATCAGGTCAGCACTGACATGGCAAGAAAGCTCAGAGAATACCTTGCTTTCAGATGCGGCATGAACGAGATCTTCACATATCCTTGGATCGACGAGAAATACATTAACGCTGCCGGTATCGATACTGCTGAGTCCATAAGGCTCGCGACTCCGCCGGCTCCTGAACTCGGCATCCTGAGGTCTTCACTCATTCCGGGAATGCTCGAGTCGATCGAAAAGAACAGCAGATATTTTGATGAGTTCGCGATCTTCGAAGCGGCACAGGTATTCGAAAAAGGTGAGTACAGCCCATCCAGTCCTGACGAGGTGCTGCCTGTACACAGGAACATGCTGACAGGCGCGTTCGCGGGAAAGGACGCCAAAGAACTGTTCTTCAAAGCCAAAGGTGTCATCGAAGGAATGGCGGGATACTGCCACTTCACGCCTTTCACTTTCAAGCAGAAAAACAAACCATCATGGGCTGACGAAAAGGTATGGATCAACATTGTTGAGGACGGCAGAATAGCCGGCTCTATCGGACTTCTTTCAGTCCAGGTGCTCACATCCGCCGGAATCAAAATGATCAGCGCCGCTGCTTTCGAGATCGATACCGCGGTCATCGAACCATATCCTTCCAGGACCAATGAGTTCAGACATCTGCCGCAGTATCCGCTGGTAGAGCAGGATCTTTCACTTCTTGTTGACGAGTCGGTGAGATGGGCGGATATCAATGAGGCCATCAAATACATGGTCAAGGATCTCAGATTCGTTGAGGAATACCGCGGCAAGCAGATACCTGCCGGAAAGAAATCGATCATGCTGAGCCTCAAGATCGGAAACGATGATTCGACCATGACTTCGAAGCAGATCGAAAAGAAGATGAACGGCATCATAAAGGTACTCGAAAAGAAATGCGGAGCTCAGCTGCGCTAAGTAATGGCAAAATACGAACACACAGTAACAAGTGAAGAATCAGGGCTGACCATCAACCAGATCCTCAGAAAGAACTACCGGTTCTCTTCGAGGTTCAGGACCAAGATGAAGTATCAGTCGCTGGTAGATCTGAACGGAACACCGACTCCTGGCTATGTAAAGCCCGGGGTCGGTGATGTCATTGGCGTGCGTCTTCCCGATGAATCCAGTGACTTCATGCCCGAAGACATACCTCTTGATATCGTTTATGAAGATGATGATCTGATCATCGTTAATAAGCAGGCGGGTATCATCGTTCATCCGACCAAAGGCCATCCGGAGCACACCATCGCGAACGCTGTGATGAAATATATGGCTGACACTGATCAGTCTTTCAAGGTCAGATTCGCTAACCGCATAGACATGGATACTACGGGGATCATCATCGTAGCCAAGAACGCGAACACACAGAACGATCTCTCATCCCAGATGCGCCGGAACTCAGTTATCAAGAAGTATTACGCTCTTGTTGAAGGCGATATCCCCGAAGATCATTTTACTGTCGAACTTCCGGTCGGGAGACCGTCGCAGGAATCGATCCGACGTGCGGTCATGACAGAAGGGGGGAAGGACGCTTACAGCGAAGTCAACGTGATAGAGCGCTTCGCTTCCGGCCTTTATGGCCCGCACACGCTTGTTGAGGTCATACTTCATACAGGAAGGACGCATCAGATCAGAGTGCACCTGTCACACATCGGTCATCCTATAGCGGGAGATGTATTATATGACGGCAGCACAAAACTGATGGATCGTCAGGCTCTGCACGCGTATTACATCGAATTCGAGCATCCGATGACAAAAGAGACTGTCAGTTTTGAGACCGATCTTCCGGAGGACATGAAAACAGTAATAGAGACATTAAAAAACAGCGCCGGATAAGCGCTGTTTTATGTCCCCGTAATGGTTCTCAACTCAATTGAGCATATGACGGATCTTCGATACTATCAACTTATCACAGAAGTTTGCTTGAAAGCAGACTCCAGTGATCATACGCTCTTGTGCGTATCAAATGGATCTCCTTTTCAGAGCGTGTGATCTCTATACGCTGGACACCGCCGAATTCGTGGGTACGTCCGTCAAATGAGAGGAGAACAGTACCGCCTTCACATCTTCCTGTTCCGGCGATGGTTATGATCTCGCTGGAAGGGAGTATAAGGCTGGAATTGAAGCATCTGTAAGCATTTGTGCTCATCGGAGCTATAGGGGTGAGCTGGAGCACGTCAAGATCAGGTGATACCAGGGAACCGCCAAGAGAATAGTTATACGCGGTAGATCCGACAGGCGTGGAGATCAGGATGCCGTCGCCCGAGAAATCCTGGATCTTGGTATTGTCGATCGATATCTCATAATGAGAAGCATGTGAATACGGGCCTCTTACGACTATCTCGTTGAGACCGGTACGAAGGAATTCGCCTCTGCGCGTCACGATCTTCGCCTGGACGGGACTGATCGTCTGCAGCTGGTATTCGCCCTTTGAGATATAATCAAGAGTCTCCCTGAGATTAGAAGGGAGAGCTTCCTGGAAGAATCCAAGATGGCCTGTATTTATGCCGATGATCGGAGCAACGGGGAAACCGCATTTGTGAACGAAACTCAGAAAAGTGCCGTCACCGCCTATGCAGGCGAGCAGATCGACATCCTCTGAATACGCCCCGGCGATCTCGTAGCCGTATTCTTTAAGCATCGGGATGAATCTGTCATACGCTTCTCTTGACTTATCTTTAAGATTGCAGAATACGTATATCTTCATTTTGTCAACTCCGTGTGGTATAATATTCTGTCAGAAATTCT
>SVDB01000117.1 GCA_015058065.1 Clostridiales bacterium
GAACAATAGGTGTCGATACTTTTACCATATTGTAAATCCCATGCTCTTTTGTTAATATTTATAAAATGTGAGGGACATAATCTATGGAAAGAAAAGCTCTGTATGCAGGGTCGTTCGATCCTGTTACCAACGGACATCTCAACATAATCGAAAGAGCGGCTAAAATGTATGATTCGCTCACTGTGGCGATAGTGATCAACCCAAATAAAACGGGCTTTTTCACTGTTGAAGAGAGAGCGGAGATCGCAAGGGAAGTCACTAAGCACATCCCGAATGTACGCGTTGACACTTTCAGCGGTCTCTTGGCGGATTATGTGAATGAGAACGGTTTCATCGCGAGTGTCAGAGGCCTCAGGGCAACCACTGATTTCGAGAATGAACTGCAGATGGCGCAGATGAACGCCAAACTGTTCACCGGCGCGACCGAGACCGTATTTCTCATGACGGAGCCGGAGTATTCATTCATAAGCTCGAGCCTTATAAAAGAAGTTGCTTCGCTCGGCGGCTGTGTAGATGATCTCGTTCCGCCTTATGTTGTCTCCAGAATAATGGAAAAACTTGATAAATAACCGGAAAGGCCGGGGGGACAAGCCTTTTCAGAGCAAATAAACAGGAGGAAATACAATGAACGACGACAGCATCAAATTAATGTCTCTTCTTGAGGAACTTGAAGATCTCATTACTTCTTCAAGCAAGATGCCTTTCTCCGAAAAAGGTATCATTGACCTTGATGTGGCTCAGAAGATAATCGAGGATATCCGCGCGAATCTTCCGCGCGACATCCAGCAGGCAAGATGGCTCGATCAGGAAAGAGACCGCATTATCAGCGACGCTAAGAGAGAGTACAACAGGATGATCAATGAGGCCAAGGAGCAGGTCGAATATCTTGTAAACAACAACAATATTTACAAGGACGCTCAGAAGAGAGCTGATGCTATCCTCAAAGAGGCCGAGAATCACGCTAATTACATGAAGTACAGATCGTATGAATACATCGATCAGCTGCTTTATGACATGCAGACGGATATCGCCGGCGTGAGCGGCTCGTATATCCAGCCTATGACTGAATACTTCAACCAGATGTTCGCCAACATCAACGCGAAAGTCAACCAGAACCGTCAGGAGATGAAGACCCTCGCCGAGAGAGTACGTCTCGGAGATCAGCCGGCCGGCGAACCAGCTGAAGAGGAATAGATCTTCAATGACCGCGCATCCGGGGCCTGCTGATAAAGCGGGCCCCTGTTTTGTAGAAAAATGATTAAGGCAACGGGTATAACAGCTGAATACAATCCTCTTCATAACGGTCATGTCTATCAGATAGAAAAAGCTCGTGAGATTACAGACTGCGATGTGATCGCCGTAGCTATGAGCGGGGACTTCGTGCAGAGAGGTGAGCCTGCCATCCTTGACAAATGGACAAGGTGCGGGCTTGCCCTTGATGCAGGCGCAGATATCGTAGTGGAGATACCTGCGCTGTTCTGCCTCGGCAATTCCGCTCAGTACGCGTCAGCTTCAGTGCGCGTTCTCGAAGCGCTTGGGTGTGACAATATCGCCTTCGGCAGTGAAAGCGGCGATATCGATATCCTCAGAAGGACGGCCGAAAGACTTTTATCGAACCGGGATGAGATCGATAAGAGGATCAAAGAGTGTATCAGTAAGGGACTCAGCTGGCCGGCAGCCAGAGAACAGGCTTACCGCTCACTCAGAACAGCTGCGGACAGCGGATCACTCGAAAAAGAGATATCCGTACTCAGTGATCCAAACGACATTCTCGCTTTGGAATACCTGATGAATATGAGGAAGGCTCAGCCGGTCTGCATCAAAAGGAAAGGCGCGGGATATCACGAAGGACTTAAAGCTTCGGCAGGATTCCAGAGTGCAGGCGCGATCAGAGATGCATTGCGAAACGGCATGGATACGGATGAACTCGCGGACGGCATACCCGGATCAACGCTTAAAGCGCTCAAAGAGTCGAGACTGGTCTTTTCGGACGAAATGAGCGAATTGCTGAGATACGCGGCGATGAGCACACCCGCTGAGATGATCGAACGCTGTCCGTCAGCAGGAGAAGGCCTCGGGAATCGCCTAAAAAACGCCGCTCTTGATCACAATACATGGGAAGGGATCGTCAAAGCCGCTAAATCAAAAAGATATACATATACCAGGATATCCAGACTCTGCGCGCAGCTGATACTCGGTATCGACCGTGATCACCATGGTTATTCTGCTCCTGAGTATATAAGGGTGCTCGGTTTCAACGAAAAGGGAAGGGAAATGCTTTCGCGCTCGAAGAGCGGCGGAAACTGCGATCTTCCGATCCTCACGAATATCAACAAGGAAGCACAGGGACTGACGGATGAGGCAAGATCGATGCTTGAACTGGATGTCCATGCCGCTGACATTTATAATCTCGTTTCAGGCAGAGACAATTCTTATTCGGATCACATCATGACGCCGGTGATAAAATAAAAAAAGACCGCCGGTCTTTCGACCTGCGGTCCTGTTGGTCGGGGTGACGAGATTTGAACACGCGACCTCTTCGTCCCGAACGAAGCGCTCTACCAAGCTGAGCCACACCCCGTTATTTGCAACAATGGTAATATAACACATTTATTTTCCTAAATCCACACCTTTTATAAAAAAGTTTTTCAAATACTATGTCAATTATCGGGATAAAATCGTTGACAAGGCTGAAAACGGTGAATATAATGTATCGGTGCGACAAGATTAACAAAGATCTTAAAAGAATTTGAACATATAAGGAGGTGTCGACAGTGGCAGTACCTAAGAGGAAAACATCACAGGCTAAGACCAGCGGCAGAAAGGCTGCTAACATGAAGAAGAGCATGACCGGACTTTCGATCTGTCCTCAGTGCCATGAGCCAAAGCTTCCACACAGAGTATGTCCTACATGCGGTTATTATGACGGCAAGGACGTCGTGAACGCAGAGTAGTGGAGTGAAAAAGGATCAAAACCGAAGTCCCGTAAAGGGACTTTTGTTTTGCTCAAAAAAACGTTACAAAATCAATATATTGTAGTATAATTAATGCGCTTTATACATTATATATGACAGAGGATAATTATATGGCACAACAGACAAACAACAGCGATAAAAAACGCGGACCGGGAAGACCTCCCGGAAGCAAAAATAAACCGAAAAGCAACACTTCAGCTGCGCCTAACCCGACAAAGCAGGAAGTGCTCGAAGAGATGAAACGCAGGAGCGACCGTGATAAGCGCAATCTTGACGTCATCTGGAGCATTACTTTCTGTGCGCTGGGTCTTTTCCTGTTCTTCACGGTCGTCATGAATACGACCGGAAGTTTCGGAAAAGCCGTTCATGACGTATGCAACGGACTGTTCGGTATCATGGCATACGCGCTTCCGTTCCTGGTATTCCTTTTCGCGGCACTGCTTTTCATGGGCAAGCTGCGTCATATAGGATCCGGCACCGCCATTTTCAGCCTTCTTATCTTCATCAATATGTGCCTGCTGAATTCTTACAGGTTCATCGATCCCGAAGAACTCAGATATGGATTCAGTGATATAGCGTATTACTACGAAAACGGCGTCGAGGGCTTCATGGGCGGAGCGATCGGAATGGAGATAGGCTCGCTTCTGGCTAAGTTCTTCGGAAAGCCGGGCCTGCTGATCATCGCGCTTGCCGTATTGATAATTTCGGTTTTCATGGTCGCTAATTCACCGATATCGCGGATGGCCGAAAAACTGAGCAAAAGGAGAGAAGAAAAACGCATCCTGAAGGAACTCGAGGCGGACGAAAGACTCAGGACTGCAGAACCACAGGTAAGTTCCGCGGTTGCATCTGTACCGGCTGTTTCAGCGGCAGTTCCTGCAGAGAAAAAGCCTTTCTGGAAATCCATAATCAGCGGCATCATCAGAGAGGAACCTGAAGACACGACTCGCACTGCGGCGTCTTCCGCGAATGGCGCTCTCGATATCCCTGAGCCTTTTGGCAGTAAGGCTGATGTCAAAACCGCGGCAAAGAGCGATGACATAGAGTACACACGTATCATGGATTCTCCTATAAAGAAAGAAGGAGGACGTGC
>SVDB01000026.1 GCA_015058065.1 Clostridiales bacterium
TGGAAATTATAAGACCCTTTTGAAAAGAATCATTTGCCTCGTGAGTCCGATGATAAGTTTGCAGTGCGCAGCCGTTCATGATAGCATTTCCGTAAGATCAGTTTAGCAGTTTTCAGGGAGATGTCATGATAAGAGAAAGGCATTCAAGGAATATCCCGGCCCTTTCGGCCGGTGACATGGAAAGGCTCGCGGACAGCCGCGTACTCGTTGCCGGCTGCGGAGGCCTTGGGGGCAATGTGATAGAAAACCTGGCAAGGATAGGCATCGGTTCGCTTACAGTTGCCGACGGCGATACTTTTGCTGAGTCCAATCTGAACCGGCAAATCCTCTGCACTTCTGATGATATCGGTAAGAACAAGGCTGCTGCCGCCGCGGAACGGATAAGACGGATAGACCCCGCCATATCAGTCACAACTTTCTGCGAAGCCCTGAATAAAGAAAACGCACCCGCACTAATGGCGGATGCGGATCTTGTGATCGATTGTCTGGACAGCGTAGAAGCGCGGCTCATGCTTGAAGACGCCGCTTCGGAAGCGGGTCTCTTCGTGGTCCACGGAGCCATAAGAGGATGGGACCTCCAGGTGATGCTTGTGCCGCCGGGCTCCGGTCTGCTGCATGAGTTGTATTCAGATGCCTGTGAAGACACGGAAAAGACATCGCTCCCGATGACTCCCGCGGCGTGCGCCGCGATCGAAGTATCACTCGCGGTCAGATATCTATGCGGCCACGATGTCCCTCCTGCCGGTACGCTGTACGCCGGATCTCTCAGGGATATGCGTTTCGAGTCAATCGACTTAACCTCCGGAGACGAGTGAGAAGAATCCCACGACATCACCGTCACGCAAGACCCGGCCGAATCTCGCGCGTTCGCCGTTCACACTGACAAGAAGCAGCTTCGCCTTCAGCGGGCTGCATTTTATTATTCTCAGCACATCGCCTACTGTGCTGCCTTCCGGAAGTTCAGCCCACGATCTTTCGTCAAGGGCGCTCCTGTCGCAACCGAGCGGCGGAAAAACCTTTACTCTCATCCGGCTTCTACTCCCCTTCGTACACAGCCTGCATATTTATGCATTCCATAGGGCAGCTTTTCGCGCAGAGCGCGCAGCCTATGCATCTGTCATTCGCCAGCTCGGGAAACAGATTCCTGTATCTGCCGCTCTTTCCCGGTCTTGTCAGATCAAGAGCTCCGACAGGACATGTCTGGACGCAGATACTGCAGCTGACACAGTTTTTATAATGAAAACTCGGTATCTTTTTAGCTGTCATGTCACATCTCCATCAATCTGTTGATCCCAAGCGCTTCTATGGTCTCAGGCAGAGGATGCCCGGTCTTTTCATCCCATCCGAAGACTTTCCAATGCATCGCTACCTGTTCATCATTCTTCAGCGTCACTCCCTTGAGCGGTCCGCTCTTCAGAGACGGTTTGCCCTGCATGCGCTCCGGCAGTTTAACTTTCGACGGCTCATAGCCGTGCTTTACATTGAACATCTGCCTTATCGTCTGGATCCTGGCGCCGAGCTCCATGTAGTGGTCGCCGTCATAATTCCAACCTGCCGCCGCGTTTATGTATTCGATCGCCTTGTACATGTGAACGCCCATCATCTCCGCGTAATAGCAGCTCCCCATTCCGTCCATCAGCATCGAATAGCACGCGTTCGCCTTGGAGATAAGCGCCATTTCCTCTGTAGCCTCGAGGTCATTCTTCTTAGGATGGATCGTTGCAGGAGGCGCCCATGAGCAAATGTCACAAAGAGACATCGCTCCGTACTGTATCGCCATTCCGATGGTATGCTTGCCCGGAGCAGGTTCCGCCACCATATGGATGCCCAGCTGAGGGTCGTTTCGGGTATCATGCATGCCCGGCTCCTGACCGCCGACATGCATGGCGTATTCCTTTCCTCCGTATTTTTCGGAAGCTCTCTTTACACCGTCAGCGAGATCGTTGCCGAATCCTTCGCGGTTTATCATCTTTTTGATGAGTTCGATCTCCGCCTCGTAGTTTCCCCACTTAAGTTCGAGTCCGTCAGTCTGTTCCTTTGTCAGGATGCCGTTTTCATAGCACTCGATCGCCCACGCTACTGTATTGCCTGCGGAAATGGTGTCCATTCCCGCCCTGTTCAGTATCTCATTAAGATAAAGGACCGATCCGAGGTCCCCATTTACGCATAAAGGGCCAAATGCCTGCAGGGTCTCATATTCAGGCTTATGGGTCTCGTAGTATTCACTGTAAGGCACTCCTGTGATGTCCAGTCTGCCTCCGCAGCCCAGCGGGCATGAATAACAGTGATACTTGGCTTCCTCGATCTTGTTGATCTTTTCCGGATTATACGCCATGGCGAGTTTTATCCCATTCACTTCGCCCGGTCCGGCTCCCCAGTTCTTGAGCGGTCCGTCACCGCTTGTTATGGCGAGCGGCGTATTTGAAGGTGTTCCCCATTCACGGAAAAGGATCGAAGTCATTGATCCGTCAAGTGGCATCGCGGGCATCCTGCCCATTCCTATGCCCGCGGCCCATATTGCTCCTCCGAGGCCTTTAGGTATCTTGATGTTGTTTACCTTTCTGCCGAGTTCTTTTGACAGGGCTTTGACAGCGTCAGGATCGGCGCATGGGACCGGCCTGCTGCCTGCCAGTACGACAGCCTTCAGTCTTTTGCTGCCCATCACCGCGCCGACTCCGCTCCTCGCGGCTATCCTTCCGCCTTCATTGCATATCCCGGAGATGAGCGAAACGTTTTCTCCCGCCTGTCCGATGACTGCGATACGCGGTATCTTGCCGCCGGAATTGTCTTCTCTCAGCCTGTTCTCAGCCTCGACCGCGTCAAGTCCCCAATATTTTGATGCATCGCGGATCTCGACCTTCGAATTGTCGCAATACAGATAGACCGGTTTCTCAGATATACCGCTGACGAATATCGCGTCATATCCGCACTGCTTTATCGCGGGTGAAAACACTCCGCCGCAGTTGGCGTCTCCCCAGCCTCCGGTCAGAGGGCTCTTGCAGACGACCGTCCATCTGCCGGCCATGAATGTTCCAGTACCCGTCAGAGCGCCTGAGCAGAAGCCCAGGATGTTGTCAGGTCCAAGAGGATCCGCCCCCGCCGGTATATTCCTGTACAGATACCACGCACCGAGGCCTTTGCCTGAAAGTACGGCCTCGTACACTTCATCAGGTATCTTCTCTACTGTCGATGTCCCGGTCGTCAGATCGACTCTAAGGACTTTTCCCATGCAAGATTTCATTGCTTACCCTTTCGTTATTTTTTACGTACAGATCCGATGAATCTCTCGAAATCATCGCGGTCCCACAGCACCGGTGTAGGATAAAGAGGATTCGCTTCTTTCACCGCCCAGCTGATGATCTGTTCGACGTCCTCATCCTTTATCATATCAAGATATTCAGGCAGGCCCATTTTCGCGTTCATCTCATCGATCCATGAGATGAATCTTTCGGCCTTCTCAGCATCATCTTTTCCGGTGATGCCGCACGCGTCCGCAAGATCCGCCAGCCTGCTGTGAGCTGCCGCTCCGTAAGCCCGCATGACATGCGGAAGCAGTATCGCCATGGCCTTTCCGTGAGGGACACCGTAAAGAGATCCCAGCGTATGCCCTATGGCATGAACGTATCCGACGCAGCCTCTCGTAAACGCGCGGCCCGCGTAGAACGCCGCCAGCTGCATGTTTTCTCTGGCAGCCATATCCGAACCGTCTTTGTAAGCTGCGTACAGATCATCATGGATCAGCCTTACAGCCTTGAGGGCGAGCGTGTCCTCAAGATTAGTGTTGTATGTCCGGTTCGTATAAGCTTCCACAGCGTGAGACAGCGCGTCCATGCCCGTTATAGCGGTGAGTTCAGGCGGCATCGTAGCCGTCAGTTCCGGGTCGAGCACGGCGAATTCAGGAATGATGACGAAATCATTTATCGGAGCCTTGCGCCGGGTCTCAAGATCCGTGATGACCGCTGCCAGCGTCGTCTCAGAGCCGGTACCTGCTGTTGTCGGCACAACGATAAGCATCGGGACACTCTTATGGACTTTGAGAAGACCCTGCATCTGCTTCACGCTCTTTTTCGGATGTGCCGCTTTGGCGCATATCGCCTTAGCGCAGTCCATCGGAGATCCTCCGCCCAGGGCCAATACCGAATCGCATGAATTCTCTGTGAATACCCTGTATCCTTCCTCTACGTTGCCGCTGGTAGGATTCTGTTCGACAGATGAGAAAAGCGCGTACTCAATGCCTGCGGCTTTCAGACCGTCCAGCAGCCTGCCCGCTGTTCCGAGTTTCACAAGGCCCTCATCAGTCACTACCAGGACTTTCCCCGCGCCCCTGTCTTTCAGGGCCTGCGGCAGTCTCTTCACGAAGCCTCTTCCGAATATGTATTCCGGCATGCGGTATCCCAGGAAGTAATTCGATACTTTCATGCCTCCCTGAAACACGCCGCGATAAAGTTTGTATATCATTTCCCCTCACCCCTTTTTTATGTCAGCAGCTATTCCGGATCGCAGTATTCTCCGAATTCGCAGCCGATGCCTTCAGCGTATACTTCGTCTATCAGTTTCTCCTTGCCGAATAGCGAACGCTCGTAGAGTTTGAGCGTTCCCGTTCCGTTACCGCCGTTCCACAGCCTGTTGTGCTTCTTGTATCCGGTCGGAGCCTCGTACTTGATGTTCAGCATGTCTTTCTTATAGCACCTGATCTGTGTATCGAGCTTCGCGTTCTTCGTTGTCTGCAGCACATGCCAGTGGATCTCGTCATCTGTCTCCCAGCAGTCAAACTTCGTGCGCGACAGAGTCCAGAACTTCGAGAAGTTGAACTCGTAATCCTTGCCCTCATAATAGAACTCGCCCAGGAGTTTCCTGTTGAGCGCCAGGAAGAACACTTTCGGTCTGCCGCCGCCGATGTTGAATACGCTGTTCATCAGTTTCTTGCCGGTGATCATGCTCTTGAGGTTGTTCGACGAGAGCCAGACCCAAGGACTCGTAAAGTCTCCGCCCCAGTTCTTGTCGGAGTATCCATTGCAGGTCTCAGGCTTCAGGATATATTTTACTCCGTTGAGAGTTATCTCGCCGGTGAAAGCAGACTTCATGCCCTCAGCGTGCCAGAACATCTCGAAAGCGTTGATCGCTCTGAAAAACTTGCTCGCGCCGTAGCCTACGTGGAAGGCGATCTCTTTGCGTATATCGAACTTCCAGCTCATCTCTCCGGCATCGCTCATCCACTCAGGATGCGCGGCGGCCTCTTCAGGAGTGACCTTTATGTGTCCTTCAGTGTGGACCTCGCTGCACCTGCAGTCATCCGCGACGATGCTGTATGGCGCGGTCGCGTGTATCTGCACATCCTTAAGCGAGAAGAACCTGTGCAGCTGACCGTGCTCTTCGCCCCAGAATCCGGCGTTCACCATCAGATATGACGGACGTTTGCCTGCCTTCTGAGCCTCAGGATCGTTCCAGACGATCACAGGCTCGTCTTCGGCCAGTGCCGGGTTGCAGGTGAAAAATTCCACATAGAACGCCTTCTGTTCGCCTGTCTCGGCGTTCTCGGCAGTCATCGAATGCCACCACCAGTCATAGCCCTTCCTTGAGAGCGGTCCGTAAAGCATCCAGCGGTCGCGTGTAATGTCATGGATATTAGCCATATCGAGACTCCTTTCCGTTAAAGATCTTATCGAACAATTTGTTATTCGGCTCGCTTACTGATATGCATCCGGAGAGTACGGCTCCCGCCTCGTTGCGGCTATACGCAGCGGTACTAAGCTCTGTCTGCGCCTTTGGCTTGCCAATCGCTAAGTGCCGGCTGCCGCAAAGCCTCTCCGGCCGCATTCACCAACCGAGCATGCTACTTATCTTCGAGTTCTGCTTTCTTTTTTACAAATCTCTTCAGTCTGTTCTTCTCTATGCCCCAATATATGCTTTTTACCTGTGGTACGACTGACATCAGCAGTTTCGATGGCTTCCATACGCGGCACGGGTAAACATGCTTCTTTGCCTGTTCTATTCCGCTTATCATGCGTTCTGCAACGACTTCCGCCTTCTGGACAGGGAACGGACGTCCGACATCGATCCCGTTTCCGCCTACGTTGAAGAAGTTCGTCGCTGTCGAGACCGGATATACCGCTGTCACTTTGATGTTCTTAGGAGCTTCGAGCCTTATCTCTTCCTGGAAGCCCTTCATAGCGAACTTCGTCGCGGTGTAAAGCGCGTACCCCGGAATTGCCATCTCTCCCATCGCCGATATGGTGAACGCGATGTGCCCTTCTCTTCCGTTCAGATGCTCAAGATATTTCGCGTATGTGTAGATCGGCGAGATCGTATTCAGATCAAAGATGTTCTGTATGCGGTCCCAGTCAACGTAGTCAAACTTCTCGTAATAAGGAGCTCCCGCGTTGGCGATCACGATGTCGATCTTGTCAAACAGCGATTCAGCTTTTTCAAAGAGTTTATCGACGCCTTCCCTTTTGCTTACGTCACTGTTGAAGAGAGTGACGTTGCTGCCGTAGCCTTTCAGTTTCTCTATCGTCCTGCTTGTCGCGAGGACCTTGTTGTTCTTCGCTGGATCAGCCAGCCTGTCAAGCACCTCCTTGCCTATTCCGCTCGACGCTCCGGTGATAACGATATTCTTGCCTTTTATCTCGCTCAGTTTCTTCTTAAATACAAGTTCTGTGATTTTGCTCAGTCCTGCCATAGATGCCGCCTCCTTTGAACTTACTTCAGCTGCATCTCTGTCCCTCCCTATATTCATGACTGTATCGTATGCGCTGTGGCACGCGTGCGCTATGGTGCCGCTCTTTTCCGCGTCACCGACACAGAATACGTTCCTGACCCCAAGGTCTTTCAGATCATCCGCCAAAGCGGTCTGCGGTCTGACGCCCATCGCCAGAACTACGCGGTCAGCTTTTATCTTCTGCTGCTTCCCTGAGACCTTGTCTTCAACGATCACTCCGCCGTCTTCTATACTGCAGAGTTTGGTCCCTGTCAGGATCTTTGTGCCGTAAGGTCTGATCCTTTCCATCTCATCATCGACGAGCTGGAACCAGGCGCCCGGGGCGATCTCATCAGCCATCTCAACAATAGTCACCTTGTTGCCGTGCTCGTTGAGGTACTGCGTCGTTTCAAGTCCGGTCATGCCCGAGCCGATGACAACGACATCGCTTTTATTTATCGACGCTTTTCCCAGGAGCAGATCAGGCGCTGCTATGACATCCTCTCTGTCCGTACCCGGGATCGAGCGCGGTCTGAGCGGCGTACCGCCCGTCGCGCAAATAACGGCGAACGGCCTCTTGTCCATGATCTCGACCGCGGACAGTGCTTTTCCGAGGAATATCTTCGCGCCTTCTTTCTTCGCGGCTGTCATGAGGTCTTCGATCGCCCAGTACAGTCTGCTCTTACGGCTTCCGGACGACGCGGCTATCACCTGACCGCCGGCTTTTTCAGCCTTTTCATAGAGTTCGACGTCAAAGCCCCTCATGGCCATCGTTTTCGCGGCTGTGAGTCCCGCAGGACCCGCTCCTATGACTATCACCTTGCGGCCTTGTCCGTCTTTAGGCATGTCATAATAGAAGCGCTCGTTCGCGACACTCATGTTGAGCGCGCATTCGCCCGGCTTGCCCTCGCCCGCGTTGGTCATGAAAGACCTGATGCAGTTGAGGCATCCTATGCACCGCTGGATATCCTCAGGGTGTCCGGACTGAGCCTTCTCAGGCCAGTGCGGATCGCAGATGAAAGCGCGGGCAGAAGCAACAAAGTCCTGACATCCTTCTTCCAGCTGCTTTTCAGCCTGTTCAGGCGTTCTGATGACATTTGCAGCGATGACCGGTATATCCACGGTCTCTTTTATCGCCTTTGCCAGATGCTTACGCCAGCCCGGCTCGTAGGTGGTCGGCTCGAGCCAGCAGTTATATGTATCATAATTGGCGCTCGACACGTTGATCGCGTCAACGCCGAGTTCTTCGAGTCTTTTCGCTATCTTCTTTCCGGTCTCGAGCCCGTAGCCCTCGCCCGCTTTGCCTATCCTCTCCATCATCTCGTCTACGGTCAGACGCACCATCAGCGGATAGTCCTTTCCGCAGCGCCGCTTTATGCCCGTGACGATCTCCTCGAGGAATCTCATGCGGTTCTCGAAACTCCCGCCGTATTCATCAGTCCTGTGATTTGTGTAAGGAGACAGGAACTGCTGGATAAGATAGCCGTGTGCTCCGTGGAGCTCGACTATGTCGACTCCGGCTTTCTTGCATCTCTCTGCCGCGTCGATGAAATCATTGATCAGAGCCCTGATCTCTTTTTTGCTCATCGCGTGCATGCGGGCAGCTCCGTGAGGAGCGAGTGGCCCGTCGGACGGAGCCTGGACCGAGAAGCATATGCCTTTTTCTTCCATACCCAGGAGCATAGGCGTGCACTTGTACATGAGGTCCATGAACTTAGGCACACGTTCGGCTACCGGGATGACCAGAGGCAGCGAGTTGATCGAGCTTGCCAGGCCCTGCCGTCCGGCATGATGCAGCTGTATAGCAAGTTTCGCTCCATGGCTGTGGAGTTTTCTCACCATCTCGCGCATTGGCTCGATGTGGTAATCATGGCTCATCGCAAGCTGAGTATAAGTAGCCGCTCCGGCCATGTCGTTTACTCTGCAGATACCCGGAATGATCAGGCCGACTCCCCCTTTGGCCCTCTCTTCATAGTAATCCGAGAGTCTCGGTGTTACTTTGCCGCTCGGTTCACCCAGACTGAACTCCGCGGCTGTCATGACTATCCTGTTTTTAATAGTCACAGTCCCAATATCCATCGGTGAGAATAGCATGTCGTACATAGTTCCTCCTCCGGATGAATATAATGTGTCCACATTTAGATTATACAAGAAAAGAGCGGCCTGCGCACGATGATGTCGCGCGCTGCCGCTTCTTACATGTCTTTATTTCTTGAGCACCACAATGCCCGCTTTGCCTCCCAGATACTCGCTGTCCTGCATGACCGGATGTCCGTTCACATATACATGAACGATGCCTTCCGGACGGAAGTCAGGTCTGGATTCATCTACTTTCATACGATCGAGATCGATAACGGTAATGTCCGCCTTGTATCCCGGCCGGAGATATCCTCTCTCCGGTATCCTGTAGCGGTCAGCGGTCTTGCCGGTCATCTTGCGAACGACTTTTTCGATAGGGATGTTATGCTTCTTCGCGAGTATGAAGAACTGCGGGAATGTCTGGAAAGCCGCGATGTTCTGCAGTCCTTTTTCTTCGACCCACGCATCTGTCATGAATACCGAAAGTTCATCATTCATCAGGCGGTGGACTATCTCGTCATTGTAGTACTTGCCGAGATATATACTGCCCGCGCGGTCCGAAAGGTCTACCAGTTTCAGATACATGTCGAGGTACGAAAGTCCCTCTTCATCAGCGCACTGAGGGATGGTCTTTCCTTCGTATTCAGGATGATCGTCAGATATGTACGCTACGACCATGTCATCCCAGTCGATGCCAAGCACCTTGCGGTACATCAGTATCGTGAGCTCGAGTTTGCGGCGGTTCACAGGCTTCGCGGCTTCTTCCTTGCTCAGCTGAGCGTACCATTCAGGGAACACGACCGTGATGACTGACGCGCCGTAATGGAACGCGTAATTGTCGAACGCGATAGGCTTGCCTGTGTAGTGCTCACGATGGAACGTAGAGAGCATCCTGTCGAGCAGTTTCCAGCTTCTCTGCCCCGTAAAGATCAGATGGCTGTATTCGAGTCTGCAGCCTGACTTATGCATGATATCCACAGCCTCGTCGAGTCCCATCTCGAGATGTGACTTTTTCGTGAGCAGAGGATAATCGGCGCTGACTATCGAGCACGCCCTCGGGTGTATGGTGACTATTCCGTCGTATTTCGCGATCTCCTTAGCGAAAGCTATGATCTCGTCTTCCTGAGCGTATCTGTCCGGTTCATACATGAATCCGAAAGATCCTCCGAAGGCCCCTCCTTCCATGGCTTCGCGGACATGTTCCAGTTCTTTCTCTATCTGAGCGGGTGTATAAGGCGCAGGATCGTAACCAGTCATCCCCGCTCTTATGGAGCCCTGTCCGATGAGCGGAACGATGTTGACGTAAAGATTCCCTTCAGCGCGCCTTTTGAACTCCGCGAAGCTGCACGGATGGAGCGTATCGAAAAGACCTCCGCCTATCTTGTCGCGGTACTGAGTGTTTTCATCCACTCCAAACGGCGAAAAACTGCAGTTGCCGGTGATCTGTGTGGTGATGCCCTGCTCCATGAAAGGCTTGTAGAATTTCTCAGCGTCATCCCTGTCATAGAAGAAATCATTGTGTGAATGAGCGTCGATGAATCCCGGACATATCTGCTTTCCGCTGATGTCTATGGTCCTGTCGGTCTTGTCGGTTATCTTTTCAGCGACCTTGACGATCCTGTCGTCCTCGATGAGCACATCTCCGGTGAAAGGTCTTCTGCCTGTACCGTCATATACGGTCCCGCCTTTGAATAGTGTTTTCATTCCGTCCTCCGTCTGTATAGATCTTTCGGGCTGATCCCGTTCTGTTTCACCGTCCTGTTCCAGCTGGTGTTCGCGGTCATGATGAACAGCCAAAGCAGGGATGGATGCCATCACCGCATGTCACTATGTCCCAGCCGTTATAATCGCTGCTGATCTTTTTCCATTCTCCAGGACTCAGATCGTGTATCAGAAGACCCATTATTCATCGCCCTCCCACGGCGTTGCGGTGAAAGAATAGTCCCTTGCCATGCCGAGACCGTTATTGAGTTCCGGCGCGTATCTGTCAAAGAAATTGTCTTCATTGAGATTGAATCTCAGGGTCTGCCCGTCCCCTGTCTGTATGTCGCCACTCACGAAAGCCTCGCCCTTAGGCGCGAGCCCGAACGTCCTGTCGTAATAGCATATGCCATCGTAAAGGGCTTTATGACCGTCACTGATCACGAGATGCAGTTTGTCACCGTAACGGAATCCGCCGGTCTCCTGAAACTCTTTCGTGGTTATGTTTACCCTGAGACATCCGAATGACTTCTCCATGTCATAGAACCCACCACGCGCATAGCCTTTTCTGACTACCGTTTCCACGTTCGTAAGAGTATGCGTCATGATTTCTTCCACCGGATATTCAGGACCTACGCCCTCATAGTCTATTACGCCTGAAGCGAGTCTTCCGGCTGTATAAGCGTAAACGTCGCGGCCATGGTAGATATAGCAGTTTTCGCTGCCCGGAAGCCTATTCACTGACTCATCTATCCTGCGGACCTCCGTCACCATGTCTTTCAGCATAGTCAGCGTGCCGTTATCAGGTGTGACTACATAACTTCCGTTATTGAGTCTGGCGACGCAGGATCTTCTCTCCGTGCCCACACCGGGATCGACAACTGAAACGAATATCGTTCCGGACGGCCAGAACGGCACCGCGCCGCTAAGGCTTGCTGACGCAGCGATCGTATTGAAAGCCTCAATATAGTGGTCGAAATCATATACCGGGACTTCCGGATCTATCGACTTGATGACGCCCGCCATCACGCCTCCGCCTCCGTTACCGAAGTCCGTCTGCAATACTACAGTGGGTTTCATGTTCATTGCCTCCTTACTATATGAAAGGATTCCAGAAGCGGCTTCCGTTTATGACATTGTAAGCTATCACGAATGCCATCATTACTATCCCGATCGCTATCGTCAGATAGTCTCCCGCCTTGAAAGAACGCGACATTATCCATGTTCTTCTCTTTTGCGTGCCGAACTTCCGGAGCTCCATCGCGTTCGTGATGACTTCTATCTGATCGACGCTTCCCAATATGAGCGGGAGCACAAGCTGCGCGGCAGCTTTTATCCTTTTGCCGAGGCTTTCCTTGCTGCTCATTTCGATGCCTCTCGCCTGCTGGCATCTGGAGATATCGATATATGACGCTACCGTATCAGGAATGTAACGCAGCGCCAGCGCGAACGAATACGCGAAGCCGTATGGGATACCTATTTTGTTCATTGAAGCCGCCAGTTCGCTTGGCTGTGTAGAGCCAATGAATACCAGAATGATAGGTATCGTTGACAGATATTTAAGTATGACGTTGAACTGGTACAGCAGTTGTTCTTTTGTTATCGTGAACCTGCCCGCAATCGTGAAGATCAGATTTCTCGTACCGTAAAGTTCGACTCCGCGCTCAGGGTTGAATATGTAGATCAGGATCGCGTTCAGGGCCATGAACGTGAGCAAAAAATACAGCAGGCCCTTCTGTTCTGAGAGTTTCAGCCTTGAGAGCGCGAAAGCGAAAAATCCCATCGCCGTGGCGCAGAGCAAAAACGGTGTATTGAAAGTTATCATCGTGGAGCATATCCACATCAGCAGGCAGAACAGTTTTGACGCTCCGTTCAGGCTGTGTACAGGCGACTTGCGCTCGATGTAGTTCAGCAGTTTCATGAGCGCACCTCCCTGTCATAGTTGATGAAGTGCTGCACGAATTCAGAAGGCTCATCGATGCCGCACATAAGTGCCAGGTGATACAGCGATGTCTCCTTGAGTGATGCCATTTCGATTATGTCAGGGCTGGTCAGTATCTCTGCTGATGTCCTGTCAGCTATGATCACCCCGCCGGTAAACACCACAGCGCGCTCAGCGTATTCGAGCATGAGGTGCATATCGTGGGTTATCATGATTATGGTGATCCCTCTCCGGTTGATGTCTTTGAGGAATTCCATGATGTCGGTGTAATGTCTGAAGTCCTGCCCGGCGGTCGGCTCATCGAGTATAATGATCTCAGGGTCGAGAGCAAGGATAGACGCAATAGTGACTCTCTTCTTCTGCCCGTATGAAAGTGCGGAAATAGGCCAGTTGCGGAACTCGTAAAGGCCACAGATCTTCATGATATCTTCGACCTTTTCTTTGATGGCGTCTTCTGCCATGCCTCTCAGTTTCAGTCCGAGGGAGATCTCGTCAAAGATCATCGTCTTTGAGATCATCTGGTTAGGGTTCTGCATCACATAGCCCACTCTGTCAGCGCACTCCTTTATGCTGAGAGTCGTGAGGTCTTCTCCAAGGATCAGCATCGATCCGCTGCAGTTTTTTTCAAAGCGGCATATGGTCTTGGCCAGAGTCGATTTACCTGCTCCGTTGCGCCCGACAATAGCCATCAGTTCGCCCCTGTGCACCTGCAGATCGACTCCCTTCAATGTAGGCTCCCTGTCTTCGTACGCGAATATGAGATCCTTGATGTCAAGTATCGTCTCGGTCCTGGGCTCCGGTTTCACGGTCGGCGTGCTTTCGTGCCATTTTCTTACCCTGTCCCTGTCTTCATCCGTGAGTTCTATCGACCTGATGCTGTGTGGCTGCTTGTCTTCAGTGATCTCTACGCCGGCATATTTGAGCGCGGTTATGTACAGCGGCTCTCTTATACCGCCTTCGATCAGCATCCTGGACGAAAGCAGCGCGTCAGGCGTACCATCAAAGACTATCCTGCCGTTATCCATCAGGATTATTCTGTCCATCTCGATATGCAGGACGTCCTCTATCCTGTGCTCAACTACAAGGACAGAGGCTCCTGTCTTTTGAGCCACGCCGTCTATGAGCTCCATGGCGGTCTTGCCGGTCGCGGGATCGAGGTTAGCGAGCGGTTCATCGAACAGCATGACTTCCACATCGTCCACCAGTATCCCTGCAATGGCGGTACGCTGTTTCTGTCCGCCGGAAAGGTCTGTCGGGGGATGGCCGAGATGACCGGATATATCCACTATCTCCGCTGCCTTGCGTGCACGCTCGATCATCTCTTCTTTCGCGACACATTCGTTTTCGAGCGCAAAAGCAATATCCTCCAGTACGGTCATGCCTATGAACTGGGCATCACTGTCCTGGAGGACCGTTCCGACTGTATTCGAAATCCTGGAGATGCTCTGTGATGAACTCTCCATCCCGTTTATCTTCAGAGATCCTTTGATCTCGCCTTTGTATGAGAAAGGAATAAGGCCGTTTATGCAGTTTACCAGAGTGGACTTGCCGCAGCCGGAGGGACCCGCTATGAGCACCTTCTCTCCCTTACGGATGGTAAGGTTGATGTCATAGAGGGTCGGCTCCATCTGAGCGTTATACTGGAATGAGAAATCCCTGAATTCGATTATGGGTTTTCCTCTGTCCAAACTAGTCCTCCTTGGTGAGGGATCCTTTCTTTGCCTTTGAGTTCGCGTATGCCTTGCAGAGGATGCCTCCGACAATGATCGAAGAGATCATTCCGCTGAGTCCTACGAATACACCCTGAATGAATACGAGGTTTGCAGGCTCCGCGTATACAAGTATATCTCCGATCGGCGCGATCACGCCCCAGCAAAGTAGGCAGCCGAGTACGGTCACGATGATGAATCTTACGAATTCCTTCTTTCCGAATTGACCGTCTTCAAGCTTGATCCCCTTGCATCCCAGTCCTACGAAAAGTCCGTAAAGTCCGGTGACCACTACCCATGTCCACCATACGCCCCATCCCGCGGTAAGGTCTACGAGCAGATTCCCGATGAATCCGCCTACAAAGCCGACAGCAGGGCCGAACAGTACAGCGAAGAAAGCGACTACGGCAGCGTAAATGCTCAGTGTAGTGTCAGGGAACGGTGTAGGGATCGCTACAAAGCGGAGCAGCACAAATACAAGCGCTGCGAGGATAGCGGACGCTACGATGTTTCTAACTGTTTTCATTTGATTGTCTCCTTCCGATAGTTGATAATGCTGATATTTTCGATAGTGTGATTCTAACATCTGAAAGCGGACGTTCGCAATAAATCCGCCCCCTGTATTTACATCAGATCACTCCGGCAGGGATAAGTACCACAAGCAGCACGGCGACCAGGCCCCAGACGGTGATCAGGAAGCGTTTTCTCTTCGCCGGCTCCATGTCAGGAACATAATTCGAAGCCAGAAAGAATGGTATGTAGGTTGTAATGAATACCGGCAGTACGCCCCACCATTTATAGACCCAGATGAATGAGTGATTCGAAGTGCCCGCGAGGAACGACTCGACAAGAGCGAACAGCAGTGCCATGCTGATCGCGCCCGCGAGTTTGCAGCTTATGCCCTTCTTTCCGTTTTTGGCGAAATAGCGTGTGTTCCGGTCTTCAGGCAGCATCTTCAGCGATATCATTCCCGCGAGCGAAAACATCATCGAAAGTTCCCAGCATACTCCGATAAGCAGGATGAACGTCGTCGATTCGTTGCTGACTGCCCATAGCGGATATCCCGCGAAATGAGCGATGACCGCGTTGCCGATCTCGTAGAGCCAGTGTACTCCGTAAAGCGCCAGCCCTGCGTATATCATGTCGTAGTTTTTGTTATGTATCTCGGTCCAGTAAACATAGAAAACGACCGCGAGGATGAATATGAACGTCCAGTTGAAGTTTTCTGTGCTGCGGACCTGTATGGCGTTCACGAGCTGCATCGCAAGATCGGAACCGTCTCCCCAGAATTGGAACATCATCAGTCTCCTTTCTACTCCTATTGTTTTCCTTTATGACTCAATACTATCATAATTCACCGCATTCGAGAATAATCTATGGACATTGCATCGGTCGGGTTGATAGAATTAACAGGATAATGAAAGGAGTGACAATCATGAGAGACCTTACACTCGGACGCACCGGTATAACGGTGCCTCAGAACGGGTTCGGAGCTCTTCCGATCCAGAGACGTTCAACAGAAGACGCGGTCATGCTGCTACGCAAGGCATATGAAGGAGGAATGCGCTACTTCGATACCGCCAGAGCTTATTCAGATAGTGAAACAAAAGTAGGTATTGCCTTTGAAGGCATGCGCGACAAAGTATATATCGCCACCAAGACCGCAGCGACAACAGGAGAAAAAGTGAAAGAGGATCTCGCGACATCCCTCCGCGAGCTCCGCACCGACTATATCGATGTGTATCAGCTCCACATGGTGGACAGGGTCTATCAGCCCGGAGACGGAACGGGCGTGTACGAAGCCCTTCTCGAAGCCAAAGAAGCCGGAAAGATCCGCCA
>SVDB01000118.1 GCA_015058065.1 Clostridiales bacterium
CAGCAGGCTTCGGCAATAATCGCCGCACGCGCGAAGATCGTAGACGGCGCCGTGAGCATGGTAAAAATGGCTATCGATAAACTCAGCGATGAAGACATCGTTACCCTTGACGAGGAACGCAAGGCCCAGATGGTATCCAATCTTCTCGTAGTGCTCTGCGGCAACAAAGACGCTCAGCCTATAGTCAACAGCGGTTCGATCTACTAGCAATCACGTGAGGTGACCATGCCAAACACAAACGGAGACCCCAAAGGAATAAGCGGCGCTGATCTGGACGCGCGCGAGGAAAAACTTCTGAAGCGCAAGGAGAAGCTGGATGCTCTTGAAGCCGGGATAAAGGCGCGGGAGCGCGAAATCGCGGCAAAGGAATCGAAGCGCAAGCAGATAGTTCTTCGCCTGCCCGAATCTCTGTGGACAGAGATCGCGAGGTGGGCAGAAGACGATTTCAGGTCGATCAACGGCCAGATCGAATATTTACTGACGCAAAGTGTAAGGGAGCACAGAAAATGAGTGAAGGAAAACACGATCTGAAAACACATCAGAAGGCTGAGGAAAAGCCGAAAAAACGCCGCAGTCCGCTCAAAGTCCTGCTCGCGCTCATAGCACTGCTCATCATCGCTCTGGCGGGCTCTGTCGCCTATATATACAAGACGGCAGCGGACTCGCTCGCCCTCTCATTCACGGATGAAGCCCCTGTTCTGGAGTTCGGGGAAGATTATCCCGCACTGGACTTTGTGGCCGGTCATACGGGAGATGTCGCGCCTGAAACCGCCGCTCTGGATACGGGCGAGCTTGGTGAAAAAACGATAACCTACACTGTATCCAAACCCGTTCTTAAAGGCCTGTTCACGCCGTCACGCGAATTCACGCTCAGTTATACCGTAGTTGATACAGTCGCTCCTCTGAAAATATGGAGCGGCGATGGAGCCGTTATCGAGCGCGGCGCGAAATTCAACATACAGAACGTGATCGCTTACGGTGATAACGCGGATCCTGTACCGCAGGTAAAGGTCGACGGCGAGGTAGATACAGGCACACTCGGCAGCTATCCTCTTCATGTGACCGTGACCGACTCGTCCGGCAATTCAACAGAGTGGGATCTTACGGTAGAAGTCGCCGACAGCCTTCCTTATTATGAGGACGACTCCCCTCGTACACCGTTCGAAGATTTTATCAGCGAATATAAGGGGGACGGCCGCTCGTTCGGAATAGACGTGTCAGCGTGGCAGGACGAGATAGATTTCGAGGCGGTCCGCAAAGCCGGTTGCGAGTTCGTCATAATCAGGATAGGATACTCCGAGGACGGCAGCATGACCGTTGACAAGAGGTTCAAGGAGAACATCAAGAAAGCGAAAGCCGCGGGTCTGAAGATCGGTGTGTACATGTACAGTTATGACAACACCGAAGAAAAGGTCCGTTCATCAGCAGCACAGCTCGTGGAAACGCTGGATGGCGAGAGCCTCGATCTGCCGGTCGCGTTCGACTGGGAAGACTTCGGGAATTTCCAGACCTATGAGATGAGTTTCGCCGATCTCAACAGGCTGTATGACGCGTTCGCAGACGAGCTTTCAAAGAGCGGTTATGACTGCATGCTTTACGGCAGCAGGAACTACCTCGAGAAGATCTGGGATGACACCGATACCAGACCGGTATGGCTCGCCCACTATACCGACAAGACGGATTATGAAGGGACATACATGCTTTGGCAAGCGAGCAGCACCGGCAGGATAGACGGCATCAACGGTGATGTCGACATGGATATCCTGTACCGCGAATAACAAGCATATCAGTCTGAATATAATCTCTAAATATAATCATAGAAAAAGGGTCTGCCCCCCCCGGCAGACCCTTTGTTGTTATTTAGCCGTTACATATTGTTTCTCGCGTACTGGCCCTGCATCCTCTCATAGAACTCAGGATTCTCGCTGCCGTACTTCTCCTGACACTCGTCGAGCGCTTCCTTGTAAAGCTGGGTGTTGATGTGATCGTTGATGTCTATCTGCTCCGCGTCCGCGCTCAGCAGTCCGAGACCGTCCATATAACCCCACGCCCTTACGACCGATTTTTTCATCGGGTCGATGTTGATATTGCAGTGCGGGTTGTCCATGTACGCCCTGAGGTATTCCTCATCCTGACCGGTCGCCTCCATCATCATCGCTACAGCTTCATCATGATGATTATCATAATATGCCATAGCTCTGATCCAGGCCCGCAGAAGAGCCTTTACGGTCTCAGGATTCTCGTTGACCCATTCCGTCATCGCTTCGATACGGCAGCATGAGTAATCAGCCATCACGTCACTCGCGTACGTGCAGACCTTCAAATCGGGATCTTTGTTGATCGCGTCGTTGAGTTCCGTACCGACAAGTCCGAAATCAGCCTTTCCCCCTTTGACCGCCTTTATACGTTCTTCCTGGTTCGCTGTAGGATACCAGTTGATATCCTTGACCGGGTCATATCCCATGTCGAGCAGCGGACCGGTGATACAGTAGAGGTTCGGCTCGAACGCGACCGTCTTGCCTATCAGGTCTTCGATGCTGGTCCACTCCGTATCAGCCTTGGCGAATATCGGCATGCATCCTGTCAGAAGATACCCTCCGAATATGGTAAGATCCTGTCCCGCGGCTATGCGCTCGAGAGGCAGATTTGTTCCTGAGTTGGACGCTACATCGATGGTACCCTTCTCGAGGGCTTCGAAGACCTCCGCGTCGCTTTCGACCTTGACGTATTCTACCGTTATGCCTTCTTCTTCAAGGTATCCCATGTTTTCGGCGATCACGTTCAGCACATGTCCGTGCGGATATGACGCCAGCCTGACGACTTTGGTTTCAGAGCCGTCTTCTCCGCCGCCGGAAGAGCCGTCAGAAGATCCTCCGGAGCAGGCTGTCAGCGCTGTCAGCATGAAAACCATGAGCAGAACAAAGGCTCTGCGCAGACACTTGTTTTCTCTTATGTCCCTTAAACGCGTCATCTTTATATCACTCCTTCGCTTCTTCCTCTTCATCCGTTCCCGCGAGATCTTTGATAGTCTTGCGGCTGTCCTTATCAAGAGACGATATAGTGATATTCGGGAACGGTACATTGATGTGGTTGTCGTAGAATATCTGGAGAACGCTTCTGTTGAGATAGCGTCTTACCGCCAGTATATCCTGCTCGTTACAATTGCAGCCGATGAGCAGCTGTACGCCGCTGTCCTCCAAAGCGGACACGCCAAATAATTCCGGACCGCCGATGATCTTCGGATTGCTTTCACGCACCTTTGGAAGTTCGCGGTTGAGCACCTCTTCCACATAATTCATATCCTGTCCGTATTCTATGCTGATATAGCAAAGCGCCCATGACGCTTCCTGAGTCATGTTCAGGACACCGGCGATATCGCTGTTGTTATATATCTTGATGTTGCCGTCAGCGCCGAGGATCTTGGTGGTACGCAGGCCGATGTCCATGACAGTTCCGCGGTAATCGCCTATCGTAACGATGTCTCCCACACGGAACTCACCCTCGAACACTATGAAGATCCCCGCGATGATGTCCTTGATCAGACTCTGTGCTCCGAGACCAACGATCAGCGATAAAATTCCGGCACTGGCCAGCAGTCTCGATGAATTTATTCCAAGCAGATACAGACAGTAGAATATCGCTACCAGCGCGCCGCCGTATTTGACTACCGACAGCAGCAGATGGCCGATCGTCTCGCCCCTGGCTCCAAGCAGCGCCGTCGAAATCCTGACCGGGATGCGGAAGAGCGCTACGCCGAGAGCTATCATGAGCAGTACTACCGCGCACATGCTCCACGCGAATATGTTAGGTCCTCTGTCCCACGCTCCGCTCACTATGTAACGGATGATAGAATGCTCGTCGAATAAGCGGTCCGCACTCGCGGCCATTATGATCACATATACCACCATTATTCCGCCGACGATGCTTACCATAAGCCCGAGTTTCTGCTCAGGACTCTTGTCGCTCCA
>SVDB01000119.1 GCA_015058065.1 Clostridiales bacterium
TATCTGTACAGAATATACTTCAGGACGATCTTCCCGCTGACTGCTTGTCTGATCACTCCGCCTTTCGCATGATCATACGGCTGGTATGACCCTGGATCCTTACGATCATCAACTGCTTATGCTGAGGTGTATCTATCGTGAAAATGCCTGAAAAAACGAGGCCGTATTTTTCGATTTAAGCGATTTTTTGTAAGGCTTTTGACCCGTAATACCTTGAAAAACGGCCCTGAAATCCGCTGATTTCAAGGCTTTTACGTTTGAAGGGTTTTTCAGCAAATGAAGATCCGAAGCAATGCAGCCGGGATACAATTGACCGTCATTACTTCGGATCCGTCATATAAAACACACTTCTAGACATACGTCAGGGAGACATATGATGCTAGCTATTAATAAATCGGGACAAATATAGTATCCCCCGGCATGATGTCATCCGCGTCGATATCGTTGATCTCGTATATTTCATAAATGACATCCCTGATATCTATATTAGCGTCAGGATTGTATCTTTCAACGATGCTCCAGAGATTGTCGCCATCCTGTATGACGACCTGGGCATATGTCCTTACTGCAGACGCTTCGGCATCTGACGCGCCGATGACGCTGTAGCCCGCGAACACGATGATCATTATGCTTATAAGTACAAACAGAAAGAACCTGACCGGATCGGTTATTCTGTAATGATGTCTTCTTTTCTCTTTCATGTCTTTCACCTTATCTGCAATTGCTTTGCATCCTTTTCGAACTTTTGTTCTATACGGATTATAAACGCATGTTCTTTTTATGTCAATACTTTTCCGAACAAAAGTTCTACTATTTTATCAAACATTAAGAAAGGCCCTCAGAACAATCTGAAAGCCTTGAAATTTCAACGTTTTTTGTTTGATAAAAACTATACTTCGGTTATGTCCGCGAACACTCCTCCGGTCACGGAAACCAGCTTTTCGGGGTCGAGAATGATCTGCACTCCCCTCTTTCCCGCTGAAAAATATATCTTTTCGTACAGAGTAGCAGTCTCATCTATATAGGTCGGAAACTGTTTCTTCATTCCTATCGGAGAGCATCCGCCGCGGATATAACCTGTGATGTCCAGGATCTCCCTGACGTGGATCATTTCTATGCGCTTATTTCCCGATACACGGGCAGCCTTCTTGAGATCGAGCGACTCGGCTACAGGTATGACGAAAACGAAGAACGCGCCCGCGTCTCCTCTTGTCACCAGAGTCTTGAAGACTATCTCGGGCGAAACGCCAAGTTCTGACGCGGCGTGAACACCTGACAGGTCGGATTCATCATATTCGTATGACGCCATTTCATAATCTATATCCGCCGCGTCAAGCATGCGCATGGCATTGGTCTTCTGAACCTTTTCTTTAGACATCAGTATCATCCTCTCTTTTTCCGGCATTATTCTCGACAGCGTCAAGAAAGTGCAACAGAGCATCACGCTTGATGAAGCATACGAGAAGTATCATGGCAACTATTACCGACAGTATTATCATAGCGCGGTAATCCTGCTTTCCGAAAAAGTGTCCGAGAAGCAGACTCCCGAGCATTCCGGGGATCCTCCCGATGGTTGCGGCAAGCAGAAAAGGTCCGAAGCGCATATTTGATATGCCGGCGACGTATGACACAAGATCTTTCGGGATCCCGGGTATTAGATAGATCAGGAACGCGAGAAGCAATCCCCTTCCCGAATCGAGTTTCCGTTTATATTCTTTGACTTTTTCCTCACCGAAGAACAGATGCATGGCGTCACTGCCGAGCAGCTTGGCCAGATAGAACGATATCACAGTGCCGATCACGGCTCCTATCAGGGACAGAGCGAAAGCTTTGGCGACGCCGAACATGTAGCTGGAGGCGAACTGTATCGGCTGACCCGGCAATACGCAGATCACGACCTGTACGATCTGGAGCCCGATTATCAGCAGCGACGCGACGCGTGAATTTGCCCGCAGATATTCTACGAGCCGGTAAGCGGCGTCCTTGCTGAATACTTCGCTTCCGAATCTGAAATAAAGAAAAGCCGGTACGCCCGCTACTACCAGTATGAGCAGTATCAGCTTAAGGATCGCAATGACTTTTTTGTTTCTGTTTATGGCAGCGTCATCGCTCATAGTGCTATCAGACCTTTTTTTACAAGTGTATCGAGACTTTTGATTATGCCGAACCTGGAGTGCTCATAAGTTAGACCTCCCTGGAAATACGCGATATAAGGCTCTCTGAGAGGCGCGTCGGCGCTGAGTTCTATGGATGAGCCCTGTACGAATGCTCCGGCGGCCATGACGACCTGATCGTCATACCCGGGCATGTCCCAAGGAACAGGAGAAACATATGAGTCTATAGGCGAAGCTGATTGCACAGCCTGGCAGAACGCGACAGTTTTGTCAGCAGAACCGAACTTGATAGCCTGGATGATATCACTGCGATTAGCTTCAGCAGGTGGCATAACTTCAAAACCGAGTTTATCGTAGACGGTCCCGGCGAGTATCGCGCCCTTGAGAGCAGCGTTGACGACCTTAGGAGCGATGAACAGTCCCTGCATCACATTGCGGTTCTGACCGAAAGTAAGACCGCATTCAGCTCCGATACCCGGACATGTGAGTCTGTAGGATATCTGCTCTATAAGAGCAGCTTTCCCGACTATATAGCCTCCGGAAAGGGCCAGACCGCCGCCGGGATTCTTTATCAGGGAGCCTGCCATCACATCAACACCGAATTCAGTAGGCTCAACAGTTCCGACGAATTCGCCGTAGCAGTTGTCAAGCATGACTATGATAGATGAATCTATGGCGTGGACAGCGTCAGTTACAGCCTTGAGGCTTTCAAGGGAGATCGCGGGTCTCCAGTCATATCCTGTAGAACGCTGCATCGCGACGACTCTGGTCTTTGGAGTAACAGCCTGCTTTATCGCTTCGATATCTATATCAAGATCGTCGCCAAGCGCGACTTCTTTGTAAACTATACCATAATCTCTTATCGTTCCTTTAAAGTCATCGGGACCCAACAGACTGCCGCCTCCCCTTTTATTCGAGGCGTCGCCGTCTTTCTTTCCTATCACTGTCCTGAGCGTATCGTACGGTGTTCCCGTGACTTCGATGAGTTCGTCTCCGGGACGCAGAAGACCGAGCAATGTAGCGGCTATCGCGTGTGTTCCGTTTACGATGTTAGGCCTCACAAGCGCGGCCTCCGTGCCGAATACGGACGCGTATACCCTTTCGACTGCCTCGCGTCCGGCGTCATCATAACCATAGCCCGTAGACCAGTCAAAATGAGTGGCGTTTATATGATTGTCCTGAAAGGCTTTGAGCACCTTCATCTGACAGATGGCTGTCGTATCATCGATTGCCGCAAAACGCTGCGAGAGAAGGCTTTCGGCCTCCTCTACGAATGAGATGACTTTTTCATCTATATTGAATTCTTTTATAAGGTATGAGCTGTATCTTTCCATTATCATTCTTCAGTCCGTTCGAGTTCCCATTCCATGTCGCTTACAAGATCACGTTTGACGTTCATCTTGTGCTGCGCGTACAGCTGTGTCGTAGTCACCTGTTCGTGATCGAGCAGTGCGGCCACATCATAGATGGAGTTTCCCCTGCCTATCAGCGAGGTCGCGGCGGTAGCTCTCAGCTTGTGAGGACTGTAACCCGCCCGTCTGCTGGTATTCAGAGCTATCGATGTGTATTTCTTCACAAGGTCTCTGATAGCTCGCTCAGTGATCCTCTTGCCCTGGAGCGACAGGAAGAGCGCGTCTTCGGCTGCCTGATCCTCGGCTATGACTGTATTCCTTTCGTTGTTGATGTAATCGTTCAGCACCATCTCGACTGAACGGTTGAGAGGCATGACGGATTCCTTGCCCCTCTTGCGGAAGATCTTGAATTCGCCTCTCGAGAAGTTGAAAGACGAAAGATTGAGCTGCTGCAGTTCGCTGAGTCTCAGACCGTA
>SVDB01000120.1 GCA_015058065.1 Clostridiales bacterium
GCGAAAGAAAAATACGGACTTCCGGCAGTGGAGCACGACAGCTTCACAAGCTTCCCGGATGGCAAGTAATTGAGACAAACAGCAAAGGAGGAAACAGAGATGTGTCTTTCAATGGTATATAAAAACGAAGTGAATGACGCCAACCTTCTGGCGAAGAACGTGGCGGACATCAAGGTCGATGGAAGAAAGATCATTTTCACAGATTTGATGGGGATACGCACGACTTTCGACGGCACGCTCGAAAAAGTCGACCTGATGGATAACTACGTCATAGTGAAAGAATAGGGAGAAAAGAATGTATTATAACGATTTCAAGGATCTGAAACTCTCCGGGCTCGGCATGGGCTGCATGAGGCTGCCTTTGGTAGACGGTGATGACAGCAGACCTGATCAGGCCGCTGTGCAGGAGATGGTCGACTACGCGATGGCTAACGGCATCAATTACTACGATACAGCCTGGGGCTATCACGGCGGCAACAGCGAGACCGCGATCGGAGAGGCTCTGTCGAAGTACGACAGGAGCAGCTATTATCTCGCGAGCAAGTTCCCGGGTTACGACCTTTCGAACTTTGACAAGTATGAGGAGATCTTCGAAAAGCAGCTCGAAAAGTGCAAGACTGACTACTTTGACTTCTATCTCTATCACAATGTGTGCGAGAAGAACATCGACAAATATCTTGATGACAGCACTGGTCTCACGGAGTTCCTTCTGAAAAAGAAGGAAGAAGGAAAGATCCGCCACATCGGCTTTTCCTGCCACGGCGAGCTCGAGACCATGCACAGGTTCATAAAGAAGAACTTCAGGCACATCGAATTCTGCCAGATCCAGTTAAACTACCTCGACTTCGAGTTCCAGAACGCGAAGGACAAGGTCGAGGAACTCAACAACATCGGCATCCCTATCTGGGTCATGGAAGGACTGCGCGGCGGAAAGCTCGCGAAGTCGTGCCTTGGCGGAGAGAAGCTGCTGGCTAAAAGCAATCCGGACTATACCCCTGCCAACTGGGCGTTCGCGTTCCTCGAGACAGTGCCGGGAGTCACAATGATACTTTCAGGCATGTCCGATCTTGAGCAGCTGAAGCAGAACGTGGCCTTCTTCGATGAGTGGAAACCTCTGAGCGATGACGACATCGCCATTTTGCTTACCGCCGCTCACTACGACACCACCGGAAAGAGCGCCGGGACCGTTCCGTGCACATCCTGCAGATACTGTACGTCGAAGTGCCCTATGGAGCTCGACATCCCTAAGCTGCTCGCGCTGTACAACGAGCATGCTTACTCTGAGGGAGGCTTCATCGCGCCGATGATGCTCTCGACATTCCCTGAGAACAAGCAGCCGTCGGCCTGCATAGGCTGCGGAGCATGCGCGTCCGTCTGTCCGCAGAAGATAGATATCCCGGGCACGATGACGAAATTCACGGAACTGCTTAAACACGAAGAATAACGCCTGACAGAATGAAGCATTGATAATATCCGGGCAGCGATGGCAGACCGCCGCTGTCCGCTTTTTTATGGACGCTTTTCGCGCTGAATATGTGATACAAAAAAACAATATGTGTTCCTTTAATCCTTGCTAAAACCCCATACAGGGGTTAATATTTTATCATGAGGAAACTGATAGGGGTGTTTTAGTGCCCTTATTGGTCTTGAGAGGGATATTTTTTAATAAGAAAGAGGAGTGCTATATATGAAAGACCTCAAGCATCTTTTGTATTTCGAAAACCTCCTGCAGAATGCAAACAACGAACTGATAGAACAGGCCAAGAAGGACGGCAAGATCTGCGCGGCGTTTACGTGCGAGAATATACCGGAACCTCTTATGAACCTTGGCAACGCGTTCTCGGTTCGTCTTTTTGCGCCTAATTCAGGCTCGCTCGACATCGCGACATATTACATGACCAGTTTTCTGTGCGAGACGAGCAGGGCTCTGCTGGAGAGAGCGATCGAGGGAGGCTTCAACTTTGCCGACTGCCTGATCGCTGCTGACGGATGCACGATGATGAACCGTGCTGCCGAGAACATGGAGCTGCTGCACACCATGGACGAGGGCAAGGACAAGTTCTTCTACCAGTTCATGGAGATACCGATGAAGGCTACAGAGAACGGAGTAGCGCTGCTGAAGCTGCAGTGCCAGAACCACATTCTCAAGCCTCTCCGCGACGCGTACGGCATCGATATTTCCGAAGAGGCAATGCTCAAGGCCGTTGAGGAACACAACGAAGTCTGCAGGCTGATCCGCGAGATCGGCGAATTCCGCAAGGAAGATGACCCGCGCATCACCGGATACGAGTTCCACGTGATCACGCTCGCCACATATCTGGCGCCTAAGTACCTGCTCATCGACAAGCTGAGAGAGACGCTCGAAGAGATCAAGACCAGAGAGCCTGACGGAAAGAAGTGGCGCGCGCGTGTGCTGGTTGTCGGTTCCGAGATCGACGATATCGGCATGATCAAGCTGATCGAAGAGACAGGCACTTATGTATGCGCAGACAGATTCTGCTTCGGTTCGCTTCCGGGCAGAGTGCCTATCCCTATCGACCCGGATTCGGAAGACGATGTTCTCACACAGATCTGCCGCCACTACACGATGATCGGTCAGTGCCCGCGTACGATGAACATGGAGAAGGTCTACGGCCGCAAAAAATACGTCGCGGATCTCGCCAAAGAGTACAACGCGGACGGCATCATCTATCAGCAGGTGAAGTTCTGCGATCCTTGGGCTTACGAGAGGATGCTCGGTTCACACATGCTCAGAGAAGACTACGGATTCCCGGTGCTTTCCGTTGACAGACCATACAACATCAATGCCGGAGCGGGACAGATGCGTACCCGTGTACAGGCGTTCATCGAAAGCATCGAGATCAAGAAGATACAGAAACAGGGAGGTGAAAAGTAATGGCATTCAAGACAGTCAAAAAGGTCACCAACCCTAAAAAGAAGAAAGGCGATCAGACGCTCGGCAAGCTCTACCCTACCAATGGCAAGACAAAAGTATTCGTCCGCCGCGAGTGGAGAGGCGTAAAGGACACTCTTTACGATTATTCGAGATGGCTTTACATCATGTCCATCCTTGCGAGATTCATCTCCAAGCCGAGAAACATCAAGGCGATGTTCCGCTACAGATGGATGGCCAATTATCTGGCTGTTCCTTACATGATGGATAAGTTCACGCTCGGACTCAGAGATGAGCCTCTGCGCATCACGCACACAGCCATGAACTTCGTCATCTACGACGTAGCCAAGACGATGGACAACATCTTCAAGGGCGACCGCCGCACCGGTAATGACGAGGAGTTCTCGAAGACATGCGTGCTGACAGACGAGAACGCGATGACAGCGTTCATGATGGGATTCAAAGATACTACAGCTATCCTCAGAGAGGTCCCTACCATGTTCGTCGCCAATCTGCTGACACAGAACTCTACAACGCACTACCTCGACGTTGCTCAGGAATTCGGACTTCCGGGCGATGTCTGCCCGATGCCTGAGGCTGAGGCCGGCATCTCGATCGACGACGACTTCGCGGTACTCGGATGCTGCGCCGTTCAGGTCAACACCACCTGCGACGGCTCGCTGATGGGCAACGGAGTCATCGCTCACAGACTCGAGCGCGAATACGGCATCCCTACTTTCCAGCTGACCGCGCCGCTCCGTCATAAGGAGCAGGACGTTCAGGAATACGCCGCGAACGACATGAAGGAAGCCGTAAAGTTCATCGAAGAGCATGCTCACGAGAAATGGGACTGGAAGCGTTATTTCGAGAGCGCGTCCAGAGTCAACGACGCGACCAAGCACCGCGCGTTCTGGCTTGACAATAACAGCACTGACTACCCGCAGTTCGTAGGTTCGGTATTCTCGCTCTACAACGACACCAACTACATGGGCAACTGCGG
>SVDB01000027.1 GCA_015058065.1 Clostridiales bacterium
TTGAGCATGAGGTCATCGATATCAAAACAGAGAATCCTGATGAAGAGGCGCTCAGAAAGTACCACCGTGTGAGCGGACTGCCGCTCAAGAGGTTTTTCAATACCAGCGGGATGCAGTACAGGGATCTCGAGCTTGCGAAGAAGCTTCCGGATATGAGCGAAGATGAACAGTTCGCGCTGCTGGCGACGGACGGTATGCTCGTCAAGAGACCTCTGCTTGTCGGAGACGGCTTCGTCCTGACAGGATTCAAGGAGGCCGAATGGGCGGGAAAATTGCTCTGACGGTCAAGCGCCTGCTCTGCTAAACGGGAGGACTGTCATGGATAAAACGGCAAAAAGAAGAAAGGCAGATAAAAGAAAACTGCGCGTCATCATTGCGCTGCTTTTGCTGTGCGTTGCCGCTGCAGTATATATCCTGCTTCATTTCGGAAGATCCGGAGCGGACGATCCGGGAATACCTGCTGAAGACACTTCCACAGAGGAGAGTACTGAGATCTCAGCAGAGGATGAAGAGGCTATCGCCGCGGGAAAGGCTGCTTCTCATGTTTATTCCCACAGAGGCTCTCAGGGAGATGACGAACTGACTTTTGCCGCGTATGACAGAGCGATAGAAGCCGGCTCAAAATTCATCGAGGCGGATATCGTCGTGTCCGGCAGCGGAACGATATACCTCGCGCATGATGATCACGCTCTTGAGATGACCGGATACGACGGCTACTTTTCGGGGATGACTGACGCTCAGATAAGCGAGCTCAGGACAAAGGCTGGCAACAACATCGTAAAGCTCAGCGAACTGTTCGGCAGATACGGCGACTCTGTCACATATCTCATAGATATCAAGTACGCGAGTTCCCGCAATATCACAGCGTTTACTGAAATAGTCAGGGAGTACGGACTCGAAGAGAATGTGATCGCTGCGTCGTTCTACTTCAACGCGCTGAAGCCGCTCGAGGACACATTCCCGGACATGACAAAGCTGATCATCTGCACTGATCAGGAGACCTTCGACGTGGCTCTTGGGCTGTCATATGTTGATATAATATGCGTCCCTAAGGAAATGATGACAGCTGACAATCTCGGCGAGGCGCACTCACACGAAAAAGGTTTCAGCGTATGGACGCTCAATACTGAAGAAGAGATAAGGGAGGCCATTGAACTCGGAGTAGATTCATACTTTACTGATGACTCCGGGCTGGCGATAAGGCTCGAAAAGGAACTGAGGTCAGAGTAACGTAGCCGGTACGGATATGGACAAGGACGAACTCACGATCGCTAAAATAGAAGATAAGATCTCTCAATGCCGGGACGGTTGGTATGTGACCGCGACCGGCTTTCTTGACTTGCACGAGCAGGCGCTCGCCAAAAGGGCGGTGATGCGCGCCGCCGGCGTGAGGACTTTGATGTACGGCGGATATGATGACGCCGAACGAAGGATGCTCGTCTGTGTGCCCGCGGATCTGCCTATAAGTGATGAAGAGGCTGCCGAAGGACTGGTAGAGGTGCTCAGGGTCAGCAAGCCCGCGATGTCACGCGCTCTCAGCCACAGGGACTATCTGGGTTCGATACTCGGACTTGGTATTGAGAGGCGGCTGACAGGAGACATACTCGTAAGAGAAGACGGGGCGGATATTTTCATTGTACCCGAGATCGCTGACTTCCTGCTGAGAGAGTACCGGCAGGCAGGGCGTACCGAAGTCAGGACAAACACAGTACCGGTCACGGATGTGATCATACCTGAGGTCCGCTGTCAGATAATAAAAGATACCGTGAGCTCGGTAAGGCTCGACAGCGTCGTATCATCTGCGTTCAGACTTTCGCGCAGTAATGCCGCTGAAGCGATACGCAGAGGACTGGTCTCGGTGGACCACGCTGAATGCCTCAGGACCGACGCGAAGGTCGAAGAGGGCTCGGTGCTGGTACTGAAGGGCAAGGGAAAGGCCGTACTTGACGGGATAGGGAGCGGATCTAAGAAAAACCGCGTCTGGATCACGATTCGGAGATTCATTTAGACAGGTGCGTGTGCATTTCAGGATGATAAACGGTCATTTCATCCGGATACGGAACCCGGGCCGTAAATTTGATTTATAGTGGTGTTGTCAAAAAGGAGACATTTTTTCAAGGTGACGGGAGCATGATATACGAGTTTTCGCGGACTGAATTCGAATTCATCAAGGCGTTTTGCGGGATACCTGAGACGGATGATCTCGACGCTCTGACAGATCCGGACGTGATGAACGACCCCGACGCAGTCATCAGCTCGCTGAAAGAGAGGGGCTGTCTGACAGAAGATCCTGAAGGAGGATACTTTCTTCCTGAAGAGCTGACGTTTTTCATGATGGTGATCGGACAGGCGGTCTCATCCGCGTCTGTCGTCAGGGCGGATAAGCGCATGAATATCTTTTTCAAAGGAGATTCGATCGTAGTCGTTTTAAGGGAGAACGTAAAATATCAGATAATGTGGATACCTTTCATGCATCTTCTGGTAGGAGCGGTCTCGTCCTTCATGGCTCCGTTCCTCAACGAAGAGTCAGGAGATGTTCCGGGCTTAGGCAGCGGGACTGCGGACGAACTGCGCGGACGGATCCTTGAAAGAGGTTTTGCCGAAGAAAGCAGCGTCAGATTCTTTGCCTCGCATGAGGCGCTGGGCGACAAGGCGGTCAGAGTGTTCAGTGACGGAAAGAAACAGCTGATGCTTGAAGTCTCCGGAGACCGGACAAACTGTTCGGCTCCTGACAAGTCAGATATGGTGAACGCGCTGACGCGGGTCCTTGCGGGCATGCACGCGTCGGCGATCAGGGAGGTACTTGAATAATGGATTTCAGCGTTAGGACCACCACTTTAAAACAGTCCCCGGACAACATAGACGAGCTTGTAAAAGCGCTTCGCTCATACAGTGATGTGGTTTCCGCGGTAGCTGCGGACCCGCATATCGACAGTGACGCGAAGGCGCAGATCGCAGCGTCTCTCAAAAAGACATCAGCCGCGATACTTACGACAGCCGCTGCTGCGGATTCCTTCAGCAAAGCCCTCAGGCTCATCGCCAAAAACTACGAGGAGACAGAAAAAACGCTGCTGACTCTGGCATCTGAAAAGAGGCAAGATGTAGCGCGTGCTTACGAAGCCGCAGTCTCCGCTGTCAGCGCTTCTGACTCGATCAGAAACACAGACCTCTACAGGTCTATCCGTATGTGGCTCATCGAGAAAGGCATTATCAAAGCGAAAAAGCAGACAAGGACAGAGGGACAGCCTGTCACCGAATACCAGGAAAAAGAGATGGATCTCTACATGCAGCAAGAGATCAGAAAGCTCAGCAAGGATGACGAAAGGTTCACAGAAAACTACTGGAAAAATGCATCCGTGGAAGATCGCAAGGAGATCCTCGAAGATTACATCAAAAAGGTCTGCAGGATAATGGGCCTGCCTGAAGTGGATATCGATTGGGAATACTCTCCGGCAGAAGCAGGAGAGGACGGCAGGAGTTATGTCACCAGAGGATTCTTTGACCGTGATGATAATTCCGTGCACATAAATGAATGGGTGCTCGAAAACGGAGACGAGAACGGATTCCCGTCTTACAGGCAGGTTTCTACAATAACGCATGAACTCCGGCACTACTATCAGCATGAGGCTGTCAGCAATCCGGATAAATACGTGGTCACGGCTGACACCATCAACAGCTGGGAGGACAGTTTCAACAACTATCACAATACTGAGGGATTCATGAGACAGGGAATGACTCAGCAGGAGGCCTATGAGGCGTACAGGAATCAGGCGGTCGAGGTCGATGCCCGCCGCTTCGCCGGACAGGAGTAAGGTGGCGTCATGAAGAAACTGATGGTATTCGCTATCGCGATGTGCATGATCGCGGCGATGCCGCTCGTGTCATGCGCGGATCCGGCAAATGATGACAGCGGCGCAGGAGAAACAGAAGAGGTCACTGAGACCGGAGAAAACACGGAAACGGAGATGGACAGCGAAATGGTCAAAACAGTTGCGGAAATACTTGACTGCCCTGAAAGGACAGCAGAGGGGATATGCAAAAAATTCGGCAAGAGCATAGATGAGGAACTGATATCGATCGTTCAGATAGAAGATCCGTACAGCACTGTACTTGAGATGACGGGACAGAGCGGCAGAAAGTATTACGCGGTGATAGAGCCGGGATATTTCCTCAGCAGGATAGTCGCCGACAGTCTGGAAGGAGAACAACTGTATATAGCGATACGGTAGCAGACGCCGCCCATCTGAACATGTAAAGATTTTGTGAAGTATCGCAAAACGCACAATACCCGATACTTATTGGTGATATAATAAACAAAGGGGGGTGGCAGGCATTTATTTGTTTGGCATCTCTTTTATTATTTAATAATTGGTTTTTTGGAGGATCACCCGGATGGGAATGATAAGACTGAAAAACGTCTCCAAGTTTTACTATAGCAAGGGTATCATCGCCAGCGGCATATCCAAGGTCAATCTCGATCTTGACGTTGGCGAGTTTGTTGTTATCACGGGAGAATCCGGAAGCGGCAAATCGACTCTGCTGAATGTGATCTCGGGCCTCGACTCATATGAAGAGGGCGAGATGTACATCGAGGGCAGCGAGACCAGCCATTATACTGCCTCGGATTTCGAAGACTACAGGCAGAAATATATATCGTGTATTTTCCAGAGCTTCAACCTGGTCTCCAGTTATACGGTGTTCCAGAATGTGGCTCTTGCCATGCAGATCGACGGAAGGAGCCCGGAAGAGATCAAAAAGAAAGTGCCTGAGATCATCGAAAAGGTGGGACTTTCCGCTTATAAGAACCGCAAGGTCTCCAAACTTTCCGGCGGTCAGAAGCAGAGAGTGGCGATCGCCCGTGCTCTGGCCAAGGATACAAAGATACTTGTGGCGGACGAGCCTACCGGAAATCTTGACAGCGTTTCAGCTGAAGGCATAGTCGATCTGCTTACGGAAATCGCCGCGGACAAACTGGTCATAGTCGTTACACATAACTACGATCAGTTCAGGGATCACGCGACGCGTGTCATAAAGATGCATGACGGCAAGATCGTCGAGGACACAGGCGCGGCGGCAGTGAAGACTGCTGAAGAACCCGCGCATGTAACGGGAAGACGCAGCGCGAGAGCGAAAAAGACAGATGAAAAGCAGACCGTGAGCTACGGCACACAGCTCAGACTGGGTGTAAGAAATACATTCAACCTGCCGGCAAAATTTCTGCTGCTGCTTCTGGTCTTCATGTTTGTAGTCAGTTCTGTGAGTGCGCAGTACGTGACGGTCAAGAAGCAAAAGGACACAGTCTCAGAGCAGGGCTGGAACGATTATTTCACGAATTACGACCCGAAGCGGATCGTCGTCGAAAAAAATGATCATTCAGCATTCACCCGTTCCGATTTCGAAGCAATAGAAAACGCCCCGCATGTCGAAAGACTGATCCGCGAGGACATGCTTTATGATTCCTCGATTTACATCGAGAACGATGAATTCTCATTTTACGGATTCATGCTGAGCACCGGCGATCTCGAAAAAGAACCGGACCTCGGAAGCATGCCTGAAGCTGACAACGAGGTGGTGCTGGCAGGTTACGATGACGGATGGACATTCGGAGAGAAACCGGAGGCGCTTATCGGCAAAACTTATACGGTGACCTCTAATGATGGTTCTGAACATGAGATAAAGATCGCGGGGATCGTCCTGAAAGAGATGGATGACAGCGACGGATACGTTTATTCCGAAAACAGCGAGATCTATCTTTCGGACAAAATGGTCACTGAGATGCGAAAGGGCCTTTACGCGTCCAACAGCAAGACGACCATGCTGATAAACGGCTCCGAAGAGACGCTGTTCGCCGGCGAGGGCGGACTGATGATCAATGACAGAGTGCCTGAGGGCTATATACTGCTGCCGACCTCCTATGACGGGCTGTTCGAGAAAGGTTATGCCGCGGGCAACGAGGTCAGGGTACGCGTCCATACTCTCTATTACGACGAAGAACTGAAGCTGATGATCATGGGAACATACGGCGAGAAGACCTTCGAGAAGAAGACCGGTCTGACGGACCTTTCGGAGCATGACGGGGAGATATATATCAATCCGATGGATTACAGGCGGCTCTATGAAAAGGGCTGCTACCAGGTGTCCGTATTCGTTGATGATACGAAGAACATGGACGGCATGAAGGACATGCTCGAAAGGGGCGGATATCATGTGCTGGTGCTGAGAGATCACATATACAACTTCATGAATCAGGAGCTCATCAGTATAATCCAGCTTCCGATGGCGGTATTCATTTGCCTGGCGGTATTCTTCATAGCGTATTTCGTGATCCGGCTGATACTGAAATCGCGGGGTATATATTTCGCGACCGTCAGGATGCTGGGCATGGGCAAAAAACCGGTATGCCGAGTGATGAGAGTCGAACTGATACTTGTGTGCGCCATAGCGTACGCTTTGTTCCTCGTATTCATCTACCTGAATCGCATCGGTATAGTGAATTCTGCGAGTATTATGGATCATTTGACATATCTGACCTTGAGAGACTACATCGTTCTGGCGGCGATCCTGCTGCTGATGGCAGTACTCATTTCGGCAAGGTTCATGAGGTCGATCTTCAGGAGCTCTGCTATGGGCGTTTACAGAGAGGAGGCGTAGGGCATGCTGACATTGCAGAATGTAGACAAATACTTCTACCGCGGCAAATCCAATCAGATCCATGTCATCAACGACACTTCTCTGGAATTCGGAGAAACAGGACTGACCGCGCTGCTTGGGCCTTCAGGCTGCGGAAAGACCACGCTGCTAAACGTTATCGGCGGTCTCGACAAGCCGGATAAGGGAAAGATCTTTGTGAACGGACAGAGGATAACCGGCAGGACCGCCGGCTCGGTCGACAGGATCCGCAACCTCAACATCGGTTATATCTTCCAGAACTATAACCTGATCAATGACATGACCGTATTCGACAATGTGGCCATGGTGCTCAGGATGGTCGGGATCAAGGATAAGGACGAGATAAAGGAAAAGGTCGAGTACGCGCTCGACCTGGTCGGCATGTACCGTTACAGAAAACGTTACGCGGACATGCTGTCCGGCGGAGAAAGGCAGAGGGTAGGCATCGCCCGCGCCATAGTAAAAAACCCGGCCATCATCATAGCAGATGAGCCTACCGGGAACCTCGACAGCGCAAATACTCTCGAGGTAATGAACATAATCAAGTCTATCTCGCGCGAGAAACTGGTGATACTCGTAACACACGAGGAAAACCTGGCGAATTTCTACGCGGACAGGATAATCCGAATAAAGGACGGCGAAGTCGTCTCTGACGAGATCAATCAGAACGCAGAGGGACTCGATTACAGGATCGAGAACCGCATATATCTGAAGGATATAAAGGATAAACGCACATTCAGCGATGATGACTATTCGGTGAGGGTGTTCAATGAAAGCGGCGGAAAGATGGATCTTGACATAGTCATAAGCCGCGGCAACATTTTCATACAGACCCGTGACCCGGGAAGCCGTATGGAAATAGTCGATGACAACTCGAGCATCGAACTCGTGGATGATCACTACAAGGCTCTGACGGCTGAGGAGGCGGAGGCGCGCAAGTTCCGCGCTGAACGTCTCACCGCGTCAGCGCCGCTTAAACATTCGTCGATACTCAATATGTTCACCATGCTCAGCTCGGGATTCCGCACTGTCGGAAAGTATCACATCCTCAAGAAGATACTGCTGGTTGGATTCCTTATCTCGGCGATGTTCATTACATACGCGGTTTCCAATATCGCCGGCATACTGAACATGCCTGATGAAAAATTTGTCCAGGATGACAAATCATACATTCAGGTGGCACAGAAAAAGATAACTGTGGATGAATATCTGATGTACGAGTCTGACCCAACGGTCGAATACGCGCTGCCGGGCGATGGGATCATCAACATGCGTCTGAACTACGATGAATACTGGCAGACATCCTGGGACGGCACCATGATCAGCGGCTCACTTAGTTCCTCAGATGATCTGAGCGAAAGCGATATAGTTTACGGAAGGCTGCCGGAAAACAGGTACGAGGTAGTGATAGACGCTCTGATCCTGGAACGCCTCAAGGATTATAACTACAGTGTGGTACAGGCCGGATACAAGACTCCTGACGAACTTCTCGGGCGCCATCTTACACTGAAAGATCTGCCTGCTTTCACGATAGTGGGCATCACGGATAAGAAAAGCCCGTGCGTCTATGCTTCGCCGTCACTGTTCATCAACATGCTCGCCAACAACGGCAGTGATGATTATTACGAAGAAGATGTTGATTCCGGTGAAGACATCGGTGCCGCGGAGGATGGGTCTTCCGCACCTCCGGCATCCGCGTTGGTCGATTACGCGCTTCACAAGGATGAACTCACTCTGACAGACGGAAGCAAGTGGCCTGAGAACGACTACGAGGTGCTCGTCGACAAGGATTATTCCAAGACGATGAAGATGGGCAGCGAGATCAAGACGAAGATCAACGGACATAAGCTCAAGGTGGTCGGCTATTATACCAGTGATACCGTCAACGGAAAGTTCTATGTCAACAACAATATGATAAAATACCGGCTCATCACCGGGCAGGAAAACATGACAGTCAAGCCTGCGGGCGAAAAGGAAGACACCATCGCGGCGCTGAGCGATCAGGGAGCTAAAGTCAGAGACCTTTACAAGTACCGTAAGAGCAAGTACAGAAAGAGCCAGCTCGCGACGGTGCGCGCGTTCCTGCTCGTAGGGGGCATCGTCATCATCATCTCGCTCATAGAGGTGTTCCTTATGATGAGAGCTTCATTCCTGTCACGCATCAAGGAAGTGGGCACGCTGCGCGCCATCGGTGTAAAGAAATCGGACATCTATAAGATGTTCATAGGAGAAATAATAGCCATAACCACTATCGCATCGATACCGGGATGGCTGCTCATGAACTATGTGATCAGCAAATTGCAGGGGATATCTTATCTCTCTGGTATGTTCGCGTGCACGCCGGAGACGGTTCTCGTTTCACTTATACTGATCTTCGGGTTCAACCTGCTGTTTGGTCTGCTGCCGGTGTTCCATACACTGATAAAGAGGCCTGCGGCAATACTGGCGAGGACCGATGTCAACTGACGGGCCGCGCTGCTTGAGAAGGTGAAAAACATGATTGATGTAAAAGACTTGAAATACAGACGGACGCCGTTCGTGAGAGCCGCTGTCGTGCTGCTCTGCGTGATGCTCGCGCTTATGCTCATACCGGCCGCGCCGGCTTTCGCAGATGACGAAGAAAGCGTAGAGGAAGCTCCGCTGCGCGGAGTCCACAAGGTTGGGGTCAACGGAAAGGCTTACTGCTTTTTCGTACAGCATAATGTTGTGCTGACACCGGCAGAAGTAGCCGAAATGGATGACGCTGAACTGACCGCCGAGATACTGAGGCGCGCCGGTGTCTATATAATAGAATCCAACTGTAAGAACGCTTCGCATGAGGCTGTCGTCGCTGACGAATGGACTAAGGGAGAACTGTTCCTGAGTGAGGATGATATAAACACCATCCGCGGCGCGAAACCTGCCGACGGGAGTCCTGTAAAAATATACATGGACCTCAGGATAGCCGCGGAACCTGTAAATGAAGAAGGTGAACCGACCATCTACTCGACGTTCAAGAGGACCGGCCCTAAACTGCTTTTCGCGGTAGTCGCCACTGAAGAAGACGCGAAGTACGGCGAAGACATCTGTGAAGAAGAGAACAGCGGAAAAGGCAAGAAAGGGAACAACGGCGGAGGCTTTCCGGGCCGCGGAGGAGCGGGCGAAGAGGATATGCTGCCGGAGTACAGGACCATAAACATGCCTGACCGCTCGGGCGAGCCGGTAGAGGACACTATTGAAGAAGGAGATCCGGTCTATCTGGAGTGGAAAGATCCCGGCAAGAGCGAGAACGAAGAAGGTGATTCCTTTATAGATCACATACCGGGAAGATACGCGGGACTCGCGGCGGCCGTTGCTGCCGCTGCCGCCGCAGGTTTCTTCCTGATCAAAAAACGCCGCGAAGAAGAATGAACCACATAGCAGACAATAAAAAACCGTCCTTGCGGACGGCTATTCGGAAAAGTCTTCTTCGTCTTCTTCCGGCGGTGCGGAAAGATAGATACCTGATTCCTCAAAGTACGGTGTCAGAGGCTTTACCATCAGTTTTGCGCAGAAGTACGCGGTGCCCCCGAAAAACAGGGCAGGCCACAGTACGATTATGCGGCTGAGGATATAAGGATTGAATACCGCCAGGGCGACAGGCACGAGCCATAGAGCGCTCATCAGGATCGTGCGCGGGAGCCATGAAACGCCTAGATAAAAGGCGTTTTTTATTGTCCGTATGACCCCGTTCTCAAACTGCGATGTCAGAGCGAATGCCCAGACGGCGTTGAAAGTCAGTATGATGAGTCCGAGTACCGCAGCCATCCGCTGCAGGCGGGCAGACGCGCCGCCGGCTCCCGAAAGGATGAGAAGATCCAGTGTAAGCAGTGCAGCTGCCAGAAGGTACAGAAGCCACATAGGGGTGGCGTTGCGCAGATTGCGCCTGAAATAGCGAAAGAAGTGGCGTGTGCGCCAGTTGCCTTCGCCTGTATTCATATTCAGAGCGCAGCGCATCAGGGCAGCTGAAGCCGCTCCCATCGTGATGATCGGGAGTGAACACAGAGTCCATAAAAGGCTCAGCACGGCCAGATCGGCCATCTTGCCGAAAAGCGCCCACACCGGGGCTTCAGAATCGAACAGTTTGATGACTATACCTCCTTAAATGCAGGGGAAGTGATCCAGACCGGATCGCCCTCGCAGCGCAGATGACCGTCTTTGACTGAAACTTTGCCTCCGCCTATCAGATCATCATAAGATCCGTCCGGCAGACTGACTTTTACATCGCAGGCCATACCCTTGAATGAGAATACGCCGGTCTTGCGGCACACACCGTCGTCCCTGGTGAGGACGGCGATATCCTGAGAATCATCTGCCTCGGCCAGGAAAAGATCGTCAGGCGAAAGAGTATCCTTTTTCAGTTTCGCGAGTTCCGTGATGAACGGAGAGAGATCAGTGCCCGTATCCCAGTCTACAGGATCGGCGTCAAACAGGGTAGGTCTGTGATCTGAAGCGACCTCCTGACCTCCGTACAGCAGGGTAGTTCCCTTCAGGAAAAAGATCAGAGCGGTATAATTCTTAAGCGAAAAACCTTCCATCCTTGACGCGATGCGATCCGTATCGTGGTTTTCGAGGTAACGCAGTTTATTGTAATTCTTCGGATAGGCGAAATCCTGAAAGTTCAGCAGGTCCATCCAGTGCGACAGACTGCCTGAGCCATCCAGATATCTGTCGAAGGCGTCACGAATATCATACTCGTATTCGATGTCGAAAGCTTCGAAGGCTTCGGTATCCGTGGCGGCATACATCCCGCGCAGACGGCACTCCGCGTTGAACGAGCGGTGTATGCTTTCGGCCAGCCATACGAAACCCGGCTTTATCTTAGCGATCTCCTTTCGCGCTCTCACCCAGAAGCCGACCGGCACCAGGGAAGCTACGTCACAGCGGAATCCGTCGACTATCTCAGCCCAGCTTTTCAGAGTTTCGATCTGATAATCCCAGAGATCCTTGTTCGTGTATTCGAGGTCGATAACGTCTGTCCACTCACCGACATGATTTCCGGGTTTTCCATCCGGCTTTCTGTAGAAGAATTCAGGATGCTCGTTCCACAGCACCGAGTCGGGTGAGGTATGGTTGTATACGACATCTATCATGAGGCGCATGCCTCTTTCGTGGACCGCGTCAGCGAGAGCGCGAAGATCGGACAGATCCCCGTATTCCGGATTCACCGCGCGGTAATCGCGTATGGCGTAAGGACTTCCGAGGCTGCCTTTGCGGTTGATCTCACCGATAGGATGGATCGGGAGCAGCCATATGATGTCCGTACCGAGTGAGTGTATGCGGTCAAGGTCCGGGATCAGCGCCCTGAAACTGCCTTCTTTTGTGTGGTTACGTACAAATACAGAGTAGATAAGCTGTTTTTGCAGCGCGGGATCAGTATCATATGCCATTTCTCAGACCTCCTTATATGCGCCGCGTGGATCTCGCGGCATTGTTTTACCCTTATATCAAATATAAACATGCGGGATGAAAAAAACAAGATGACAGCCTTAACACGCCGATATGGGTAAGGCTTTTTTTGGTCAGATAATTGAAAACCATGATACAAAAGTTTTATAATTTCCCTTGTAAGCTAAAGCGAAAGTATTATCCGGTCCCGGGACTGACCGGAATGGATAGCGCTTTCAATACTCACAAGGCTTATATATAAGTATTGGTTTTTTCTAAGGAGGAATAACTATGAAGAAGAAACTATTTGTTATTGCTCTTGCATTCGCAATGGTATTCGCCATGACCGCTTGCGGCGGCGGCGGTTCCTCAAGCGATGACAGCACCGGCTCGGTGTATTGGCTGAACATGAAGCCTGAGGCTGATGAAGCTCTTCAGGAACTTGCCGCGGCTTATACAGAAGAGACAGGTGTTGAATGCAAGGTCGTAACTGCAGCGTCGGGTACATACAGCGACACTATGACCGCTGAGATGGCTAAGTCCGACCCTCCAACGCTCTTCAATGTAGGTAACATGAGCGCGCTGAATGACTGGGAAGACTACTGCCTGACACTTGACGGTACAGCATTCATGAACGAGCTGACCACCAACGACTTCAATCTGGTCAACTCCGCCGGCGAGACAAAGGCGATCGGCTGGATCTATGAGAGCTACGGCATCATCGTCAACAAGGCTCTCCTGGAGAAGGCAGGACACTCGATCGATGAGATCAAGGACTTCGATTCCCTGAAGGCTGTTGCTGACGACATCCACGCGCGCGCAGGTGAGCTCGGATTCGACGCGTTCACATCCGCGGGTCTCGATGACTCCTCAAGCTGGCGTTTCTCCGGACACCTGGCTAACATGCCGCTCTTCTATGAGTTCCGTGATGACGGTATCACAGAAAAGCCTGCAACGATCAAGGGAACCTATATGGACAACTTCCGCAAGATCTGGGATCTCTACATCACAGACTCCGCTGCGGATCCTACATCCCTGACAACAGCTACAGGTGACCAGGCTGAGGCTGAATTCGGCGAAGGCAAAGCGGTATTCTATCAGAATGGTACATGGGAGTGGGCTGCGCTCACAGCTGACAAGTTCCAGCTGAATCCTGATGATATCACTATGATCCCGATCTACTGCGGCGTTGAAGGCGAAGAGAACGCGGGACTGTGCTCCGGCACAGAGAACTGCCTCGCGGTCAACAGCCAGGCTTCGGAAGCTGATCAGCAGGCTACACTCGACTTCCTCTACTGGTGCGTGACATCCGAGAAGGGACTCGAGGTTCTCAGCTCGATCGGTGACATCCCGTTCAAGGGTGCTCCTGAGTCGGCAAACGGCTTCTCCAAGGCCGGAGCTGACCTGCTCGCAAACGGCAATTACGCTTGCACATGGGCATTCAACTTCACACCAAACGTAGACAGCTTCCGTGCTACTCTCGTTACGGCTCTCGCGGCTTACTCCGCAGCTCCGTCCGATGCAACATGGAACGAAGTTGTCAAGGCATTCGTTGACGGCTGGGCATACGAGTACAGTGTAGAAGGTAACTAATTCTCACTCCTTATCGCTTATAGCGAATAAAAACCAGGGGCGGGCATTCTCGCCTGCCCCCTGTTTTTTTATAAACAGCTTAAAAAGCGGTAAAAGGTGAAAGGAGATGAGCAATTTGCAAGAAAAAAAGAAAAAGAAAAAGAAACACGATCACTCGACCGTGAACAGTGTTCTGATCCGCAGACCGATACAACGCTGCTTCCCGCTGTTCATAGTTCCTACACTGGCATGCTTTGTCATTGGCTTCGTCTGGCCTTTCATGCAGGGTATTTATCTGAGCTTCTGCAACTTCAATACTCCTAGAGACGCGAAGTGGGTCGGATTCGAGAACTATGCCAAGGCATTCACAGACGTGGGATTCCGTCATGCTTTCTGGAATACGGCAGCATTCGCGGTGGTATCGATCATACTGATCAATGTGCTTGCGTTCTTCATTGCTTACGCTCTGACACAGCACATTCGCGGAGCGAACCTGTTCCGTACGGTATTCTTCATGCCTAACCTCATCGGAGGCGTCGTACTCGGATACATCTGGTCTATGATATTCGACGCGATACTCAAAGGCTATAACACTTATCTGACGGCTAACGCCACATACGGATTCTGGGGACTGGTCATCCTCGTGGCATGGCAGCAGATCGGATATATGATGATCATCTATATCGCGGGTCTGCAGGCTGTACCGGGAGACATGCTCGAGGCCGCGAAGATCGACGGAGCGACCGGTTGGCAGACCCTTACAAAGGTCATCATCCCGAACGTGATGCCATCAATCACGATCTGCACGTTCCTGACACTGACCAACTCATTCAAGCTCTTCGACCAGAACCTGGCTTTGACCGGCGGTGCTCCTTCAGTCATGCTCGAGAATACCAAGGTGAACATGACAGAACTGCTGGCGCTGAACATCTTCTCGACATACAACATCAATAAGAACTATCACGGCGTGGCTCAGTCCAAGGCTGTCGTATTCTTCATTCTTGTTGCTGTTCTCGCGCTGATCCAGCAGAAGGCCACAAGGAGTAAGGAGGTGCAGCAATGAAAAAGAAACATACGCAGAAATACACACCTCTCAGCAATGTGGTCACCGGCATATTCGTACTGCTCTGCATCGTATGGGTAATGCCGATCTTCGAGGTAATCACGAACTCGTTCAAGTCGAACGCTTCCATCAATACGAACGCTTTCTCGCTGCCTAGCGCCGAGAGCTTCGTAGGCTGGGCCAACTATATCAAGGGCATGACCTTCGGAAACTATCCGTTCATGAAGTCCGTGGGATACAGCTTCTGGATCACCATCGTTTCGGTATTCCTGATCCTGCTGTTCACCTCGATGACTGCGTGGTACATCGCCCGCGTAAACTCAAAGTTCGCGAACGGATTCTATTATCTCTGCCTGTTCAGCATGATCGTTCCGTTCCAGATGGTAATGTTCACGCTGACATTCACGGCGGATAATCTGAAACTGAACACACCGTGGACGATCCCTATCGTCTATCTCGGATTCGGCGCCGGGCTCGCGATATTCATGTTCGTGGGCTTCGTAAAAGGTCTGCCGCTCGAGATAGAAGAGGCGGCCGCGATAGACGGATGCGGCCCTATACGCACATATTTCAATGTAGTTCTTCCGATGCTCAAGCCGACGCTGATTTCTGTCGGTATCCTTGAGACAATGTGGGTGTGGAACGACTACCTGCTCCCGTACCTCGTACTCGACAGGACCAAATACATGACGATCCCTATCCACGT
>SVDB01000121.1 GCA_015058065.1 Clostridiales bacterium
TTCATATTCGATGAAGAGGAGCCTGAAACTGAAGAGGAAACGGAGCCGGAGCAGACGGAAGACGGCGCTCAGGATGACGGGCAGGATGGAGAGACCGGAGGCTCAGATGGGTAAGAAGCGTATGCGCGGCGGACATACGCCGAGGCCGCGCGGCTTTGCGGGGGTCAGACCGGACAAGAGACTCGGGCAGAACTTCCTGATCGATGAAGAGGTCATCGCCACGATAATAGAGGCGAGCGGCGTTACAGAAAAGACCCTTGTGCTCGAGATCGGTCCCGGAACAGGAGCTCTTACCCTGCCTTTGGCGGAGCGTGCCGGAAGGGTCATAGCGGTAGATCTCGATCAGGATATGATAGACGGGCTCAGAGTCAAGACGTTCGGTATGGACAATGTCGAGCTGATACACGGCGACATCCTGCAGACCGACATAAAGAACGTGACTGCGGAAAGCTTAAGAGAATACGGGCTCGAAGAGCTCCGCATCATAGGCAATCTGCCGTACTACATAACGACTCCGATAATAATGAAACTCCTCGAGGCGGACACCGGAGCGAAGAGCATCACGGTGATGATGCAGAAGGAAGTCGGCGACAGGATAGCCGCTGAACCCGGAACGAGAGCCTCGGGAGCCATCACCTACCCTGTCCACTATTGGGCTGAGGTCACTGAGATAACAGACGTGCCGCGCGAGTGTTTCTATCCCGTGCCGGGCGTCGACTCGGTCGTTCTGAGACTCGATCTCAGAGACAGACCGGCGGTAAAAGTCAGAAGCGAAGAGATGCTGATGAGATGCGTAAAGGCGGGTTTTTCGATGAGAAGGAAGACCCTGCTGAACGCTCTCTCCTCTCTTGACGGTTTCGATAAAAAAACACTGTCTGAAGCGCTCGAAAACGCGGGCATCGATCCCGGACGCAGAGCCGAGAGCCTTTCGCTCGAGGAATTCGCGAAGCTTTCAGACAGCTTGCAGGAGGCATGAACTTGCAGGAAAAAAACAAAAAAATCCTTGCGAAGATCTTTTCTTTCCTGAAGAAGATCGGACATTTCATAAGCAAGGTGTTCTACAAAGTATTTCCGAGGAGAGCGGCGAAGTATTTCGACGCGGACCGGCATGAGCTCAAGTACATTGGCCTCATGGCTCTGTATGCCATCGCGATATACCTCTATATCGAGGAGTTCGCGAGGCTGACCACAGGACCGCTCGAAGGGCTCCGCTGGGCTTTCACCCATCCCGTAGTGTTCCTCTACAATACTCTCATCATCTTTGCCACCATGACGATCGCGCTTCTCTTCAAGCGGCGCAGATTCGTGTGGTTCATCGTGTCGCTGGTCTGGCTAGGGCTGGGCACCGCGAACGGCGTCATACTGATGAACAGAATGACCCCGTTCACGCTCTACGACTTCACCAATTTTGCCGACGGACTCACGATCGTCACGACGTATTTCTCAAGGATACAGATCATACTGTTCCTCGTCGCTCTCGTTCTCGGCGTCGCCGCGATCACGATGATATTCATCAGGAGCGAGAAGTGGAAGAACATCAACTATAAAAAGAGTCTGGCGGCTATCATCCTGGCGGCAGCCGTCTCTGCCGGCGCGACCGCGGGGCTTCAAAATATGGGCGTGATAAGTTCATTCTTCGGAAACCTCAATTACGCGTACAGGGATTACGGAATGCCTTACTGTTTCATCGCTACATCTGTCAGCGCGGGCATCTCCAGACCAAGAGGCTACTCGGATAAGATGATCGCAGATATCCTCGACGAAAAGACTGAGAGCGGCACGGACACGCAGCTCGAGCAGAAGGACGACAGCCTGGATCATCCGAACATCATCGTTCTGCAGCTTGAATCCTTCACTGTTGCCCAGGACTACGCGAATATCGAGGTGTCGCAGGATCCTACTCCGGTCTTCAATTATCTGTACGACAATTACACATCAGGCACGTTCATCGTTCCCGCGTGCGGCGCTGGCACCGCGAATACCGAATTTGAGGTGCTCACCGGTATAAGCGCGAAGTTCTTCGGACCGGGAGAATATCCGTATAAGGGAAAACTGCGCAAGGAAACTCTCGAGAGTCTGGCGTATGTAACGCGCGCTCATGGCTACAACACTGCCGCGCTCCATAATCACAGAGCACTCTTCTATAACAGGAATGAAGTCTACGCGAATCTGGGCTTCAACACTTTCACATCGGTCGAGTACATGAACAACGTATCGTTCACTCCGACAAACTGGTGCAAGGACAAGGTCCTCACGAGCGAGATAATGGAGATCATGCAGTCGACAGAGGAGCGCGATTTCCTTCACGTCATTTCAGTTGAGGGACACGGAGCGTATCCTACAGAGCAGGTCTTCAAGCAACCGTACACAGAGGTGACGGCTGAAGACGAAGAAACGAAGTGGAAATACGAATATTATCTGAATGAGTGCCACGAGATGGATACTTTCGTCGGTGAACTCATCAGCGAGATCGAGGCCAGCGGCGAGCCGACCATCATGATAATCTACGGTGACCACATACCGGCGCTCGATGTCAAAGAAGAGAACTACAAGCAGCCGGATCTGTACTGCACCCGCTATGTGATCTGGGACAACATCGGCCTTCCGAAAGAGGACAGGGACATCCACTCCTATGAGAGCGGCGCGATGCTGCTCGAAGGCGCGGGGCTCGCGCATGAAGGCATCATTTTCGATTATCAGCAATCGAATGATCCGGAGAGCGATACATATCTGGATGACATGGAGGCTCTGGCGTATGACATGCTCTACGGCAAGCATTTCGCTTACGGCGGCACCGATCCTTATGAGCGCGTCGACATGAAGATGGGTCACAAGAACATACAGATAAAGGATCTGGTCAAGATCGGAGACAGATATTACATAAGGGGAGAAAACTTTACCGAAAGGTCGGTCATCAGTATCGAGGGAAGGCAGCTTTCGACAGTATATCTGTCGCCTACTCTGCTGGCGCTCAACGAAACGGTCGATCCTGATGACGTCGGAAAACTTGAGGTAAGCCAGGTCGACAAGTCAAAGGAGACCATACTGACCACGGTCGGCGCGAACGAAGAGCTGTAGCGTCCGGACCGGATCGTGAAAGCCCCTGATTTGAAAGGATAAAAGGACTATTACATGGAAGAAAAGACCAAAGCAACAGAAGAAGTCATGGAGCTGAAGGATGAAGAGGCCGTTTCAGCTGCTGAGGAGATCACTGAGGAACTTCAGATGACGGACGCGGCCGCGGAAGCTCCGGACGCTGAGGCAGAAGAAAAGGCGCCGGAAGATGACGGCAAGACCGACGTTGAAGGGATACTCGAACTGTCCGAAGACGGGTTCGGCTTCCTCAGATTCGATAACTTCCTGACTTCGAACAAAGACATATATGTTTCGCCGACTCAGATCAGAAGATTCGGGCTGCGCACGGGCGACAAGATCCTCGGGATCGCGAGAAGACCCCGCGGCACCGAGAAGTTCGGCGCGCTGCTTTACGTGAAGGAGGTCAACGGATCCGATCCGATGACTGCCAGAAGGCGCCCTCATTTCGACAATCTGACCCCTATATTCGCGAACGAAAGAATAGTGCTGGAGAACTCCAGTATCGATCTTTCCACGAGAGTCATGGATCTGGTCGCTCCTATAGGCAGGGGCCAGAGAGGACTGATAGTCGCTCAGCCGAAAGCCGGAAAGACCGTGCTGCTCAAGAAGATAGCTGCCTCGGTCGAAGAGAAATATCCGGATATCGAGCTTATAGTGCTGCTGGTAGATGAAAGACCTGAAGAAGTGACAGATATGAAGAGGAGCCTGAAGCACTCCGAGGTCATATA
>SVDB01000122.1 GCA_015058065.1 Clostridiales bacterium
GGTATGGTGACCCTTACGTCAGCCATGCGCATCAGCTCATCCGATACGCCGTTCCCTTCGTTGCCAATGACAAGGGCGATGCCCCTGCTCAGATCCGCGTCGTAATACGGCATCCCTCCGTCGACCGCTGTCACGGCCACTCTTCTGCCCGATCTGCGCAGAAGATCAGCCATGGTCTTTGAGTCCGGGACATAGATCACCGGTATCTCGAATATCATCCCCGCCGTAGCTCTGAGGACCTTCGGCGAGTAAATATCAGCCGTGCCGCTCATGGCAAGTATCGCCTTGTATCCGGCGGCTACTGCAGTCCTGATGAGCGTACCCATGTTGCCGGGATCCTGTATGCGGTCAAGCACCAGGATATTATCGTCCGGATCGAGGGAATCGATCACATCCGGGTCCCTGTCCAGCTGCCTTACGACTGCCAGCATGCCTATCCCGGTACCGGCGTCCGTGAGCCCGGCGAATTCACGAGCCGGGACTTCACATACCGTTATGTCCGGAGAATCGATGCATTTTCTGATGAACTCAGGTGAGTCATCAACCGAGCCTGAAGGTATCATGATGAAATCGACATCGAGCCCTCTTTCGAGGATCTCGCTGACGAGGTTCCTGCCTTCAGCGGCAAAGCGCCCCTCAGTGACGCGCCCTTTACGGGTCCCGAGTTTTCTGACGAGCCTGATCCTGCTGTTGTCTCCGGATGTGATTCTGATCAGCATATTCTTGCGGCCGGACCTTGAAATCCTTTATTTAAGGAATTCAGGAATATCGAAATCGTCGGATCCGGAGGATGAGCCTGCCCTGTCGTCGAAGAGCTCATCGAGTTCGACCTCAACAGCGTCAAGTCCGTCCACGGTTATTCTCTTAGCAGTAGCCATGGTATCTCTCTCAGGAGACGGAGCGATATTGATTCCGTCGATGCCTTCAGTCACCTTGCCGAAATCCGTAGCGATGATCGTGACGGAGATCTTGTCTGTCATGTCCTCGCTGATGGTCGCGCCGAAGATGATGTTGGCGTCAGCGTCAGCCTCGCTCTGGACTCTGTCAGCGATGGTATTGATGTCGAGCATACCCATGTCGTATCCGCCGGTCACGTAGAGCAGGATCGACTTGGCTCCGCTGATCGAAGTCTCGAGCAGCGGGCTGTGTACAGCGTTCTGGATCGCGTCTTCGATCCTGTCGTCGCCCTCGCCGACACCGACTCCCATATGAGCTACGCCGCGGCCTTCCATGACCGTTCTTACATCGGCGAAGTCAACGTTTACGAGTCCGTATTCGGAGATCAGGTCAGAGATGCCCTGTACGCCTTTTCTGAGTACGTCGTCAGCCATCGCGAACGCCTCGAGCATCGAAGTGTTCTTTTCGCTTGTGTCGATCAGCTTGTCATTAGGGATCACGACGAGCGAGTCAACGAAATTGCTGAGATACTGGATGCCCTTCGCGGCGCGGTTCCAGCGCTTTTTGCCTTCGAATGTGAATGGCTTTGTGACTACGGCAACAGTAAGAGCGCCACAGTCCATCGAAGCCTTGGCGATGATAGGAGCCGCTCCGGTACCTGTACCGCCGCCCATTCCGGCAGTGATGAATACCATGTCAGCATCCTGGATGTTTGAAATCACTTCATCGATACTTTCTTCGGCAGCTTTCTGTCCGATCTCAGGGTTTGCGCCGGCGCCGCGGCCTCCTGTGATCTTTTCGCCAAGCTGGATCTTGATCTCAGCCTTGCATCTTGAAAGAGCCTGTCTGTCTGTATTTACGCCGATGAATGTGACGCCCTGCAGTCCGGCATCTACCATGCGGTTGATAGCATTGCATCCGCCGCCGCCGATACCGACAACTTTGATGATCGCGGCATTGTCCGGTTCGGAAACAAAGTCGGAAACAAATTCCATAGTGAAGTCCTCCTCAAATAAATATACTTATAAACATATATGGTAATAGTAACATATCAAAACCCCTTATGCATTAGTTTTTTGGCAAAAAACACAACATTTAGGGTGTATTTGCTTTACGAGACACAATTACTTGTAAACTAGATGGCAGGCATGAACGAAGCGTTCCCGTCGTCATCAAACGTGATGGTGCCTCTTTTTATACCGTCATCGAGCAGTTTCTGTACGACCATGTGAAGTCTTCCGTTCTCAATATTGGTCATTAGAGTGTCGTAATCGGTCTTCACGATAAGCGTATCGTATATGTAGGCCTTGACCTTTTTCTCGTTCGCTATATCGAGCTTTACGAAAAACAGGTCCGAAGCTGTCGTAGCCTGCACGAGTTCGAGCAGCCTGTCCATCTGGCCGTTATCTGTCGTTCCTACCTTCTCGCCGAGTTTGATCTTGCTGACGACGATACCCACAGCGAGAGTTGTCATAGGCTTGTTCCTCGTCTTCTTGAGGAGTATGCCTTCCTCATCCATGATCAGATAGTCATCATCATACTTGAACGCGAGTCTTTCCTGCCTTTCGGTGACCTTGATCACCATGGTGGACGGCAATTTGCGTGTAACTCTGGCTTCCTTTATGTACGGATTCTGCAGAAGGTATTCTTCTATCTCCTGCTTATTGAGGTTGTAGATAAGGTTGCGCCCCGGCACCGCGTGACCCATGTTTATGATCTCTTCCGCGGTGTAGTGGCTGTTGCCCCTGACCTCTATCGAGTCTACCGTGAATATGCTCGACAATGAGAGGATCAGAAACAATATGCCCAGGATCAGTACCGTCAGGATAACGTAGAACCTGGTCCTGAATCTCTTTTTCTTTCTTTCGTTGTATCTGCGGCGCGCCGCTATCTTCTCGGCGAGCTCGCCCATCTCGGAATGCCCCGCAGGCAGTCCGTATTCCGCCTTGTCTTCGCCTTTTTCTTCGCTCTCAGCGGTTTTTTCTTCTGAGGCGCCCTTTTCCGCTTCCTCATCTCCGGATGATCCTGCTTCAGCCCCGTCCGCGGCTTCTTCCTCAGCTTCAGCGACTGTCGCTGCTTCCTCTTCGGATACATCCTCCGCTGCGCTTTCATGTTCTTCGGGCTGTACGCCGGGCAGCGGAATGGTCAGATCCGTTACTTCATTCAAAAGCAAAGTATACTCGATATCATCGGATATCGAGTCTGCAGGTGCTGCCACTGTGGTTTCCTCAGTGATCGTCTCCTTATTCTTTACGATAGTTTCGTTATTATCGTCCAAATACTTTACCTGTATGTTCCGGTCACAGTATTGTAAATAATGTCAGTAGCTTCCGTCGGCGCTATCTTCGCGCTCGCCTGCTTCATCGCTTCGAGCCTTTCACGGTCAGCGTCGAGTGCCCTGACTTCCGCCAGCACCTTGTCCGCTGTATCAGCGTTTTCCCTTACTATCACCGCTCCGCCCGCGTCAGCTACCGCCTTGGCGTTGTAGTACTGATGGTCAGCGGTAACGTTAGGGGAAGGTACGAATATCGCCGCCCTGCCGGCCATGGTGACCTCAGCTGTCGAGAGCGCTCCGCTCCTGCTTATGGTGAGGTCGCATGCCGAGAGCTGCGCCGGCATGTCGTTGATGTACGGGCTGATCCTTACGTTCGAAGGAGCGAAGCCTTCGCTTTTCAGCCTTCTGCTTATATCTTCGAAATAATCTTTACCGGTGCCCCATATGACCGTATATCCTTCACGGTCAGCGTATTCCCTGGCTATGGCTTCTCCGATCTTATTCGTCGTTTCTGAGCCGAGGCTCCCGCCAAAAACCATGATCACGAGATCGTCTTCAGGGATGCCGAGGGCCTTTCTGTCCGCCCTGCTGTCCCTTCCGGCAAAGTCAGCGCGCACAGGATTCCCGCT
>SVDB01000028.1:0-4315 GCA_015058065.1 Clostridiales bacterium
GATCCGCGAGAGGCATCAGAGTGCGGGCAAGCTGATCCTGAGTCAGCTGATAAAGCATGTATGTCTGATCCTTCGCGGCGTACGCTGCCTGTTTGACTGTAAACCTTCCGTTATCAAGCTTTACAACACGCGCGTAATGGCCTGTCGCTATGTATTCGGCGTTTATGTCATCGGCGAATGACAGAAGTTTTTCCCACTTGATATACCTGTTGCATGCCACACAGGGATTTGGTGTCAGACCGTTCAGATATGCCTGTATGAATGGTCCTGTAACATGATCATTGAACTCATTCAGGCTGTTCACATTGTAGAAAGGTATCTCAAGCTGCATGGCCGTGCGTCTGGCGTCGCTTATGTCGCAGCAGCGGCTGTAAGCTCCGCTTTCCGCCTGCCACGTCCTGAGTGTCACGCCTGCCACCTGATAGCCCTGCTTCTTTAGCAAATATGCAGCTACCGCGCTGTCGACTCCGCCTGAGAGTCCAACTACTGCCCTGGAAATGTCATTCACCTTCTTTCAAACCCGCGTTTTCAAAACGTCTTCCGTATTGTACCACATACCCGCGTCAAGGCAAAATAAGATCCCCGCATTTCTGCGGGGACCATATCAGAGATTGCGTAATTCTTTAGAAGCCGAGTTCCTTGTTTACCCAGTTCTGCCATGCCTTGAATGTCTCAGGACCGGCAACTCCATCTTCGGTCACGCCGAGGAACTTCTGGATAGCCTTGGATGTCTGTGTGCCCCAGACGCCGTCTTCTGCGGCGCCGACCTTCTTCTGGATAGCCTTGATGGTCTCAGGTCCGCAGATGCCGTCTTCGGTCACGCCGAGTAAGTGCTGTGTTGCCTTGATCGAGTTAGGGCCCCACTTGCCGTCTACGGCCAGTTTGAATTTCTCGTTTTCTGCGAGTGTCTTCTTGACCTCAGCTGCCTTTTCTTCCTGCTGTGCCTTTACTTCAGCCATCTTCTTCTCGTAAGCTGCTGCCTTTTCTGCTGCTGCTTTTTCAGCTGCCGCCTTAGCATCTGCTGCTGCCTTTTCTGCTGCCGCAGCTTTTTCCTTGGCTTCCTTACCTGTGATCTTGTCGAAAATTCCCATATTGCACCTCTTTCTTATAACGCGGCTAAGAGCCTTTTGTAATATTGTTTACGCATTAATTATAGATTCCGAGGACTGCGCGGTCAATCATTTAATGAACTGTCATTCCGTTTCTCCGAGATAAACCGTGACGCAGTTCGGCATATCGAAGTCTTTTGTTCCCATGCCGCAGCCTTTCTTAAACGCAGTCATAACGGGCATCTCTCCAAAATCTCTCACAAAGTGCTTCAGCAAAGCCGCTCCTGTAGGAGTGCACAATTCGCTTTTGATATCGCCGGAGTACCATGGGATCCCTTCGAGTATGTACGCGGTCGCCGGAGCCGGCACAGGCAGCACGCCGTGCGCGCACCTGACCGTTCCTCCTCCGGCGTTTACCGGAGAAGCTGTCACGATATCAGGTGCTACACGCTCCATCAGCATGCAGACCGCGCTTATGTCAGCGATGGCGTCCATAGCTCCGACCTCATGGAAGTGCACCTCAGAAACAGGGACTCCGTGCGCGGCGCTCTCTGCTTCCGCTATCAGCGAATATACTCCCAGAACGTCGCTTTTCGTTTTTTCAGACATCGCGTTCAGGCCGTTGATGATCTCCTCTATTTCCGCCATGCCGCGGTGTTCATGTGTATGGTGATGATCGTGTGTGTGGTGGTGATCATGATCGTGATGATGGTCACTAAGGTGTTCACCCTCTTCGACCCCACGCACCCTGATGTGTATATGTGTCCCGCTGACTCCGCGCTTCACTGAAGGCTCAGCCTCCATGACGACGCCCGGTATCCCCATTGAGTTGAACGTGCTGATGAACTCACAGTGCTCAGCTTCAGGGAGCAGTTCGAGAAGAGCTGCCGTAAGCATGTCTCCTGCCGCTCCCATGCGGCAATCCATGTATAAGGTCTTCATTTTGCGGCCTCCATGTGATTGATGCGGCTGGCCATGTAGCCCGCGCCGAAGCCGTTGTCTATATTGACGCACGCTACTCCGCTGGCGCACGAGTTGAGCATCGACAGCAGGGCTGACAGACCGCCAAAAGACGCACCGTATCCCACGCTTGTGGGTACCGCTATGACCGGACAATCCGCGAGCCCTCCTACCACGCTGGCCAGGGCCCCTTCCATGCCAGCGACCGTGATGATCACTGCCGCGTCCATGATGTATTCCTTATGAGCGAGAAGCCTGTGTATGCCGGCTACTCCGACATCGTAAAGCCGTACTACTTCATTCCCGAGCGTTTCAGCCGTAATGGCGGCTTCCTCAGCGACAGGGATGTCACTCGTGCCTCCGGTTGCGATCACTATGCGTCCTATACCGTCAGGATCCGGCTTCTGACCGATTACCGCTATCCGGGCCTCTTTGCTGTAATCTATCTTGTGATGCTCCGCGAGAGCGGCGGCTTTCGCTTCGTCTAATCTTGTGACCAGGACAGGTTCCTGCTCTTTTTCGACCATGGCGTCTACGATGCCGATGATCTGCTCGGCTGTCTTGCCTTCACCATATATCACTTCCGCGGAGCCCTGTCTGACCTTGCGGTGCAGGTCGAGTTTGGCGTATCCGAGATCCTTGAACGGTTCTGTCTTTATGCGCTCAAGCGCCTCGCCAGCGTTTATCTCGCCGCGTTCGAGGGCTTCAAGTACTTTTTTTATGTCATTCTTCATATGCTGCTCTCCTGCTTTTCCCGCTGTTTCTCATGAACTCCCTGATGAAATTGATGATTATCAGAAAAATGAAAACGATCCCTATATAGCCCTGCGCCGGATACAGGAATTCCACCAGCCGCTTGAACCCCGTAAGCCCAAGCAGGAATCCGGCCGCGGCTCCCCCGATTATTATCATTCTCCTGGCACTGCCCGGCCTCAGTTTAGTGCTGAACCCGTAATAAGTGCTCGCCCCTGTCGAGTATACCGCGCCGTAAAGGATCACCGCGTATATTATGCTGAGCGCAGGCGACAGTCTGCCCGCGAATCCCAGCATCGGAAGGTCGAGTCCTGAGCTGAACGCCATGTCAGTCAGGATCGCTCTCAGAAGCAGTATGGTGAGCGCTCCGAGGCACAGAGCTCCTGTTACAGCTCCGGTGTAAGCGTTCTTACTGCTTTTGGCGTTTACCGCGGAACTTCCTGCCATGGTGATCATGCCGGTAGTGTTATATGCCATGAATACCAGCGCGGATACCGGCCATGAAGGTGACATCCTGCCCGGCTGATAGCCATCCACCGCTCCGCTCTGCGGGAAATCAGCCCTTATCGTGAGCAGAATGGTAATGATGCCGATGGTAAAAAGTACCGGTACCATCAGCCTGAACACCTTGGATACCCTCTCAAAGTCACCCAGTACTGTCACTACGCAGAGCAAAGCTATGACTGCTCCTCCGATGACCTTGCTTATGCCGAACTGCTGGTCAAGAAGAGATCCGCCTGCAGCGGTCATCGCGATTATCATCGAGTAATAGATGGCCGCCAGGACCCATCCTATGATCCCGTCAATGATCCCGTTGTCAAACGGTGAGATGAGTTTACCCAGATCCGATGATTCCTTGCTCCTCGCGATATAAGTAAGCATGCACGCCAGAAGCACAAAGCATACAGTGCTGGCTATTGCGCCGTAATACCCTTTTTTACCGAAAACACCGAAAAACTGCCAGCATTCACGCCCGGACGCGAAGCCCGCGCCCATGATCACGCCTATATATAAACTTGTTATCTCTATCCAGCTGAGCTTTTTCATGGACTGTAAACGCCTTCTGAATCTTTATGCCAAGTTTAGCACATTTATGCTGATTTCAATAATCACTCGGGATTTGACTTGCTCATGATCATAATAGACGCGAATATAATAGCTGTTCCTGCCAGAGATCCCAAAGGAACCGTTTCATGGAACACAATCATCCCTATCACGGTCGCCGATATGAGTTCTACCGAACACAGCACCGGGACTTTGCTGGTCTCTTTAAGCCCCTGTATCCCGATAAAATAAAGCAGATAGGCGATCGTCGTCGGTATGAGCGCGTAGAGAAATCCAAAAAGCAATAACCCCGGATCGAACGCGTTGCTTATGTTCGAGAAAGGCCTGGCTGCCACGAGCGTAAAGATCGTACCGAAGAAAAAATTATATGTCGCTACGACAAAAGGTGAACCCTCGTCAGTCGCGAGCCTTCCGAATATATTCTGTGTGGAGTACGCCATCGCGGCGCCTATGCCGAACAGCAGCCCGATCGTCGATATATTCGCGCC
>SVDB01000028.1:4415-15199 GCA_015058065.1 Clostridiales bacterium
TACAGCTTTGTTATTTCTTTTCTTTGATCTTTACCGCTGTTCCGTAAGCAAGCACCTCCGCCGCAGTATCCATCACCTGTGATGATCCGTATCTTACTCCGATGATTGCATCCGCGCCGAGTTCTTCAGCCTCGTCCACCATGCGCTTTGTCGCGAGCTGCCTCGCCTCTGTAAGCATCTCAGTGTAACCGACTATTTCGCCGCCTACTATGGACTTCATGCCTGCCATGAAATCCCTGCCTATATTTTTACTCTGTACTATCGTTCCCTTGACTATGCCCAGGATCTCAAACTCGACACCCGGGATCGTATCAATACTTACCAGCTTCATCGATCTCTCCTTTCTTAAGTTCGGTCAGTCTCTGCTTCAGAGCCGCGCCAACTCCAATGGCTATACCCGCGAATATGAAGATCACCAGTGCCAGAATGCCCTTTGGCGCGGGATCTTCGTTGTTTGCCCATACAACCAGTATCATGATGGCTAAGACCAGGGCGATCACAGAGACGCCCGCGAGTATGGCACCGGTCCTGCGCTTTTTTACATCAGAAAATTTTACATTCACGAACCTGACGCCTCCTTTCTCGAGTTCCTTCATCTTTTCGAGATAAACGGAAGCCTTTATTTCTGAGATGCTGTCGACCTCGTCAGAGAGCAATATACACATCTCTTTCATATGTTTGATGTTTCCGCTCTCCTTTTCGAGGACTTTGATGTGTTCTCTCATGCAGCTGTCGAAGTCCAGTTCTCCGTTTCCGAGTCTTCGTATGGTGTCGCAGGATATGCCAAGCTGTCTGAGAAGTCTGATCCTTCCCAGTTTTTCGGCATCCGCCATGGAATACTCCCTGTATCCGTTCTGCGGATCGCGCCCCGGCTGTATCAGCCCCTGATCCTCATAGAAGCGGATATTCTTGCTTGTTATTCCCACCAGTTCAGCTACCTGATTGATTTTCATCCTGCATTCTCCATTGATCGCTTCCTTATCTCCGGCTCGAGGATAAGGCTTCCATAAAGTGGAAGGTCAAGTGTTTTTTTGCAGTTTTTTATATTTTCTGTCTGTAAAGCATTTTTATCGATATTCACGGCGCAAAAGCGGGCCGCATACCTATATCGCGGTACTGAGAACTATCAGCAGCAGACCGCCGAAATAAGTAAGGCTGTTGAATCTGATGAGCCATTTATTGTTATTGAATACGAACCTGTACAGGTTAAGATCGATGTCTGAGATCATGAACAGGAATGACCCCAGACCAAGCATCCTGTAACTTGCGTCAGGCATCATTGTTATGAGCGCGAGTCCGGTTATGCCGTGCATGAAGATCGACGACAGATAGAATGTCATCGGCCAGCGCATCTTTCCGAGTCTGAATGTCTCAGGCTTGTACTTGCAGGCCAGGATGAACGCGATGAGCATGGTGCCGGCTACAGCGTATGTCCACCAGAAATCATTGAACCAGTAGCCGCCTTTGTCTACAAGTATTATCTGCTCAAACAGAACAAAGCAGATGTTTCCGGCCAGAAAGAAATCCCCGCCCCGGTTGAAGTCGAATACCAGGAAAACATCTCCAAGCCAGGCAAGTATCAGGGCTGCCATCAGCAGTGTCTGGTAGCTCGCAAATTCATATCTCCTGAAAAACACCACAAAGGCAAACACCAGGTACATCGTGGCCATCAGGTATTTGTTTATCGCCCTGTGTTTGATGTTATCTGATGTCCTGGTCTTGAAATAGCAGCACAGGGCGATCAGATATATCGCTATGAAAATATACATACTCCAGTCCTCTTACACGTTCATTATAGGGATGTCGATCTCGATGTCGGACTCCGGATAAGTCGAGCACGGATGGATAAAACCGAACTTCTTATCCGCAGATCTGCGGAAATCATCCTTTTTGTCGATAAAATATTCTCCGTTAATTACTCTGCTGTGGCAGAATCCGCATGATCCGTTGCGGCATCTTACGACCGCAGGTATGCCTGCCCGCTCCAGAGCTGTGATCAGAGTCTCGTTATTAGGCGCGTCCAGCTCATATACCGCGTCGCGGATATGCACAGTAAGCCTGAACACCTTGATCTCACTGACTTCCCTGTCACCGACCGAGTTTCTCTCCTGTCTGATCCTCGCCGGATCGAAACCTATGCTTTCGAGTTCCTTGCGGACGAAACCGTACATGGCGTTAGGTCCGCACATGAAGACGCTTGTGTCATCGTCGATATATTCCTTAAGCAGATCCGCAGTGATGAATCCGTGCCTGTATCCTTCTGCTTCCTCATCAGACAGCACTACGACCGTCTCTACGCCATCTCCCTCGAAGTCCGCAGGACAGAACGGGATGCGCGCTTTCGTCCTTGCGCCGTAGATGAGTGTGATCCTGAAGTCCTCACTTCCCTCATGAATGGCTTTCATCATAGACAGGAATGGTGTTACACCGCTTCCGCCAGCTATGGCGAGGATGTGCCCTTTATCGCGTACGCTGTCATGGTGGAAGTCTCCTGACGGCTCGCCGGCCCAAAGTTCAGTACCTTCGGCAGCCTTATCGATCAGGAATTCAGAGAATATGCCCTTCCGCTGGACGATGATCTCCAGTTTGCCCGCGAGAGCTTCCTTAGGAGACGATACTATCGAGTACGGACGGCTCAGGAACGAGCCGCCTGTCTTGCAGCTCAGCGTTATGAACTGACCCGCGCGGAAGTACGGGAACTCCCAGCCTGAGACAGGCTCAAGACTGATCTTTACGCAGTCCGCGCTGCATGGAATCTTATCCGCTATCGCGGCTTTTACGAATCCCGGGTGCAGTGACTTCGCGAGACGGTTCACTCCATATTCGTATACCAGAGGAGTCGCGGGTGTTTCGTCTATCAGCTGACGGCGCTTCGCCGTCATTTCCATGGCGAGCCTTATGTCTTCGCCGGGAACATCACTTCTCTTGAAAGCCATATTACCTGCCCTCCTTTTCCATATCTTTCAGGGTGCGGCCGGCTTCATTCACGCCGGACTTGAAACTGCTCGGATATCCCAGCAGCCTCTCTCCGTAGCCTCCGCCTATCCTGAGCCCGGGCACGAATCTGTCCTCTTCTACCATCTGGATCCTGTTCATCAAGCCGTCATAGTACTGCGATTCGTAGCCGTAAATAGTACCCTGCGGATGCCCGCAGTATCTGGCATAAGTCTCAGGAGTCGCCACCGCTATTTCTTCGATATAGTCGTGGATGTTGGTACCTGTGGCTTTCTCGAATCTCTCTATCATGCTCGCGGCGACTTTATTCTTGGTTTTGAAATAGTCCTCTTTATCTACGAGGCTCCAGGCATCGTCTGTGAACAAAGTTGTCATGTAGACGATGCAAGTTCCCTCAGGCGAACAGTCCGGATCCGCGTTATTGAGGCACACCGTAGCCTGCGCGGCAGTGTTGCCTATGGTCTTCATCGACTCATACTGCTTCACGCTGTCCGAAGTGTCATAAATGAAATAATTGTGGTCGGTGATCCCCAGTTCCTCCGCGGATCTGCTGAGTCCGAGGAATACCGTGAACCCCTTGCCCGCGAGTTTTCTGAAATTGGTCAGTTTGATCGCGCGCTCAGGAACAGCCTCGCTGTCCAGCAGTTTTCCGTATACCAGATGCGGCGAGCAGTTCGCGATCACGTGACGGCTCTCCACTTCTCTGCCGTCTTTGAGTCTGACTCCGCGCACGTGTCCTTTTTTATCCGTGAGGATCTTCACGACCTCTGTATTGAACCAGATGTCGCCTCCAAGCTCGTGTATGCGCTCCTCGCACGCCAGTGATATCTCATGAGAGCGGTGCTTCGGTATGGCGGCTCCGCCCGTGATGTAGCTGTTTATCATATTCGCGTAGTGCAGGAATGTCATATTGTTCCCGTCCGCGCCAAGATAACACCAGTAGGCGTTCAGGTTATCGACTACCTCTTTCGGATATCCGAGAGCCTCGAAACCCTCGTTCACCGAGTACGATCCACAGGCAAGATAATCCGGGAATCTTTCCATCATCACCTTAGGATCCGGTTTCCCTTTGGTCTCACCGAGATAGGCCATCGCTTCTCTTATCTGCTTGCAGAGCGCGAGGAATTCCTTTACGCACTTCTCACCATCCGGATGCAGCCCGCCTGTCGCCTTCGCGAACGCTTCCGCTCCGAACGGCATCACATAATCATAGCCTTCCTTCTCAGAGATCAGATGATAAGCGTCTTTCAGCTGTATCCATTCTATTTTGTCAGCGATCCCGAGTTCTTCAAAAAGTTTGCGCGTGCTCCCCGGCTCTTCGTCGGTCCCGATACCGTTGAATTCGTGAAGCGAGGCTTCGAACTCGAATCTGCCGCGTACGAAACTCGTGGCAAATCCACCCGGTATGTTGTGCTTTTCGCATACCAGGCAGGTCTTTCCCGCATTGAGGATGCGGCAGGCAGCGCCAAGGCCGCCGTTGCCGGCTCCTATTACTACTACATCATACTTATCCATGGCACTCTCCTGTCATCAGATACCGGCTTCTACAGTGTAAGTCAGGACATCCTCGATCACGTCGCCGTCTATCTGCAGAGCGCATGGCTGATCGAATGATACTGTTACCGTTTTACCTGTCTGCACTGTCACCCAGTCCTTTTTAAGGACATGTTCGCCCTTGTTGAGCGAAGGGAACCTCATCAGAGTCACCAGCCTGTTTTTCTTGTACAGCGTGACTACCGATACGGTCCCTTCATCATTGAAGCGGTCCTGAGCCGGAGCCACCATCATTCCTCCGCCGTAGAAGCGGCCTTTCATTGTCGAAGCCATCCATACATTCTCGAAAGTGCTCATCTTTCCGTCGACCGTGACCGTGGCCTTCTTGAGCTTATAACTGCCCAGAAGCAGTTTGATGGCTATATTTGAATAATTGACCGGCTTGTCGGATGTGGCTCTCTGGATGTCGCCTATCCTGCAGGTCTCGCCATCGATTCCGTAGCCGATGCCGTTCACGAATCTTCTCTGTATTCCATTTACGGTCACCAGAGGCAGATTCTTAAGGAACGGTCTGAGGTCGATTTTTCCGTTTACAGCGTATTTTTCATTGTCACGGTAAAAGTCATTGCCGCTCCCGCATTTCACGTAATATACCGGATTTTTGAACTCATAGCCGTATACATCATTCGCGAAGCGGTTCATCGTGCCGTCTCCGCCTGTCAGTATGACTTCATCCCCTTCTTTGAGTCCGTCGAAGAACTCTTTCATGTCAGTTATATCAAGCAAACTTGTAAAAACGTACTCCGCATCGCCGCCTGCAGCCCACTGCCTGGCGTCCTGCTCACCTTTTGAGTTATTGGCCATCGGGTTGAATAACAGATAAGTCATAGGTCCCTCCCTTCTGTTTTCTCCGGTCTTTGTTAACAATTTTAGCACATGAACGCTTATGAAAAAACAGCCTCTGACCGTCCGGTCAGAAGCTGTCCGATAGACTTAAAACGCGAAATTGCCGTTCCTGAATACCGCTATCTCTTTGCCGTCATGAGTTATGCCGGTGATCTCGAGGTCTTCGGAACCTACCATGAAATCGACATGCGTCATCGATGTGTTCGCGCCAAGAGCCTTAAGCTCATCTTTCGTCATATTCTCGGCGCCTTTTACCAGCGGGTAAGCCTCACCGAACGCGAAGTGGCACGACGCGTTCTCGTCAAACAGGGTGTTGAAGAACAGCACTCCGCTGTTGGAGATCGGCGAGTCGTAAGGCACGAGCGCGACCTCTCCGAAATAGGAGGCTCCCTCATCGACGGTGATCGCGTCTTTCAGGATATCTTCGCCCTTGTCAGCATGAGCCTCAACGATCTTTCCGTTTTCTACCTTGAAAACGATGCCTTCAATAACTGTTCCGTTGTGGCTGAGCGGCTTCGTGGATACGATGGTGCCGTTCATGCTGTTCCTGTCAGGAAGAGTGAACACCTCTTCGGTCGGTAAGTTAGGCGAGAAGATGACCCCCGTTCCTGATTTCTCCGAACCGCCTTCCCAGTAGTGACCTTCCGGGAGATCGACAGTGAGGTCAGTGCCTGCTGAATTTTTATATCTGAGCGTCTTAAAATTATAGCCGTTCAGGATGTCGACGTGCTTTTTCAGTTCGTCGATATGATCCTGCCAGTTCTGTATCGCGTCGCCGCCGTCGACCCTGCAGCATGCGAGGATCTCTTCCCACATCCTGGCGATCGCTTCTTCTTCACTGAGTTCAGGGAATACCAGACGTGACCAGGCCTTTGACGGCACTGAGCAGATGCTCCACGGGCATTCGCTGCTCATCATCTTTTCTCTGTAATGTTCGAGCGCCTTACCGCTGCTTATCTGTGCTCTTCTGATGCGGTCCGGATCGACTCCCTTGAGGCTTTCCGGATCTTCCGCGAATATCGTGAGGAACGCGCAGCCTTCATCCACAAGGCTGTTAGCGCGTTCTACTATCCATGGGTCTACGCTGTCGAAAACATCGTCAGCGGCTCTGAGATATTTCATGCGTGTAAGATCATCGTCAGTCCAGCGGAACAGGACCTCCCTGCATCCCGCGTCATAAGCTGCCTCAGCGCAAAGCTTGGCGAAGTCCGCGCATTCGATCTCACTTGTGATAGATAATCTTTGTCCTTTCTGGATATTGATACCCGATCTGATCACCAGTTCCGCGTAGTCTTTCTTAAGTTTTTCAAGATCTGCCATTGTAACTCCTCTTATAAGTATATAGTTGTTTTTTCGCGCCGTTGTCTTTCAGCGCGCTCATCTTTTTTATTATACCCATTCCGCTCATGTTGCGCCACATCAAAAGAGGCCGCCGCGCGGCGGTCTCCTTTCAAATCACCATATCAACAGCATAACGTCATGCTGAAGCTTCTCTTTCAGCCTTCTTCCTCTCAAGCAATACCAGTATTCCCTCTTTATAGACGAAATCCACGATGGCAGCCAGCGGGATGGCTATCAGCAGTCCGAAGACGCCGAAGAGATTGCCGCAGATTATCACTGACATCAGTATCAGCAAGCCGGATATGCCAAGCGTATTCCCGAACAGTTTCGGTTTGATGAAATAAGGGTCGATGAACTGCAGCACGAATGTGAATATTATAAATACAAGGGCGTGTACCGGTTTGACAAGAAGCAGGATCAGTACACCGACCGCGCCTCCTATGATTGGTCCGAACGTCGGGATGAGATTCGTGACCGCGACCACTACCGAGATCAGTCCGGCGTATTCCATTCCCGCTGCCGTCATGAACAGAGCGTTCGCTATTCCGACAATAGCCGCGTCGGCGAGACTTGATACGATATATCTGACGAGGATCCTGTCACAGCGGCTCAGGAAGCGTGTCATTTCCACATACTTGTTTTCAGACATCAGAGCGCTCAGGAGCCGCTTGCATTCTCTCTTGATCGACTCCTTGGAAGCCAGCATATAAACCGACAGTACGAAGGCTATGACCCATGTCACGAAACTCTTACCTGCCTCCGCTGATGATCTGACGAAGCTATCGGCATTCAGCAGAAAGTAATCCTGTATCCTCTTTACGATACCCTCTGATGAGTTGAAAATGCGGTCTAACTGCAGGCTGTCAGACTGCAGCCACCTTTGCATCAGCACCTCGAAAGAATCAAGGTAGCTGTCCATATTGCTCACCAGGATCACAAGGCTGTTCATGAGCTGAGGTATCAATATCCTGAGCAGAAAACCGATCAGAGCCAGAAGAAGGATCACGGCAGCGGCGATCGAAAGATACCACTGCAGTTTATCCTGCTTTATCCTTTTGAATACCGAGTGCTGCAGCATGCGCGCCAGCGGATTCATCACATAAGCTATGATACATCCGAGGAATATCGTCTTGAAGTATCCCAGAAATGTCAGTATGCCGTTCGTGATCGATCCCATGTGCGCGAGCAGCACATAAAAGGCTACGGCAATGCACGCGGCGACAGCATACGGATACCATGGTTTGTTTCTCAGTTTGTTCCTCATGCCTTGCCCCCTTTGACTGCTACTTCTTTTACCTTGCGTTTAAAAAGACGCAGTCTTGCTTCGTGTGTTCTTCTGAATACCAGGTTCTCGGCCACCAGACCTACCGGTATCGCCACAACGATGTCTATTACTGAATGCTGCTTTACAAACGCCACGGATATAGATATGAGGATGGCCGATACGACTATGAAGAACTTCCACCCCTTCGGGATCCGCTTGCTCTTGCAGCACGCTGACGCTATGCCCATCGAATACGCGACATGCAGTGACGGACATACGCCTGTAGGTGTGTCGAAGGCGTATATGAATGCCATCAGATCGCAAAGAAAGTTGTCACGAGGCATCACCTCCGGTCTGCCGATCTGGATGCTCGGATATACGATGTATATCACCATGGCTATAGCCTGGGTGATCATAATGAATGTCTGCAGTTTCTTAAAGCTCTTGATGTCATAAAAGAAAAAATAGCCAAGCGACGCCACGAGCAGCACATACCAGAAGCAGTATATCAGCAGGAAGTATTCGTTGAACGGTATCATGTCGTCAAGCTTGCAGTGAATGACGTGACACGCACTCTCCGGGATCAGGTTTTCAGTAAGAAAGTACAGCGCAAAATAAACCAGCCAGCCGGCAAGCAGTTTAATATGCGCGAATTGCGGCTCATTTATACGGTTCAGTCTGAACTCACTGTAGTCAACAGCGGGCTTTCTGTTCCTGAATATCCCGGTTTTTTCGTTATCTCTGTTTATCTCTTTTATTTCTCTGTTCAAATCGTTCAGATCCATCAGCCGTTAATCTCTCTTACGGCTGTTTTATTATTCGGATAGTTTTTCTTAGGTATATTAGGATACGGCACGACTGTATGCTCAGGCAGTGCTGTCGCCATCTCCGTTATTTGTTCCATCAGATAGCTGCAGATACTTGCGCGCTGAGCTTTCTTCGGGACAGTATGATCGTATCTGACGGGTTTGCCGAGATACAGTGTCTTGAGGTCCGGCGCGACATACATCGGCACAAAGCACAACTCCCTGCCGGCCTTTCGGTAATAGGAACTCGCTACATCTACGAATTTCTTCTGGAATTCCCAGACGAGCCCGTTATACATCACATCATGTTCCGGGAACACCACCACATTCGCGCCCTGCTCCAGTCTGGACACCGTGTCTCTGAACGTGGAGACCAGGCGCATGTCATGGTATACGCCTATGCAGTTCGCGTTGTTGAAGATGCAGACCGAAAGCGGCGCTACAGCGTATGACATGATGCGGAAGAACCATCTGATATAGCCGGGCTTTCCGGACCAGAAATCCTTGTAAGCGTATGCCGGCACTTCTTTGAGATGCATCATCTCCCCCGCCGTCCATGTATAATGATCGCCCGGAAAATACAGCTCACAGGCAATGGGACCGTTCATCTTGGCATGATTGCCGACTATGATGCACGGCTCGTCAGGCAGGTTTTCCGTTCCCTCAACTCTTGTATCCGGATAAAACAGCCTCACCATGAATTTGATAAACCGGTACATCGAGGCTGAAAATCTCTTCTTTGTCATTCCATATCCTTTAATAGTTTTTGAGCGGCCATTTTCACTGATCTGCTTGCTCTTTTTTCATATTGTATTATATTTACCATTAAAAAGCGAAACAACCGTCTCATAAAATTACGGAATAAAAGGGCCGAAAAATGTACCACATAAAGAAAGACAAACGATGCTTAAAATCAGCGGAAGCGATCACGGGCGGGCTTGAAGTCATGCTGCAGCATAAAAACTACGCTGATATCTCCATATCGGATATCCTCAGGGTATCACGGGTCGGCAGAGCGACCTTCTACAGGCTTTTTGACACGGTCGATGATGTAGTCGTTTACAAGATAGACCAGATCATGCAGGAGATCATGAATGATTACAGGCAAGTGCCGTATGAGGAATTCACCAGGGGGTTTCTTAAGATGCTCTTTGTCAGGAGCGGAGAGTGGATAAATATCGTATCTGCCGGAAGGATGGATCTTATCATCCACTCCATGAGAAACAGCCTTGAGAACATGCTCGAGCATGATCAGGTCCCGAAAGATTCCGAAGCGGACTACAGGCTCGCTGTCTTTTCAGGCGCCGCCCTGTCACTGATAGTCGCCTGGAACGAAAAAGGACGCGAGCAGAGCATCGATGAGCTCGCTTCGGTCCTTGATAAATATCTCGATCTCGACGCGCTGGCGGCGGATCAGACCCTGATCAACGATCCGCGATGATAGGTATATGCAGGTTGCTCTTGCGCAGAAACTGCAGCACTTCATCCCTATACGCGTTATTGACAGGGATCACTACGCCTGATTTATCTTCCGCGAAAAAACAAGTCGATTCTTCGAACACTCTCACGAAAGCGACATTGCCCCACCTGAGCCTGACTTCTTCCGATCCCTCCCTTTTCAGCGCGACTCCTTTTTTGTCCAGAGTCAGGGTCTCATCGGCACCATTGGTCAGAAAATCATTTACCATCTTTTTTGTCTTTCTGAGGTAGGTGAATGACGCGTAGGCAGACAGAGCTATTACGAACAGCACGATGACGCTTGCGGGTCTGAACGATCCTCCTTTGATCGCGAAAACGATATACAATATGAAAACGACCGGCATCACAGCGGCAAGAATAGTGTGGAGTCTGAAAGTATTTCCGAGTTTTAACCTCGGATTCCTCAACAGCTGCATGTACTGGCTATTGATATTTGCGATCTCTTCGTAATACTGCTTTGAACCCTTTTCTTTTATCTCTATAGTCATTGCAGTCCCCCTTCAGTAAAGCATCAGTTCCTTCCCGGCTTCGGTGTCTAT
>SVDB01000123.1 GCA_015058065.1 Clostridiales bacterium
AGAGGCGTCATCAGGGCAGGCATGGGTTCGGTAGCGGGACTGTTCGTCGCTCAGATGCAGGACTGGCTCGAATTAGGTGACGAGGCGAGGATCAACGCTCCGGGTATCCCGGAAGGCAACTGGACCTGGCGGATGAGACCCGGCGCGGCCACAAACAAACTTGCAGAAGAGATACTTGGAATGACCCGGCTCTATGGCCGGACAGCAAAATGAGAACTACCAACTAAAGGGCGTATGTTCACTCCACGATCTGATCATTCGTCCTAAAGAAAGGAGGAACTAACCGCCGGCTCGCGGTGCGGCAGTGTGGAGACCTGTCGTAATGCGGCGCGTCCCTTGCGGGCGGCCGCGAGGCACTCGGGAGGAGTCCCGTTTGTCAGGGCCGATAATATGGCAGAAGTAATCATCAAAGGATTGAAGAAGGTGTATGACAACGAAGTGACCGCGGTCCATGACGTCAACATCGACATCAAAGATAAGGAATTCATCGTTCTCGTAGGACCGTCGGGCTGTGGTAAATCCACGACACTCCGTATGGTCGCCGGACTCGAAGATATCAGCGGCGGCGAACTGTACATCGACGGAAAGCTCATGAACGACGTTTCGCCTAAGGATCGTGATATCGCGATGGTATTCCAGAGCTACGCTCTTTATCCGCACATGACTGTGCGAGAAAACATGGCGTTCGCTCTCAAGCTCAAAAAGGCAAAACAGGAAGAGATCGACAAGAAGGTCGAAGAAGTAGCTGAGATCCTCGATATCACTCAGTACCTTGAGCGCAGGCCAAAGGCTCTTTCCGGAGGTCAGCGTCAGCGTGTAGCCATCGGAAGAGCGATGGTACGTGACCCTAAGGTGTTCCTCATGGACGAGCCTCTCTCGAACCTCGACGCGAAGCTGAGGAACCAGATGAGAGCTGAGATCATCAAGCTCCGCAAGAGGATCAACACAACTTTCATGTACGTAACGCATGACCAGACAGAGGCCATGACTCTCGGTGACCGTATCGTCATCATGAAGGACGGCTACGTGAACCAGATCGGTACACCTGTAGAAGTTTACAACAAGCCGGTAAACCTGTTCGTAGCAGGATTCATCGGAATGCCGGTCATGAACTTCTTCGACGGCTGCAGGCTGCTTCTCGAAGGAGGCAAGTACTTTGCTGAGATCCGCGGCGCGAAGTTTGAGCTTTCAGAATTCCAGCAGAAGGCTCTTAAGCAGAACGGACAGCAGCCATGCGACATAATCGCGGGCATCCGTCCTCAGCACATCAACGTCGGTTCAGGCGAACTAACAGCCATGATCGAAGTTTCCGAGATGCTCGGTTCAGAGTACAACCTCCACGCGCGCAGCGGTGACGATGAAGTAGTCATGGTCATCCCGACCGTAGGTCTGGCAGAGGATGTATCGATGGGCAGCACAGTGCACTTCAACGTGCAGCCTGAGCTGATCCAGCTCTTCGACAAGGAGACAGGCAGAAACCTGATCTGGTTCGATGAGGAATCTGCGGCGATCAACGCTCCGGTCTGCAAGTCATACGACTTCGAATAAATACTGTCAACTATCATCGATAGACATATTGCAAAAAACTGTTGGGAGACCAACAGTTTTTTGTTATTATTAGCAGGTGAGGCCATGTTGCACCTGTGGTGCGCGGCCGGATGGGAAAAGGGACGGAAGACGATAATTCCAATTACGCAACAGAGGAGAAATAATAGTTATGCAGAAGAAACCCATCACCAATAAGCTGCTGTGGATCTTCGCGGTAGGGCAGTTCGGCTGGAGCCTGCTTGCCGGAATAGTATCCAACTGGATGGTATACTACTATACCGGTACACCTAATGAGCAGAATCCTATGACAGGTATTTTTGCTTCGGGCATCACACAGGACCACATCTTCCTGAAGCTCACCCTGTTCGGACTGGTCCTCGCAGTCGGCCGTATATTTGACGCCATAACAGACCCGCTTATCGCAGGCTGGTCTGACAGAGCCAAATTCAAGGGCGGCCGCCGTATCCCGTTCATGAAGGCGATCGCGATCCCGTTCGCTCTTTTGACGATAGGACTCTTCACTCTGCCTCAGACGGCAAGCATCGCTGTTAACGATACAGTCGTCTTTGTGCTGATGATCTCGTTCTATCTGTTCATGACGATCTACTGCACACCGTACAACGCTCTGATCGCGGAGCTTGGTGATACACAGGAGCACCGTATCAACGTATCGACATATATCTCATTCACATACATCGCGGGTCTTTCGATCTCATACATGCTGCCTAATGTGGCAGGTATGATCCAGGGAGCTGTAGGCGCGGAGAATTCCATTCGCTTTGCGGTCGCCATAATGTCGACTATCGCCTGCATCGCTATGCTGATCCCGTCGTTCTATATCAAGGAGCGTGATTATCTTGACGCCAAGCCTAGCGAGACAAAAGCTTTCGCTTCGCTGCTCAAGACATTCCAGAACGGAATGTTCCGCCGCTTCGTATACAGTGACGTTATCTACTTCTTTGCGCTGACACTCTTCCAGACAGGCCTCGCGTTCTACGAGACCAAGCTGATGAAGATCGAAGACACATGGACATTCGTGCTTACAGCGACCATGACATTCCTCAGCGTGTGTCAGTATCCGATAGTCAACAAGCTTGCTCCGAAGCTCGGCAAAAAGAAGATGATAATCACCGGCTTCTTCGCGTACTCGGCAGTATTTCTCATCACTTTTCTGTGCGGAGAGGGACTCGTATGGGGATTCATCGTTGCCGTATGCGCGTCAGTGCCTATGGCTATCCTGGGAATCCTGCCTCAGGCCTGTGTTGCAGACGTAGCTGAGCTGAGCCGTCTGGAGACAGGTGAGGACAGGAGCGGGATGTTCTTCGCGGCGCGTACTTTCGCGTTCAAGATGGGCCAGGCTATCGCTCTTGCGGTATTCACTTCGATGACCGCTATCGCAAATGTTCCGGGGACGACTGAAGCAGTTGCTGCTGCAGCTTACCGCAGAACGGCGCTTGTCGCTTTCATCTGCTGCGTCATAGGCGCATGTCTGTTCTTCCTGTTCAAAGAAAAAGAGATCCTTGCAAAGATAGAAAAACTCAAGGGAGAAGAGAAGTAGGATCCAATAAAACGGCATATCAAAAACCGCTGCGTGTCATGCAGCGGTTTTTTACGTGTCAGTTTATTGCTGTTCGTGTGAGACTTACTTCACTTTGACGAGTTCCACAAGCACTTCCGCCATTTTTTCCATTGACTGTACCGGCATGTACTCTGTGTTTGAGTGGAAGTTCATGCCTCCGGTCGAGAGGTTAGGGCAAGGAAGCCCCTTGAATGTGAGGTCAGCTCCGTCGGTGCCGCCTCTGATAGGAATTATGATCGGCTCAACTCCGCATGCCCTGAAGGCTTCCTTCGCGTTGTCAATGAGAAACATATGCGGCTCTATGAGCTCTCTCATATTGCGGTACTGGTCGCGTATCTCGAGGGTGATCACATTGCCGTACTTGCCGTTGAGGTAATCGACACACTTTTGCATGACCATCTTTTTTTCCGCGAAAGCGACAGGATCGTGATCCCTTATGATATAACGGGACTCTGCTTCAGCGCTTGTGCCTTCCATCCAGGTCATATGGAAGAAGCCTTCATAATCATCAGTATATTCAGGACGCTGACTGTGCGGCAGCATGCCGTCCAGTTCCGCGGCGATCCTTACCGCGTTCACCATTATGTTGAACGCGTATCCCGGATGGATGTCACGCCC
>SVDB01000029.1 GCA_015058065.1 Clostridiales bacterium
GAGCAGTTCTTGGAATAGATCGTGATGCCGCGCTCTCTTTCGATCGCGTCGGAATCCATCACGCAGTCCACTATCTGCTCGTTGTCTCTGAACACCTGTGACTGAGCGAGCAGAGCGTCCACGAGAGTCGACTTGCCCGCGTCTACATGCGCTATGACAGCTATATTGATTATCTTCTGCTTTTCTTTCATTTTCTTCCTGTTTTCTATATGTTCTCGAACGTTCTCATGAACGATCTGAAATCTCTTGCGTGGTCTATTGTCGTTGGGGTCCCTCTCAGGTTGCTGAATGCGTGCCCCTCGATGTCATCGCTGTACCATTCAGGCTCCGGCACTTCGAGCGTGAGGAAGGATATCGCCCACGACTCCTCCGCTCCGAATGCCAGCGCGTACAGCATCATGTCGTAATAGTATTCGCTGTCCGCCAGATGATTCTCGAGCAGTTCCTTCGGTGTCGGGTGGTAGATGAAATTCCTGAGTCTGCGGATCTTGCTGACAAGCACAGCGTTTTCCTTGCCCCTTGCTCTCATGATGACTATCAGGAAAGCCGCGAGACCTGACGCCAGCATCATCGGCAGTATGACGAGAGGTTTGCCTGTATTGGACGCCACTCTGTACGACGCGTATGCGACAGGCAGCGCTAAGACCAGAGAAGCCATGATCTCACCGAACGCCCCGGCGGAGTTGGATGATGAGTCGCGCCTGTCTATCACTTTGCAGAGCAGCAGAACGGCGATAGCGGCAACTATGCCGGCCAGAATGCCTTCGATGTAGTTAGGACTGCGGTAAGCATAGAAATATGAGATCGCGTCCGCTGCTGCGAGTCCTATACCCAGTATGACGGCTCCCGCGTATCTGAACGCGCGGGACACCGGCGTGAACGCGGCACTGTCATTGGTCGTGAAGCCCGCGGCGACATCGTTCTCTATCGCGTCCCTGATCCTTTCGATCCTAGGGCGTACCTTTTCCATTGCCAGCGCTCTCCCCTTGTATACATCTTCGAAGAGGATCTTGTAGGCGTTCCTGTACATCCTTTCTTCGCCGACAGGTCTCTTGCCTTTGATCAGCCTGTACCTTTTCGGCTCGTACTCACTGATGCTGAGATAACCCTTCTGGGCGAACTGAAGTATCAGAAGAAGAACGTCCCTGATCCTTACTTTGCTGTTGAAGATGTATCCTAGTTCGACCGGCGACAGTCCTTCTATCGGCTTTGTCACCTTCTGCTTTTTCACCTTAGGATCCCTGCCGCCTATGATCCAGAGCAGGAGCAGGAGCAGAGAGACGCCCGCCATGAGGAACGTGATCGCTGTTATCGACCAACTGCCGTCCAGCTCATCTTCCCAGTAGCCGTCAGGTAACTGCGCCTTGAGCGTTATACCGAAGTTCTCAGGGATCATCACTCCGGTGATCGTCACGCTGTGCGATGCCTTGCTGGCTCTGAAGTCGATCTTATTGTTGACATCCTGCACTCCGAACTGGCCAGCGTAGCACTGCATGTCGTCCCAAGGGAAATCGTCCGGGAAGCTGACATTGATGCTTACCTTTCCGATAGGCTGCTTCCATTCAGGCAGGAGCACGTTGAAATAGAACATATCCTTTGATTCATCGAGATCTTCGTACTCCCTGATCACGTATTTTATCGTGTATACATGTGAGCCCTCGGACAGCTTTTCGGCGTCTGTTATAGAGACGATGCTGGCTTCGGATGCTTTTTTTGTCTCATAAGCGACGTTCTCGACTTCTATGTCACTGATGCGGAAATTGCCGCTCGGTATGGCGAATTCGATGCTTTGTATCGGCGAAGGGATGTTGACGCTGATCTTTTCTTCAACGGTATATGAATGATCTTTAGCGACCACGGCAGTCATTTCATAGGATGTGACCTCGACCGCTCCCGTCTCGTTCGTGGTAGTTGTGGTAGTTTCAGAAGATGTGCCTCCCGGCGTATCTTCCGGATCGGCAAGCACTCCGCTAACACTGATATATGAAATGACGCAGATGACGAGCACGGCCATAAGGCCGAGAACCGTCACACGCGCCGGCAGTTTTCTGTTGTTACTTTTGCACTCTTTGTTCTTAAGTGTCATCATTACCTCTCTGAAGCCATAGATAATGTATTTTACCACTTGCGAGCCTTTATATTCAAGTGCTCGGGCACGCTCCTTGCGGGCTTGATTAAGTGCGCTGGCGGGTTGTAAAATCACATGTGACAGACATTATATACCGGCCGTGTGCCGGTAAGACCGGAGGGAGACATGGTGACAAAAAGAGAAGATTATATTTCCTGGGACGAATACTTCATGGGAGTCGCGCTGCTGGCCGCCAAGCGAAGCAAGGATCCTAACACTCAGGTCGGCGCGTGCATAGTCGATAAGAACAACGTGATACTTACTACGGGATACAACGGCTTTCCAAAGGGCTGCTCTGATGATGAGTTTCCGTGGGACCGTGAAGGCGAAGTGACAAAGTATCCTTTCGTTGTCCATGCCGAACTGAACGCGATACTGAACGCGTCCGGCAAGGATCTCAGCGGCTCAAGGATATATGTCGACCTTTTCCCTTGCAATGAATGCGCGAAGGCTATCATCCAGTCCGGGATCAGAGAAGTCATATATCTTTCAGATAAATACGCTGACACGCCTGCGACTCAGGCGTCCAAGCTAATGCTGACAACGGCGGGCGTCAAGCTGACAAGGATGCAGCCTGAGATAAGTGATATCGTTCTGAACTTCAAAGTAGCAAAATAGACTTGGAAGGAGACTGAGATGAAACTGATCATTACCGCTCCGCGCGGAAAGATGGCAGGGCTGATAGTCGCCGATGCCGCATCCAGAGATAATGTTGAGATCATCGCGGGCATCGGTCCTAAAGGCAGAGACTATATAGGAAAAGACATCGGCGAGGTCGCCATGATCGGAAAGACCGTTGGCGCGCCCGTCGTCGATGATATCGAGTCGGTGATCGACGACGCCGACGTCGTATGCGATTTCTCGACGGTCGAGACCGGCATGGAAGTGCTCGAGGCGTGCCTCAGGCACAAGAAAGCTCTGGTGATCGGCACGACGGGCTTCAATGCCGGTCAGCGCGCCAGGCTCGAAGCCGCGGCGGCCGAGATCCCTATCCTCATAGCCGCCAACACGGACCGCATGGTCAACGTGATGAGAAAGCTGCTTATGGAAGCAGCTAAGGAACTTTATGAAGATACTGACATAGAGATCGTGGACATGCACGACAACACCAAACTCGACGCTCCGAGCGGCACCGCCCGCGAGCTGATCGAGAGCATGGGCGAAGCGGTCGGCGTCGACCTTGTCGACGATGCCGTTTACGGCAGGCCGCTCGGCAGACATCCCCGTGAAAAAGGAAAAGTCACCTTCCACGCGATACGCGGAGGTGACACCCCATCAAGTCATACTGTATATTTCTTCGGCGAAGGCGAACGCCTCGAGATCACGCACCACTGCCTCAACTGGAAGGGCTGCGCGAAGGGCGCCGTCAATGCCTGCATATGGATGGCCGATAAGCCTGTCGGGCTTTACGGCATCCGGGAGTCCATGGGTCTCTGATACTTTCCGATTATACGGCGCGCGGCGCGTATGCCGTCGCACGCCGCCGAGGTTATGCCTCCCGCGTAGCCGACGCCCTCGCCTGCCGGGTACAGACCGCGGATGTTGCTCTCGCCTTCCGCGTCCCTGAGTATCCTTACAGGTGACGAGCTCCTGGTCTCTACGGCGGTGATCACCGCGTCCGGGTCGTCATAGCCTTTTATCTTGCGCGCGAACTCAGGCACCGCTTCCTTTATCGCCTCGGCGGCGAAATCCGGGAGCGACTCTGTCACAGCCAGTCCGCGCTTTTTTCTTTCCTCATCCTCTTCATCATTCCCGAGAAATTCAGACATGCTGCATCTCGGAGGAGTAAAATCTCCGCCGCCGTTCCTGAACGCGAGTCTTTCGTATTTCTCCTGGAATCTGACTCCGGCCAGTACGTCATCTGATCCGAAATCCTCAGTCCTCACATCGCAGAGTATGCCGCTGTTCGCGGTCCCGCTGTCACGCTTTCTGTTGCTCATGCCATTGACGCAGAGCTCACCTTCGGCTGTCGAACAGACCACGACCTCCCCTCCCGGGCACATGCAGAATGAATACACTCCGCGTCCGTTCGACGCTCTGTGATTGATCTTGTAGTCTGCAGGAGGCAGCTTGCCGGCGTTTTCCTCTCCGTACTGCGCCGCGTCGATCATCGCCTGCGGATGTTCCATGCGGACACCTATCGAGAACGCCTTCTGTTCCATCGCGACACCTTCATCACGCAGCATCCCGAAGGTGTCGCGCGCGCTGTGTCCCGTTGCCAGTATCAGCGCGTCCGCAGGCTCTCTGTACTCGCGGCGCTCCCCGCTTTCCGGACCGGCCTCGCTCAGGACCATGCTGCTGAGTTTTCCGTTTTCAGTGATCAGGCGCTCGAGCTTCGTACAGAAGCGTATCTCTCCGCCGAGCTCCTCTATCTTTTTGCGTATGTTGACGATCACCACCCGCAGCACGTCGGTGCCTATGTGAGGCTTCGCTAGGTACATGATGTCGTCTCCCGCTCCGGCGCTGTGGAATTCCTTCAGGACTTCCCGGATAAGTCCGTCCTTTATGCCTGTCGTCAGCTTGCCGTCAGAGAAAGTCCCTGCTCCGCCTTCGCCGAAAAGCATATTGGCTTCCGGATCGAGCAGCCTGTCTTTCCTGAACCTTTCGACCGCTTCCACCCTGCCTTCCATTGACGGGCCGCGTTCGATGACTACCGGTCTGTAGCCTGCTTTTGCCAGTTCGAGCGCAGCGAAAAGACCCGCCGGGCCTGTCCCGATAACGAACGGACGGTGCGGCAGTATCTCAGTTCCCGGCTGCGGCGCTCTGACCGCCGCGGCCTCAGCCTCTTCATCGACCGCACTGAGATCCTTATTGCGGTTTGTCCTGAGTTTTCTTTCCGTAAAGAAATCGACCGTATATACGAACTGTATATGCGGCTTCTTTCTCGAGTCTGTCGAACGGCGCCTGACTTCCCAGCCGCGGATGTCGCTCTCTTTTATGCCGAGCGTTTTCGCGACCAGTGAAGGCAGAACTTCCACCGGCTCATCTATTTCTGTTTTTATCTGCGCGAGCCTGTATCTCTTCACGGTACCCGTTATCCTTTGATTTTATCAGCTATGTCATCAGCGGCTGCCAGGCCGGTGAGCCAGGCGTTGCTGAGGTTGAAGCCTCCGCACTGATAGTCCCTGTCGGCAAGTTCTCCCGTTATGTACAGGTCTTTTACCAGCAGCGATTCCGAGGACTTCCCATCTATCTCTTCGGTCGAGACACCGCCCATTGTCACCTGAGCGTCGTTCCAGCCGCGGATCTGCGATGGCCTGAACTCAAGAGCATGGACGCGGTCAGCGATAGATCTCACCTCTTCATCACTGAGAGAAGACAGCGGTCTTGACGCGAGTCCTTCACCCTCTTCATCGACCGTTCCGCCGGACGCGGCGTTTATCACGTAGTCAGCAAGAGGCTCTTTCAGCACCGTGCGCAGTATCTCGCCTGCAGGCGTATCCGAAAAGCTGCCCCTCTGTCTGTCCTTTATGTATTCCGCGATATCTCCGTCAGGGAACATATCCGCCCTGACAAGGAAATCTCCGAGGCTTTCTCCCGCGTGTCTGTCAAATCTCATATGCCTCGTCATGTTGAAGACGCATATTCCCGACAGACCGTATTTCGTGAACTGTATCTCTCCGGCTTCCTCGAATATTTTGGTATCTTCGCCGAAAACTCCGTCCGGATCCCTGTAAAGCGAGACCACGCCGGCGCTCCTTGTACCGCCCAGTGTCACGCCCCAAGGCTCATGGCCTTCTTTCCATTCTTCACACTCTATGCCTGTCAGCGCGGGAACAGGTGTCACGACACTATGGCCGAGGTTTCTGGCGATCCTGAAGCCATCTCCTATCGTACCATATGTCGGGCCTGCCTTACCGCCCATCGCCATTATAACGAACGACGCCTGCGTGATGATGCTTCGCATCCCGTCGCGGTCCTTTATCACGGACTCTATCCTGAACACATTGCTGCTGCCAGGCAGCGGCTCAGAAACGAGAGATGCCGGGATATGCTTCACAGACATCACTTCTTCACCGCACTCGAGTTTTACACCAAGTGACGCGGCTCTCTCTGTCAGCAATGTCGCTACGTCGGCAGCAGATTCCGAATACGGATATACGAGACCGTTCTCATACGATCTGGTGACCAGTCCGATCTCCCGGAAGAACTCCATTATACGGCTGAATCCTTCTGCCTTAGTATTGCTTATGTTGCAGCGGCCGCTCCCGGTCGCTTTTATCTTGCGCCCCGGCTCGGCCATCTTCTCGATCACGAGCACGTCAAGCGCCGGGGCCTTCATCCCCAGCTCTATAGCGGCCGCGAGTCCCGATGCTCCGCCGCCTATTATCACTACATCAGCTTTCCTTGTTTCTTTGTTCATTCTCTTTTCGCTCCGCTCCGGTCACTTGTCAGTGCTCCCAAAGCCGCCGTTGCGCGCGTCCTCAGAACCTGCGCCCTCAGGCACCTCGTATCTCACAACGATGCCCTGAGCGAAAGGCTTGCCCTCGTCGAGCATGACCGCCCTGTCTGACGGATTGACCAGGCTGATGATGATGTGCCCCTCGTTGTCCGAATCACAATAGTCCGCGTCTATAACTCCGACCGTGTTCGACAGCCTTATGCCGTATTTGAAGCCGAGTCCGCTGCGTGGGACTATCAGAAGCACCTTGTCCCTGTCGCCCCCTGATCTGTCGCAGACCCAGCGCGCGCCGGTCGCGATCCTGAAGCTCGATCCTCCTTCAAAATTGAGGTTGAACGGCATGAAAAAGTCACAGCCCGCCGAGGCTGCCGTGGCCTGACGCGGCAGTTTTATGGCGTCGAACCACTCTCTGAGTGTCTTGTCATCGAGACCGTTGATCCCGCAGTCGGCTTTCCACTGTTCAAATGTTACTTTTTCGAAACGCGACATTTCTCTCCTTTTTACGCGGTGCCATTCGCGCCGCCTCTGTATCAGCAGCCGGCTGCTCTTCTGAGCTCGTCGGCCTTGTCTGTATCTTCCCACTTGACTCCGAGCGCGGTCCTTCCCATGTGTCCGTATGCCGCGAGAGCCCTGTACTGAGGTTTGTCGAGCTCGAGCTTCCTTATTATCGCGGCCGGTCTCATGTCGAAATGTTCCGTGATGAGTTTCGCGATCTGCTCGGCGTCGAGTCTTCCCGTTCCGAAGGTGTCAACGCACACTGACACAGGCTCCGCGACTCCTATCGCGTAAGCGAGCTGGACTTCGCACTCACTTGCGATGCCCGAGGCCACGATATTCTTCGCGATGTAGCGGGCCATGTACGCTCCTGAACGGTCGACCTTTGTAGGGTCCTTTCCCGAGAACGCTCCGCCGCCGTGCGATGAGTGTCCGCCGTAGGTGTCTACGATGATCTTGCGTCCGGTAAGGCCGGAATCTCCCATCGGTCCTCCGATGACGAACCTGCCTGTCGGGTTTATGTAGTATTTAGTGTTTTCGTCAATGAGTTCCGCAGGGACCACAGGAGCAACGACGTGCTTAAGTATGTCTGACCTCAGCTGCTCGAGAGTAACGTCCTCGCTGTGCTGCGTAGATACGACGATAGTATCTATCCTGGTGATGACTCCGTCATCATATTCTACCGTGACCTGGGTCTTGCCGTCCGGTCTGAGGTAAGGCAGCGTGCCGTCTTTGCGGACCGCCGTCAGTCTCATAGCCAGCACATGGGCAAGTTTGACAGACAGAGGCATCAGTTCTTCAGTCTCGCTGTTCGCGTAACCGAACATCATACCCTGGTCGCCGGCGCCGATCAGCGCGAACTCATCGGTCTCGCTGCCGGTCTTCACCTCGAGCGACTTGTTGACGCCCATGGCGATATCCGCTGACTGCTCTTCCATATGCACTATTATATCGCAGGTATTGCCGTTAAAGCACGCTTCGTCGCTGTCGTAGCCTATCCCGGTGATGACTTCGCGGGCTATAGCTTCGTAATCGACGCTGAAATTACCCGAGGCCTCTCCGAAGATCATAAGAAAGCCTGTTTTAGCAGCACACTCGCAGGCGACATGAGCATTTGGATCCTGAGCCAGGATGGCGTCAAGCACGGCATCCGATACCTGATCGCAAATCTTGTCAGGATGTCCCTCTGTAACTGATTCCGATGTAAACAGTTTCTTCATTTTTGTATATATTATCCTTTCAGTCTTTACTCAGCCATGAAAAAAGATCCCCTCTGCCGCACGCAGAGAGAACCGATGATCCTCATCTGCCGGAGAATGGCCAGTCTCCGTGGGAATTGGCACCTTCACTGCCTGTGAGGTTGCCGCGGGATCAAAGGGCCCATTCCCTCCCCCGCTCTTAATAAGGACGTCTTCATTATATCCGCGTACCTCGCAATGTCAAGCGGCTTCTGCTATACTTTACCCATGGCTGAATTAAAGCTCATACACGGAAAACAATCGATAAAATATGATCATTTCAAAGACTACGACTTCGAGTCCTGCCGCGCGGTATGCGCGAGACTCATGGGAGTCGCCGCTCTTAAAGTGACCTGGCGCGCCAAGGATAACCGCCGGGCAAGATTTTATCAGGTGATGCACCTCGACTATTCCGAGTACGGTATCGACGACTATCAGGAATTCATCTGTACGCCTGGCAGCCCCGATTACGGAGAGAAGAAAGAAGAGATGAACGGTCTGTGGGGCCGCTTCGTTGGCGTGATGGGAAGCGATACGACAGAGATCGACGCCTCATGCATGCTGAGACTGATCGAGGACGCTCTGCTTCTGGCATCCGAGGATGCACCGCGTGAATACGACAACGAAGAAAACAAGGAGTTCCGCGCTTACGCAAGGCTCCGTCTCGGTTACATGCAGGACGCTCTTAACTGCGAAGGCATCACTTCAGCTGACTGCAGCAGCCGTGACGCGATAGAAGAGATATCTCCGCGCAGACTGTCCGCTTATGAGACCATCAACTACTTTGTCATGCGTCTGGTCGATCTTGACTTTCCCGCTGCCTCATATCTGTCATCCATGAGCATGGATGATCTCAGGAGCAGCGCACTCACCGACGCGGGCATACAGACTCTTGTCAGGAGCGACATAGAAAGAAGCGACAGGCGCAGGGATCCATCAGATGACGGCACCTCCTTCCCTTTCCGTGTACGCGTCACTACCCTTGCTAAAGACGCGTATTACCACTCGACATTCGTCATCTGGCTCAACGGTAATTACCGCGCTGCCAATCCGCTTGTCACAGATCTTAAAGTGGGCTCGGTGATCAAACTCTCCGAATATGAGGCAGCCATGCAGATAAGCAGGCCAGAATACATCACGGTATTCGACTGCAAGGATGACATGTTGAGAGGCTTCGACCCCAAGTATATCGGTCCGTTCGAAAATTCCGTCGCGACTATGGTGCCTAACGGCTGGCTGTATACAGCGTATAAAGGGAACAACTCCCACGTCGATACTTCCTCATACAGGCTCAGCGACGATGTTTACGGATATGCCGTGCTGACCATAGCGGGCGAACTGGTGCTGATGAGCAACGATCTGAGGCATATTTCGATGCTCGATGACGCGGCGATATTCTCGTTATACGCCCCGTTCCTCAACACCAAGGGCAGATACCGCATCGATACATCCGTATTCCAGACTCTTTGTCATGTTCCGGGAGCGATGTTCGAGGAACTGGTCGAACCGGGGGAAGACTGACTTTTTTTAAATACAAAAATGGGCATCTTCACAATTTGTTCGTTTTTTGCCCATAGCTTTTTCAACAAAACCAAAGTGCCTTAAATTACAAGGTTTGTGACTTTTCCACAAGGTTTTCAAAAATCGTATACAATCTTTTCCACTTATGCATGTGGAAAACTTTACACCCTGCTTCGTTGAAATTTCAACATTTGCAACGATTTTATCCTTGTGTCAACAGGATTTATCCACAGTTTTTGAAATTTGTTTTTCCCGCGGTTTTGTTCGATTTCGTGAAACGCGTGAAACATATGAAAGGGTAACAAATGAGCACCAAAAGAATATACCGCGAAGACCCGTATGCCGTCTCATGTGAAGCGGAGGTCACCGGCGTCCGCGAAAAAAGAGGATTTGATGTGATCGCCTGCGATACTTCCGTCTTCTTCCCGGAGGGAGGCGGGCAGCCTTCGGATACCGGTACGGTATCCATTGCGGACTCAGGCGTGATCCATGAGGTCTCCCGCGCGTGCGACGAGGATCTTTTCGGAGACGTATGGCACGAGACCGACGCGCCTGCGGGTACCTTCAAGCCCGGTGACCGTGTCACGCTGACCATTGATTGGGACTTCCGTTTCCGCAACATGCAGCGTCACTGCGGCGAGCACATGCTGAGCGGGACCATGGACAGCCTTTTCGGCGGAGTGAACCGGGGCTTCCACATGGGCGAGGAGTACATAACGATCGACATCGACCTTGAAGGCCGCATGTTGACGGATGAAGAACTCGATCTGGCTCAGTCGGCTGTCAACGATGCCATATGGTCAGCTCTCCCGGTAAGAGTGACATGGTTCGACGACTATGAGTCTTCTCTGGCGCTCCCGGTGCGCAAGCAGGTCCCTCACGAAGGCAAGGTGTCTGTGGTGACAGTCGGTGATCCTGACGATCCTTATGACTGCATCGCCTGCTGCGGGACTCATCCCGCGAACTCCGCTGAAGTCGGTCTGCTCGCGATCTATAAGTGTGAGCCGAACAAAGGCATGAACCGCATATACTTCGACTGCGGCAAGGCCGCCTTCGAAAAGCTCAGCGCTGACTCCGCACTGCTTGCGGACGCCGCAAAGCGCTTTTCATGCTCACCTGCCGATCTGGCGTCAAGGCTCGACCTCGAAGCCGCCAATGTATCGTCGCTAAAAGCGAAACTGGCCGGTCTCTCGGCGTATGTAAAGGAAGCAGAAAAAGAACGTATCCTGGCCGAAGCTAAGGGTTCAGCTGTCTATAAGTATTCATCTGAGCTCCTCGGAACCGATGACCTGCTCAAACTGGGCTTCTCGGTCATAAACGAGACCGAAGGCCTGCTGCTCATGATGATGGACACGGTTTCCCTGACCTGCCTGCTCTTCTCTTCAGGCGACGCGAAATGCGGCGAACTGGTCAAAGCCAACGCGGCGGGATTCGGAGGCAGAGGAGGCGGACGTCCTGACAACGCGCGTGCCGTTTTCACCACTCTCAAGGACATGAAAGCGTTCGCTGACGCTGTTGGCGCATCGCTTTAAACTTCTCAAAATGATATAATCTCAAGGAAGGAACCCTTCTTTGAAATGACCGGTAAATCAATGATGGAGAACTGAAATGGAAGACAAAGTGATCGTAACCATAGACCGTGAATTCGGAAGCGGCGGCCATGAGGTCGCGAGGCGCCTTGCTGAAAGGCTCGGCATCAAGTTTTATGATGAAGAAATAATCGCGATGGCTGCAGCCAGCACGGGCTATCACGAAGAATACATCCGTGACAACGACGAGAAGGCGCCCGAACTTTCTTTCGGCAACGCGTTCTCGGCCATCGACAGTTTTTCTGCCTCCCCCTTCGCGAAGATACAGGAAGAAGAGTTTAATATTATAAGAGAGATCGCTGCTAAGGAGAGCTGCGTCATAGTGGGGCGCGCGGCCGATTACATCCTCTCTGAAGAAAGACACGTCAGTATCTTCCTCTTCGCGCCGTTCGAGGACAGGGTCCGCAGAAAACTGCAGATCCACAATGCCGCTGAACCGGAGAACCTTTTTGATGTAGCGACCGCCGAAAAGGCCGTCAAACAGATCGACAAGCAGCGCCGCAGATATTATGAGTTCTACACTGACAACAAGTGGGGCGGCCGTGATGTATACGACCTTCTGATCAATACCAGCCGCGCCGGAGTCGAAGGCGCTGTTGACATAATCGAAGCGTATATTAAGGGCGGAAAAGACAAGGATCTCATGTCCGATCTTCAGGACATGTAGCAGCCGGCGCGTATCCCATCATCTGAAAGGATCATTTGATTTATGAAAGTCAAGCCGTATAAGGGAAACGAAAACTACATATTCATGAGTTATTCGCACAGGGATATGCGCGAAGTGCTCGACATGGTCGAACAGTTCCAGCTGCGCGGCTACAATGTCTGGTTCGATGAGGGCATAGATCCCGGCGCCGAATGGGATGAGACCATAGCATCCCATATTGAAGAGTGCACTTATTTCATCGCGTATATTTCGGAAAACTACATAAACTCGCAAAACTGCCGCGATGAGCTCAATTTCGCCAGAGATCTCGACAAAGACAGGCTTCTTGTATATGAAAGCGATATAGATCTTCCGAGCGGCATGCGCATGCGCATGAACCGTCTGCAGGCTATCTACAAGAACAAGTATCCTGATCCGGAAGATTTCTACGCCAAGGTGTTCAACGCGTACGGGATCGAGAAGTGCAGAAACAAGGCTTTCGCGGCTGAAAAGCCAAAGCCGGCACCACAGCAGGCGCCAAAACCGGCTCCAAAAGCCGCGCCTGCTCCTTCACCTAAGGCAACAGGCAATAGCAGCTACGGCACGACTTCACCTTACAACACTGCAACTTATAACGCGGCTTCTTTCGCCGGACCTGCAGTTGGGAACAGCTCAAATGCAGGATACACCGCGCCGGTGAGCAATCCTTACGCAGGGTATACCGCGCCGGTGGCGCAGGCTCCGAATCCGGGGATGGCTGTCACTCCTCAAGTCCCTGCCAAGGCAAACAAAAAAAATAATTCATTTCCTATTATACTTGTCGTTTTAGGTGTTCTGTCGATACTTGCGGTAATAGGCATTTTAGCCGAAAACAGCGCCAGTTTCGGCTCCGGCTCCGGCGGTACGGGCACTCCAAGCAGTACGTCTGACACTGAATACTCCTATGGCTCCGCGCAGGGTCTCACTTTTGAAGTCCCGAGCAGCTGGGAGGTCTATGACGGGGAAAGCTGGTACGAAGAAGAATGGGACGGAAATTACGCGACTGAGTACCTTGATTCCGATGGCACCATATTCTTTGAAGTCTCAAGATCCGGATATGAAGATGCTGAGATATCGCAGGGTGATTACGAAGACGGCGCTGAACTGACCCGCGACTCATTCGCGGGATACGCAAAAGAAAACTATACTTTATCTGATTATGAGGAAGGTTCCACCACTATCGATGGAGTCGAATGCTACTGGGTCAAATATCGTAAGGACAGGAGCGATGAGGGTGAAACTGATACAATACACGAGATATATGTGCTGCCGGTCGATGAACTGGGTCAGATCACGCAATTCCGTTTTGTATATTACGCAGATGACACCATGAATACGAATATGGTGATCAAGGACTATATAATCAACAGCATCAGTTTGCAATAGGAAGGTATCAGCAGCCAATGAAAGTCAGCCCGTATAGGGAGAAGGATAAAAACTGAAAAGAACCGATAGTCCTATAGTATGATCAAAAAATACAAAATGCCGCAAAGCGGTCTGCAAAAAGGCAGGTCACCTCATAATGACCTGCCTTTTGTATGCTATAATAAATACATTAGTAATTGGAGGTGCGATCATGAATGATGCCGAGCTTATAAAGCAATACAAAGAACTCCTTGATATGGGCGCCATCACTCAGGAAGAGTATGATTTTAAAAAGAAAAGCCTTCTTGGAATGACGGAACCGTCCGCCCCTGCGCCGGCCTCCCCTGCGCCGGCCGCCTTTGCGAATAATGTGCCCGCACCGCAACCGGTCCCGGCAAACATTGGCTCTGCAGATCCGATCCGGTCAAATGTCGTTGTACCTGATAAGCGCACAGCAAGAAATGGCGGAAAAGCAAAACCTAAAAAGATGATCATTGCAGCAGTAGCTGCCATTACTCTCATTGCTCTGGTTGCAGTAGTCGCTATCGTCGCTGTATCTAAGCATGGTACAGGTAACTCTGATGTGGTTCCCGCCGAAAATACAGGTATCCTCGGGGAACTCCCTGCCGGAGTGCAGATGGGTGATTCTCTTGACACAGTCAAATCTAAAGTAGATAAATTAAACCCATCCTCAAAATACGCCGAGGAATACGTAAATTGGTATATAGTGGAAAATGGAACAGTTTATGGCTATTCCTTTGAAAAAATCCAATTCGAGTTCAACCAGAATGATCAGCTGACAGAAGTGTGGATCTGGTTTTCGGACCCTGAACTGGACATATCAAAGCTTGTAGAAGAAGTTTCAAAAGTTTATGGAGAATCAACATATAGCTCTGAATTCGATGAATATAAGTGGACAACAGAAGACTTCAACGAATATGTATATGCAAAAGAATCGGAACCGGGAAAAGTGGATCTGCAGATCTATATGGTAGAACTCCCATCTGTATCTTCTGCCGACGATGCAGATACCCTCGAGGAACTCCCTGCCGGAGTGCAGATGGACGATTCTCTTGACACGGTCATATCAAAAGCAAGTGAGATAGAGTCCGTTGGACGATATTCATCCATAATGAGTTACACTCTTGAGAATGGAAAGATATATGGATATCACTTTGAAAAATTAAAATTCTTTGTAACGGAAGATACTCCTCTATACTGGGTGGAAATCACCTTTGATGACCTGAAGCTTGATATGAAGGGACTTGTAGATAAAGTATGCGAAGCATACGGCGAACCGTCTTTACAACCCGCTGATGGCATTGATCACTATCGCTGGGATACAGATAGTATATATATAAGGGTGTCTGAATCAAGTTCCGGTAAATTATCTTTGGAGTTTCATTCCCTGTTCTATGACGACTGACACATTGAGATCATCAGATGGCAACGAATACCGCAAAAAAAAGGGGCTGTCGCACTAAAGCAGTGCGGCAGCCCCTTTTCAATGTTTCAGTTTTATTCTACGGCCTTTCTGAGCGCGGCTACCTCAGCCGGGCTCAGCTTGCGGCACTGCCCTATCGCGAGTTTACCG